>JAUIHQ010000217.1 GCA_030432155.1 bacterium | reverse complement strand
TCCTTCCCGGTCCGGGACGCCCGCTGTTTCCGGCGTAGGATATCCACGTCTTCCAGCCGGCGTTTGATACGCTGCTCGAAGCCCTGTTCGGTCGGCTTGTAGTAGCGCTTGGAGGTCGGCACATATTCCTGGTCCACTACGTGGCCATCAAAGTCATGGGCATACTGATATCCTTCATGCCCGAGCTTCTTCGCTCCTTTGTATGACGTGGAGCGGAGGTGTTTGGGTACCGGAAGGGTTCGTCCGTTTCGGATATCCTCGGTCGCTTCCTCCAGCCCCATGTAGGCCGCGTTGCTCTTGGGGGCGGAGGCGAGATAGGTGGTGGCCTGGGCGAGAATGATCCGGGCTTCCGGCATGCCTACGAAGTCCACGCCTTTCATGGCCGAGACGGTCAGGGTCAGGGCGGTGGGATCGGCATTCCCGATATCCTCGGAGGCAAGAATAACCAGTCGGCGGGCGATGAAGCGCGGGTCTTCTCCCGCGTACAGCATCTTGGCCAGCCAGTAGAGAGCGGCGTTGGGATCCGAGCCGCGAACGCTTTTGATGAACGCGGAAATGGTGTCGTAGTGCCCGTCTTCGTCGTGGTCATACACCACGGCTTTCTTCTGGATGGATTCGGCGGTGATATCCCGGGTGATGCGGATCGCGCCTTCCCCGTCCGGTTCGGTAGTCAACACCGCCAGCTCCAGCGCGTTCAGGGCCCGGCGGGCGTCTCCCTCGCAGACATTCGCGAGATGGACAAGGGCGTCATGGTCCGCGGTCACGCCGCGACCGCCCAGGCCGATCGGGTTCTCCAGCGATCGTTCGAGCAGCTTGAGTACTGCCGCCTCGTCGAGTGGTTCGAGCTGGAAAATCTGGGACCGCGATGTGAGCGGTGCATTGATGAAGAAGAACGGGTTGTGGGTGGTGGCGCCGATCAGGGTGACCGATCCGGCTTCCACATAGGGGAGCAGGACATCCTGCTGGGCCTTGTTGAAGCGGTGGATCTCGTCGATGAACAGGATCGTGGCGCGCCGGTGAATTTTTTCCCGCTGCACCGCGCCTTCCAGAAGGTTGCGGAGAATCGACACGTTGGCAAGGACGCCGCTGGTCCGTTCAAAGTGGCGGTTGGTAGCCCGGGCGATGACTTCGGCGAGTGAGGTTTTCCCGCACCCCGGGGGGCCGTACAGGATGACACTCGATAAACGATCGGCTTCGATGGCCCGACGCAGGAGCTTTCCCGGTGCGAGAATGTGGTCCTGCCCGACAATGTCGTCGAGGTTGCGCGGCCGCATGCGCTCGGCAAGCGGTGCCGAACCTGCCGGCATCCTGCCGCCGTTGTCATCCTGTTCAAATAGATCCATTCCAATCTCCGTCCGGCGCGGCAAAAGAAATACCCCGCCACAAGTCGTTGAGAGTTCAATCTCTGACGCCTTTAGGTCAAAGTGGGTGCTCAAAGACGGAGGGACCGGGTCCTTTCAAAGAAGGCTACCGTATCCGTTCCGCCGCAGAACCCCCTGATAAACAGTAATGGGTCAGGAGAACTACGAACCCTATCGCGAACAAGGCAGGGTATTTCGTTTACCGCGCCGAGGCGCGGAAAACCGGAAATCCATTTAGAAAGAACACTCTCCGCTCAGGAGCCGGATCCCCTCCCGGGAACCCTGTATCCGGCGCGTCCGCCACATGCTTCGGGGCGCGCCCCTCTCATCCATACAATACGCCGGACGTTAGATGTTTTCAACCGAATCGCCGCGGTCTCCGGCGCACGTTGTGAGCGCACCGCGGTGATACCGTGCATGATCCATATGCCAGTCAGCATGATAATGGTAAGAAGGATTTCCATGTCCGCCCTGTTACCTTTCGCGGACGTCGGAACAGGTCTCTACCTGTCGCGGATGTCCGCGTGAAGGACGTTCCTAAGTGCGTCCATCACGGACGTAAGATACCCGTTCGTTTCGTCATCCGTCAAGGTTCGCCCGGCGGCACGATAGGTGAGGGAATAGGCCATGCTTTTGCGACCTTCCGGAATTCCCTTCCCGGCAAAGACATCGAACAGTTCAACCGTTTCGAGTTCGTCCGGACTGTTGGCCCGGATAATCTCGAGAATGTCTTCATGACGAACATCATGCCCGGTGATCATGGCAAGATCCCGTGTGACCGAGGGGTAGGTGGGAAGCGCCTGGTAACGGGGCATGGCCCGTCCGGACGATGCGAGAACGTCGGCATCCGCATCGAGAACGGCGACCGGATCCTGCAGTCTCCATTCTTTCCTGATGCCGGAGGCAATGACCCCGAAGCGGGCCACGACGGCGCCGCCGGATTCGATCTCCGCGGCATGACCCGGCTCGAACCATGGGGCTTCGCACGGCCTGAGGGTCCAGGTCAAACCGGGGCGGCGTTCAGCCAGCTTCTCCCACAGGCCTTTGATTCGCCCGTACATGCCGGCTGCGGTCACCGGTTCCCGCGTACGGATGCTGTTTCCTCCCGGAACGCCCATGACGCCGGCAGCCAGGCGGATGGTTTCGGTTGAGGAACCGTCCTGGTTCCGGCGATATACCCGGCCCATCTCGTACAGGGCTGCGTCCTCGGTCTGGCGTGAACGGTTACGACCGAGGGTTTCCACCATCTGGGGAACCAGCGATGTCCGGAGAATCGACTGGTCCATGGTCACGGGGCGGGGCAGGGCGATACGCCCCTCTTCCCCCGGGCCGAAGAAAAGATTCAGCAGTCCTTCGGGGACAAGGCTGTAGGTCGTGATTTCCTGGAGACCGAGGGCCGTCATTTCACCGCGCAGGTCTTCCCGGTGCCGCCACGGGGTATCATCGGCATCCACGTTAATGCGGGCGGCCACCGGGGCGCTGGGTATGTTATCAAGCCCGAAGCGCCTCGCGACTTCTTCAATGAGATCCACCTCCCGTTCGAGATCGCCGCGATAGGACGGAATCTCCAGAACACAGGCGCCCCCGGAAATTTCCTGTGGTTTCAAGCCGAGGGAGCTGAGGATGGCGATGATGTTCTCGTCGGGTATGTCCGCCCCGAGAAGGTCACGGGTGCGGTCAAACCGGCAGGAGACTTGGCGGACGTTCGGCGGGTTCGGGTAGACATCAATGACACCCCGGCAGATTTTGCCGTCGGCCAGCGAAGCCAACAGCGAAGCCGCGCGGCGGCTTGCCCACTCCACGGTTTCGGGATCGACGCCCCGTTCAAACCGGTACGAGGATTCGGTGGACAGACCGAGCCGTCGGGCGGTGGCGCGAATCAGGTCGGGGTCGAACCGGGCGCTCTCCAGCAGGACATCTTTCGTGTCGTCACGGATTTCGCTGCCCGCCCCGCCCATGATGCCGGCGAGGGCGACCGGCCCTTCGGCATCGGCTATCACCAGGGTGTCGGATTGGAGTTCCCGGTCGATATCATCCAGCGTCTTCATCGACTCATTCGCCGCCGCCCGGCGCACGATGACGGTGCTGTCTTTCAGCAGAGCCTTGTCGAACGCATGAAGGGGATGGCCGCACTCGAGCATCACGTAGTTGGTGATGTCGACGATGTTGTTGATGGCGCGTATGCCCGACAGCTCCAGCCGCCGCTGCATCCACGAAGGCGAGGGCCGAATAGCAATATCTCTGACGACGCGGGCGGTATAGCGGCCGCAACCTTCCGTGTCGTCGACCGAAACCGATGCGTGATCGGTAACCGGGATGTCGGTCTCTTGCAGGTCGACCGCCGGCATCTCGAGCGGTACGCCGTAGATGCCGGCAAGCTCCCGGGCAATGCCGATCATCGACAGGCAGTCCGGGCGGTTGGGGGTGACCTCCAGTTCGAGCACGGTTTCCGGCGGTCCCAGGACCGTATCCATCGGCGTTCCGGCAGTGTATTCGGGATCAAGAACCATCAGGCCGTCATGGTCGTCGGAAATCCCCAGTTCGGATGCCGAACACAGCATGCCGAACGACTCCACTCCGCGAAGCTTCGCCTTCTTAATCTTGAACGAACCGTTGTCGAGCATGGCGCCGACCGGGGCGAAAGGATATCGACCGCCCGCTTCCACGTTGGGCGCCCCGCAGACCACCTGCACCTCATCCTTGCCGTCGAACACCCGGCATACCCGAAGCTTGTCCGCATTCGGATGCGGCTCCACCGCCCGGACCTCGCCGACCACCAGGCCGGAGTACGCCCCGCCGATCCGCTCCATACCTTCCAGCTCAATGCCGGCAAACGTAAGCTTCTCCGCAATCTCCTCCGGAGTCGCGGTGATCTTGACATAGTCGAGTAACCAGGAAACGGGAACCTTCATGAGAAACGCTCAACTTTCAACATTCAACACCCAACGTTCATCGCCCGACGTTTCCGTGCAGGCCTGATATTCAGAAGGACTCTCTTTCAGGTAGCCTTCTTTTGCGGTGCGTATACTTGAATAAAAAATACGGATTAGTTCTTCGGTTTCATCCAATAATTTCCTGGCTGTGGACGTTTCCCGAGTAAGAGGGGCATGGATGACGAGGCGAATGGCCCGTCTTGATTCTTTAAGTTCCTTTAGAGACACGCTTAATTTGTGAACAAAATCTTTCCGAGATTCAGCGCCCTGTGCCTCGCCATGATTGAAATAAGCAGAAATGCCTGATCGGAGCAACTGCCCGCCGACATAGTCGCCGGCTCGGCTGCCCTGCAACTTATCCGTCAACTGGATGATGCTTGTGGCATAGGAGAGCAGCCTCTCTTCCAGATCATATGATGAATTTTTTTTCATTTTCTTCTCTGAACGTTGAACGTTGAGCGTTGGGCGTTGAACGTTTTCCCCTGGTCAGCGAAATTGGCGGAGGAACCTTACGTCGTTTTCATAGAGCAACCGGATGTCGGGGATGCCGTAGAGGATCATGGCCATTCGTTCGACGCCCATGCCGAAGGCGTAACCGGTGACCTTTTCGGGGTCGTAGCCGACGGCCTTGAACACGTTGGGGTCGACCATGCCCGCGCCGCCGATCTCGATCCAGCCGCTGTGCTTGCACACCCGGCAGCCCTCGCCGCCGCACACGTGACAGGAGTAATCCACTTCCACGCTCGGTTCGGTGAAGGGGAAGAAATGGGGGCGGAGGCGGATCCGGATATCCTCGCGGCCCATCAGGCGGCGGACGAAGAATTCCATGTCGCCTTTCAGCTCGGCCAGGGAAACGTTTTCCGCCACGTAGAGTCCCTCGAGCTGGTGAAAGCTGGCACTGTGCGTCGCATCCGGAGTGTCCCGGCGGTAGCAGCGGCCGGGAGCAATGATGCGTACCGGCGGCTTGTGCGTCTCCATGTAGCGGATCTGTACCGGCGAGGTGTGGGTCCGAAGCAGGGTGCCGTCCTCAAGATAGAAGGTGTCCGCGGGGTTGCGCGACGGATGACTCTCCGGCGTGTTGAGGGCGTCAAAGTTGTGGAACGCATCCTCGATGTCCGGTCCCTCGGCGACGGTGAACCCGATGGAACGGAAAATGCCGACCGCACGGTCGATGAGGGCGGAGATCGGATGACGGGTCCCGAGCGAAGGCCAGGCGCCGGGCAGGGTGAGGTCGATCCCGGCGCCCGTTTGCCCTCCCGCCGCGGCCAGGGTCTCTTTCCGGGCGTTGACCGCATCCAGAACCTCGGTTTTGAAGCTGTTGGCCCTTTGGCCGTATTCCTTTTTCTGGTCATTCGGGACATCCTTGATGCCCTTCATGATGTCCTGAAGAAGACCGTTGCGGCCGAGATAACGGATGCGGAGTTCCTCCACCGCCTTCTCATCCGCGGCCGCGGCAATGCCGGCCAGCGCCTGCTGCTTTTCCTGTTCAATATCCTGGATGTTCATGAATGTACTGCTCCCGTTCCCGGGGGGGAGAAAAGGCTCAAACTAAACCCGATATACCCCCATCGATCAATGAAGAACTGAAGGGGGGAATTGCCGATTTCCGATTTCCGATTGCCGATTGGAGGCCACAACAAGCACCCATATGTGTGCAATCCTTCATTCCCAATCGGCAATCGGAAATCGGAAATCTCAAATCCTCTCCCGGGTTGCCCACCAGGTGGCGATGCCGACCGCGGCGCCTCCGATATGGGCGAGAAAGGAAACGTGGCTGTAGCCGCTCATCTGCAGCCAGGCGCCGAACAGTTGAACAATCACCCAGAACAGAAACATGAACCAGGCCGGGGTTCGCCACCACCGGAACCAGAATCCGAACCGGATCAGAAGGCCGACGTTGGCCCGGGGGAAGCGGAAGGCATAATAGGCGATGATGCCGGAAATTCCCCCGCTGGCGCCGATCAGGGGCGTGGACCCGTCGGGGTGGGCCACCGCGTGCAGGGCGCAGCCTGCGATCGCCGCCGCCGCAATCATTTGCAGGTAGCGGCTTTTCCCGAGGGCGTCTTCCACGTTGTCTCCGAATACGAACAGAAAATAGAGATTGGAGACAATGTGGTAGAAACCGCCATGCAGGAAGAAGGAGGAAAAGACGGTCAATCCCCAGAGGCGAAGAGGGGCGTTGGGCACAAAACCGAATTCGATGATCCAGTACTCCGGGTTGTGAAGGAGTACGTACACGCTGATCGCGATCGTGGTAAGGCAGAGTAACCACGTCACAAGCGGTCGGCTGTAGAACCGGTCGGTTTCGTATTCGATGGGAAGGCCGATGAAGCCGGGAATGAACTTCCAGTATTCCATCGGAACGGCGCCGAAGTC
>JAUIHQ010000216.1 GCA_030432155.1 bacterium | reverse complement strand
CCACCGGTGAAAGCATCGCGGCCGGCGATACCCACACCTACAGCCTGATCATCACCGCCCAGCTCAGCACCGCGGTGCTCGACGGCACGACCGATCTGCTGGCCTGCGGCGACGGCAGCGGTACGCCGACCGCGGGTGAAGGCCTGTTCAACGAGGTGACGGTGATCTACGGCACCAACGACATCACCGTGACCACCAACAGTTGCGGCGACGTGCCGCCGGTGATCGTGATCGACAAGACCTTCGTGGATGCGACGGAACCCTCCATTACCAGTGGTATCTTCGTGGTAACCTACGATGTGACCGTGGGCAACAACGGCGGTTCGGACGGAACCTATGACCTGTCCGACACCCCGCAGTTTGACACCAACATCACGGTGATCGGCGGCGGCGTGACCGGGTATGCGACCAACGCTCTGCCGGGCGCCGGTCCCTACACTCTGGCCACCGGGGAGAGCATCGCGGCCGGGGCATCCCATACCTACACGCTGATCATCACCGGTCAGCTCAGCACGGCGGTCCTGAACGGCGTTGCGGATCTTGTCCAGTGCGGCGATGGCAGCGGCACCCCGGTGGCGGGCGAGGGGCTGTTCAATGAGGCCACGGTGACCTACGGCACGAACCGCACCACGATCACCACCAACGATTGCGGCAACATCCCGCCGGTCTTGAGGTTGATTGCGGTGGCATACTGCACGAACGATGCTGCGTATGCCGACTACACAGTCATTCCGATCGGTATTACCCCGACCAATGGAGTCACCATGTCCTGGATCAACACCAACAGTGTTGCGGTCCAGGTGCTCACCAATCAGCCGCTGAGCGGAACCCTGTTGTGGCCGGGAACGGTCATTGACACCAATGGCGTGGTTGTCGATTGGCCGGGTTGGACGTTCACCAACGGTGTCTGGCAGGAAGAGGACGACGGTCTGCGTCCGTTCCTGAACCTGCAGGCGGAAATCAATCCGGTGGATGTCGAGATTGAGCTGTATCCGCCGGCTACGCCCGAATGCAGTGCGAATCCTCCGGCCACCATCGGCGACTTTGTCTGGGAAGACCTTGATGCCGACGGGATTCAGGACGCCGGGGAGACCGGCGTTGTGGGTGTTGTCGTCACGCTTTATGACGCGACGAACGGAATTACCGGTGTCACCACGACCGATGTAGACGGGGCGTATTCGTTTACGGTCCGCGAAGGAACGTACGACGTGGAATTCAGCCTCCCATCCGGTTACCTGTTCGGCCCGCAGAATCAGGGTACAAACGATGCCGTGGATAGTGATGCGGATGTTATCACCGGCCGCAGCGGGCCGGTCATCGTGACCGCCGGACAGGTCGATGACACAATCGATGCAGCCTTGTTCCGCCTCGCCAGCATCGCCGGTTCGGTCTATGACGATGCCAATGCCGATGGGGTCTTTGATCCCGAGGATATCACCAATGGCATTGCCGGGGTCACCGTTACACTCCTCGACAGCACGTCCAATGTTGTGACGTCGACATCGACTGCGGGTGACGGAAGCTACAGCTTCACCAACCTGCTGCCGGGTAGCTACACCGTTGTGGAAACCGATCCTGCGGGGTACATATCCACTGCCGATGTCGTTCCTCCGAATGACAATCTCATCGGGGTCACGCTGACCAGTGGTCAGGATGTGACCGGACGTGACTTCCTCGACGCCCGGACCGGATTGATCGGCGACTACGTCTGGATCGATTCCAACGGCAACGGCCTCCAGGATCCGGGCGAGCCTCCGTTTGCCGATGTCCGCGTTACCCTGCGTGATACAAACGATGTCGTGCTGCTGGTCACAACCTCCAGCTTCACCGGCGCCTATGCGTTCACGAATCTGCCGACCGGTTCGTATATCGTCAGCGTGCAGATCCCGATCGGGTTCGGTATCACGTCGAACAACGTGGGCTTCAGTGATGTGATCGACAACGATTTCGATCCGCTTACCCGGCGGACCGACGTCATCAACCTGCTGCCGGGTCAGGTCAACACGAATGTGGATGCCGGGTTCTACCGCTTCGTCACCTTCGCCCAGATTGATTCGGTCGCGGGTACGGTGGCCGGCGGTGTTCCGGTCGTGGCCTGGAATACCGAAACCGAATACGGGACTGCAGGCTGGTATGTTGAGCGCAGCATCGACGGCGAGACGTGGAGCCGGGTCAGCGAGTTCCTGCCCGCAGTGGGCAGTGTCCTGGCCGGCGGCTCCTATGCATGGCCGGATGAAACGGCGGAAACCGGCGCAACCTACCGGTACCGCTTTGTCGAAGTGGAAAGCCGGGGAACGACCCGCACGACAACCGACTACGAGTTGACCTTCAAGGCCTCACGTTCGGCATCAAAAGCCGCGCCGGCCGGATATCTGGCCCGTGCCGCGAATCTGCCGGCTGCGCCCAAGGCCCTGGCCTCCGTGGCCAAGGCTTCCGGTGGCTCCGGTGAGCCGGCAGACGGCGTGAAGATTCAAACCGCGGATGCCGGTTTCCATCGGATCTCCGCGGCGGCGATCGCCTCGATCCTCGGGATCGATGAGTCGACCGCGGCGGCCATGCCCTGGACCCTGCGGAATGCCGGTCTTGACGTGGCCACTCATTCGGTCGGCGGGGACGTGGTGTTCTACGCCCACGGCTTTGAGAACCTCTATACCGACCGCAATGCCTACATCCTCACTGCGGGTGCGGGTTCACAGGTGACCGACCGTCCGGTCCTGCCGGTTTCCGGTCCCGCCGCCGGATGGTTCGTGGATGCGGTTGAGGTGGAGGAACAGCTTGTGCTTCGTTCCGATCTCTTCACCGATGCCGATGCCGACCTCTGGTTGTGGAAACTCCTGATCAGCGGAATCGACGGTACCTTTACCGGCGCCCTCGATCTGCCCGGACTGGCTTCCGGAACCGGCGGCGAGCTCACCGTCAGCCTCAAGGGTGCGTCCGCATCCGGTGCCCAGGCGGATCATGCCGCCCGCATCGAAGTGAACGGTACCGAGATCGGAACCATGACCTTCAACGGTCTGGCATCCGCATCGGCAACCTTCGATGTACCTCCGGGCCTGTGGTCGGAATCCGGCAACAGCATCGCGGTGGTCTCCGAGAACAGCGACTATGACCTGTTCTATGTGGACGGCTTCGAGGCCCGGTATGCCCGCACCATGACGGCCGAAAACGGTAGCCTTACCCTGACCGTATCGGAAGGGCCGGTGTCGGTGGACGGGTTCACCACCTCGGATGTCGAGGTCTGGAAGGTTGACAACCGTTGGCAGCCGGAACGGATCACCGGATTCGATGTGACGGCGGATGGCGCCGGTTACCGGGTCAGCTTTGAAGCGCCCGAAGCCGGAACCTATGCCATCGCCGAGACCGGTTCCGAGACGACCGGTTCGGCAACGGCATGGCATCGCTCCGATCTCAAGGACACCGGATACCAGGTTGACTACCTTGTGATCGCCGGGGAAGGTCTCGAGGCGGGGGCTGACGTCCTTGCTGCTGACCGCAGCCAGCGCGGTCTCCTCACCAAGGTCGTCGGGATCGACGAGGTTTACAACGCCTTCAATCATGGCATTCGCGACGGGCGGGCGGTGAAAGCCCTGCTCAGCTATGCCTACCGCCAGTGGGAGAAGGGTCCGCGCTACGTGGTCCTCGCTGGTGACGGTTCGCTCGACTACCGCAACCATCTCGGGTACGGCGACAGCCTCGTGCCGACTCCACCGGCCGGCGGCCAGTACGGTGTCTTCGCATCCGACCAGATGCTCGGTGATATTGATGGCGACGGCCTGCTGGAAATGGTGGTCGGCCGTATCCCGGTCACCACGGCGGCTGAGCTGGCGAACTACATCACCAAGCTGCAGGCGTTCGAAACCGGCGGCGCATGGCGTGATGCGGTGACGGTGGCGACGGACAACCGTGATCCGGGCGGTATCTTCCTTGATGACGGTTCACGTCTCGAACAGTCGTTTGCCGGCAAGTCCGTGGAGCGGACCGATATGGAAACCCTCGGAACCGCCGGTGCCTCCGCCGCCCTGAAATCGGCCGTGGAAGCAGGCCGTGAAATGACCCTCTACATCGGTCATGGCAACGCCAAGCGTTTCGCCGAAGAGGGAATCTTCACCTCGGATGATGCTGCGGGTCTGAACAACCAGGGTCAGGCCGGTGTGGTCGGTACCCTCGGCTGTCTGATGGGAACCTTTGGTATGCCCGGTCAGAAGAGTGTCGGTGAAGAACTGATCGCAGGGCAGGGCGGTGCTGCCGCCATGTTCGGTGCGGGAACGCTGGTGAACAACGCGGAAAGCGTGTCCTTCGGCGAATACCTGGTGAACCTGTTGTACGGCAACGGAGAGGCCCGCCTCGGCGACGCCTTCGCCGGCGCCAAGGACTTCATCACCGGACGGGGCCGTGGCTCGGTGGCATATGCTTACCAGCTCCTCGGCGATCCTGCGACGGCCATCGGCGATCCGAATGCTCCGCGCGGCGGACCCGCGGTTCAGCCGCATCGCGGAAGCTACGACGAGTGGGTCGACTGGGCCTTCGGTCCGGTCTGGAAGGACCTCGGCTTGGCCGTGGATCCGAAGGGAGACATCGATGGTGACGGTCTCGACAACGAGAGCGAATACCGGGCGGGCACCGATCCGACCGATGAATCCTCCGAGCTAGTCGTCGTGCAACTCACCTTCCGCACCGATGGCAGCATCGAGTTGAGCTGGCCCTCCATCCCGGGCCGGACCTACCGGATCGAAAGGGCGGACGGCCTTGGCGAACATTACCAGACGATCGCGGATGATGTTGCCGCTGAGGGTCCGGTGAATACCTGGATCGATACCGATCCGACCGGCGAATCGGTTGTGTACCGCGTCATCGTCAACTAGGGCAGACCCCTGCCGAACTTGAGGGCCGCCGGTTGTTACCGGCGGCCCTTCTCATGTTCCGGAACTACGAACGAGCTCCCCAAACGGGGCGGGGGCTTTCCAGTCCACGGCAGGCTGTTGAAAAACCACCGCCTGGTTCGCGCAATCGCAGCTGCTGGAGGCGCGGCGCCCCCACCGCGCCAAATACCTGTGCCGCGTGAACAATAACATCTGCCGCCGCGCCCCCAACGTGGCAGATGCTGGTTTGGGTTAACGCGTCCATGCACCATGCCTGATTTACCTTGCTCATCTCCCGATGGCTCCCAACACCGGTAAAACGCTTAAACATATAAACGTTTTACCTCCAGCGGTTTGCATCGATGCCATTCCTGCATTCTCAAAAATGATCTGAATTGGTTCACGTTTTCATTTTCCCGCTCCGAGCGGGAAAGAAAACGTTGTAGACCCGTTGAAGTTGTTCGCGGGTCTGCCTCTGGAAAAGCTTTGCAACTTGCGTAAAATTGCCCCTTCGCCATTAGGGGTCTATCAGGGAATTCCTTATAAACGAAAGGGTTTACACGGCTGTAGAAGATCGGTTGTACAGGTTCATCAGTGGGTTGGCACACGGTCTGCTTAATAGATTGCCGGACAGAAAAAGATGAACATGAAAATGATAACCAAAAAGCAGAAGACGGGATCGGTTGGACGCCTCGCGGCGGTCGCGGTTTCGCTCCTTCTCTGCGCCTCGGCCGCTTCCGCTGCGGTTGCCGCCAAAGTGGTTGTCGACAAGCCCGGATTCTACCGCGTATCGAAAACCGACCTGGCTGCGGTTTTCGGCATTTCCGAAACCCAGGTTGCGGTGACGGATTACTACTGCGAGAACATGGGCGAGATCGTTCCCTCGCTGCGTGAGAATGGTGATGTCCTGTTCGTCGGGCATCCCTACCAGAGCCGCTATTCGGACGTGAACATATACTGGATCCGCCCGGGTATGCCTTCCCTGATCGAGGAAGAATCAGTTACGGTTCCCACCGCGCCGCCCGTTCCGAATTTCAAGGACCGTCAGCGGGTCGAAGAGAACCTGGCGATCCGGTCGGACATCGTCTCCGACATCGGCGAAGATCCCTGGCTCGGGCACCTCTTCATCAGCTACCTCAGCTCGCAGACCTACACGCTGCCGATGAATCTTCCCGGTCTTGCCCCGGGATCCGGCGGCAAACTCGTTGTGCGGCTCAAAGGCGCCACCGATACGACCGGCCAGTATTACCATGGCGCCCGTATCGAGGTGAATGGCACGGTCGTCGGTTCTCATTATTTCAACGGCTTCGAGTCCTTGGTCGTCACCTGCGCGGTTCCTCCCGGCGTTTGGAATGAAACCGGGAACCAGGTCAAGATCACCAGCACCCCGCAGATCGGCACCTACTTCGACAGCTTCTACCTCGATTTCTTCGAGGCGGAATATGACCGCCAACACCGCGCCATCGGTGGCGGCCTGGTCTTCCCCGCTCCTTCTCTTCCGCACCACATCACCGGATTGGCCACGTCCGCGGTCGAAGTCTGGGATATCACTGACCGTTTCAACAGCAAGCGTCTCACCGGTTACGCGGTGGAGCCGGACGGGATGAACTGGAAAGTTCGTTTCGTTCCGTCGCAGCCCGGCCTGTACGCGGTGACCGAGATCGGCGGGGAGCGGGATCCCGTGGCCGTCCTGCCGGCATCCGAAACGACGTTGCGTGATGTGACCAATGAGGTTGATTACTTGGTGATTTCAGCCTGCGCCTTGTCGACGAACGCGATGGAGCTGGTGTCCTACCGCAGTTCCAAGGGACTCGACAGCATGCTGGCGACT
>JAUIHQ010000215.1 GCA_030432155.1 bacterium | reverse complement strand
CGGCTCCATGATCTACTCTCTTCCCTTCGTCGTCCAGCCGCTGCAAGTCGCATTTGCCGCCATCGGCCGCCGACCGCTGGAAGCTGCCGCCATGCTTCGGGCCGGACCGATGGATCGCTTTTTCACGGTCGCGGTTCCCCTTGCCCGGAACGGATTCCTGACCGCGGGGGTGTTGGGGTTCGCTCATACACTGGGAGAATTCGGGGTGATCCTGATGATCGGAGGGAATATTCCCGGCGTTACCCGCGTGGCTTCGATCGCCATCTATGACCATACGGAGTCGCTGCAATATGCAAACGCAAACGCCCTCGCCCTGGTCATGCTCGGCCTGGCGTTTCTCATGCTGGTGACCGTGTATGCGGTCAATGGCCGGATAAAGGCGGGGCCGACATGAGTATCGCAGCCCGTTTCCTTATGCAGCGTGGAGCCTTTCGGCTCGATGTGAACATCGACGTACCGGCAAAAGGTATCACCGCGGTATTCGGACCTTCGGGGAGCGGCAAAACAACGCTGCTTCGGGCCATCGCCGGCCTGGAGCAGATCTCCGGCGGTTTTCTCAAGGTCGGGAGCAACATCTGGCAGGATGATACCCGCTTCCTGCCACCTCACCGGCGGCCGGTCGGCTACGTGTTCCAGCAACCGACCCTGTTTCCGCACCTGACCGTCCGGGGCAACATCGAATACGGGCGGCGGCGGCTTCCCCCCGACGAAAAATCGGTTCCTCTTCAGGGCATTATCGACCTGCTGGCCATCGGCCACCTTCTGGAACGTCGGCCACAGGAACTATCCGGCGGCGAGCAGCAGAGGGTTGCCATCGCCCGGGCGCTTGCCGTCCATCCCCGGATCCTGCTGATGGATGAACCGATGGCATCGCTTGATGACGCAATGAAGGCCGGCATTATGCCTTATCTTGAGTCCATGCACCGAGAACTGGAGATCCCGATTCTCTATGTCAGCCATGACCGCAATGAAGTGATACGGCTCGCGGATCATGTTGTGTTGTTGGACAAAGGAAAGGTGTCGGCCTCCGGCGCCCTCGTGGACCTTTTTGCCCGCCTGGAACTACCCGGACCGCAAGGACCAGCCGCGGGCACGCTGATCAAGGGCCGCGTGGCCGGCCGCGATGAAGCCTTCGGCCTGCTCGATATCGATTCCGGCCAGGGCCGCCTGGTCCTTGCCGGCGATGACCTTCCCGATGGTCGGGAGGTTCGCCTGCTCGTTCGTGCCGCCGATGTCAGCCTTACTCTGGAACAGCCTGAGTGCACCAGCATCCGGAACATCCTCCCCGCAGAAGTTCTGCGTGTGGAGCCGATTGGAAAGGCACAGGTCGATGTACAAATGAAAACCGGTTCCGCCCACCTTCTTGCCCGCATCACGGCAAAGTCCGCCCACGAGCTCAACCTCCGCCCCGGCCTGCATCTCTACGCCCAGATCAAGAGCGTGGCGCTGGTGCGGTAGACAACGCCGCACTGTTTACGTAAACCCCAAAACATGCCGCATTTTGCCTGGCTGAAGAACATGCTTCATCACATCGCGAATCAGAATGGGTACATACAAACGAGGATGTGTGCAGTGAAGAAAATCGCTTGGGTAGTGATCATAGCAGCAATCGCGGGAATCGCCAGGGCTGACATGGCTTTGGTTGACTTCGGGGCCACCAACAGCATTTCTCCGGCCGGTGCCGTCAACGGCCTGTTCTTCAATACCTGGAGCCCCGGTCAGAATATCGACCTCGTACTGGCCAGTGATGGCGTCACCGATTCCGGGTGGAACCTGGACTCCACCACCGGGGCAGCGGCCAATGATGCAAACGTGTTGGATTTCGTGTTCACCCCCAACGGCGCTCCCAATCCGTTCAATGACGACGCCGTATTCAGCGACGCCCTGAACCTCACATCGGCACAGGGAACGCGGGATATCCGCTTTTTCAACCTGAACCCCGCACAGTTCTATGAGGTTGTCATCTATGGCGCCCGGGAGAGCGACGACGCTCGAACCACGGATTACACCGTCATCGGCGCAACCACCGCAAACGGATCGCTCCTGACCACCGGCACCGGAAGCGGTACCGGCTCTAGCTACAACAATGATGATACGTTCACCGTTTCCTCGATCGCCCCGACCGCGGGAGGGGTGATCACCATCGAATATTCCACCAGCTCTTCCTTCGGCTATCTCACCGCTGTATCGCTTGCCACCGTTCCCGAACCGGGCACATTGAGTACGATGATCATCGGTGGGGTTGCTCTCTTTGCCCTGCGCCGGAAAAAGTAGCTCGAAGCGCCCACGACTTTGATGTCGCCGCTTGATGATTTGATCAGACGGCGGCATCCCCTCACTTGCGTGATTCGTCGAGTACCCGGGTGGTGCCGGGCGGCCGGACGGTCAGGTCATGCATGCGGACCGATACTGTTGCATTTGATGTAATCCGTATACCGGGCCCGCCGGGGTCCCGGATGGAAATAAGGTCGGATATCCGATACGGGCCATGGACCGATATCCCGGCATGGTCGGGCTGCACGATGGTGAGATCTTCAACCCGTATCGCAGCATCGATATCCGAATCCGCGGCATACACCCACAAGGCGCCCACCGGTTCACCAATGTAACTGTCGCCTCCGGTGCGGATGAAGCGATTGCTCTGAATGAGCAGGGCGCCCGTGAACGGAACCGCATCATGCCCCGAGCTGATGAGTAATCCGGCTCCGGAATACACCGTATCGATTACCACGTTGCCGGAAATCCGATGATCCCGCCCGCCATACACACCGATCCCGTTGGCCAGCCACGGACACTCAATCAGATTGTTCAGGAACGCATTGTTTTCGCAGGGTCTGGACGAGGCCCACGCGGCACGGGGAGACCAGGTGGCGAGGCCGTCATCACCGGTGTTTCGAATGTGACACCGCTCAACGATTGAGAAGCTTGTTCCGTCACAGAGGTTGATACCGTCGGCCATGGTGTTTCGAATTCGGCATCGCTCGATGCGGAGATTCACCGTACCGTGCCGGGTCCAGATTCCGCACTTCACGTGCTCGATCCACAGGTTACGGAAGCGGGATCCATCGCCGAAGTTTCCGGTGAATGCATTGTCATCCCGCGAATCATCCCGCCGGTCTACCGATCCGAAAACGGCAAAATCCGCAAGGTCCACGGGCACCCCGGTTCCCCGGAACCGGGCGCCGGGACCGGTCAGTACGGAATACCAAACCCCGGCGCCGCGGAGGGTCACACCGCCAAGATCGAAGGGACCTTCACGGAAATGAAATGTTCCAGGCGGAATCCAAAGCGGCCGGCCGGCTTCACGGGCAACGGATAGCGCCGTCCGCAGGCCCGCATCATCCGGCAGGTCATCGTCAGGTACGGCATCGTAATCGAGCAGCGACACCGAATTCTCCGGTGCGGCGAGAGGCGGGTCAACCAACTCCAGCTCGATGAAGTCGATGGCACAAAAGGTCGATTTCGCTCCCGGCGCCAACCGAACCCTGAGCACATCCCCCGCATCCACGGGAGAGATTCGTATGCGCTGTTCATCAAAGAAGTGGCGAGGGTGGCCGCGTGCGGGATCATGACTCCACGGATAGTCGCCATACACCCAGGCGGTGCCGGAGGAAATGGGAAGATCAACTTCATCCTTATGGTTCCTGGCGATTCGGAGGGATGCCGAGGTACCTCCGCCTTCAGGAGCGTCAGGCAGGGCATATCGCACAACCAGGGCATTCGCCTGAGCTTCAACCCGGAAATCGATCCAATCTGTCGACGCTGCAAGTTGCCGGTACGACCGGCCGCTCGCTTCAGACGCAAACATACCCGCCTTCCGGTATGTTGAAGAAATCCCGACATTGGACCCCGCATCTTCCGCCTCATATCGCATCCAGGGGAATACCTTTCCACTCAACGCAGTACCGTCGTATTGCGGCCTGTCCGGAATGCAGCACCCGACAAGGCAGACAAGCAGTGTGGCCGGAAATCTACCGAGCCGGGAAAACTTCACCCCACCTCATCTCTCACCCAGGCCAGGAATGCGGGGTTGCCGGCATTGACGGGGATGGCGGCCACGCAGGGGCAGTCGTAGGAGTGAAGATCCCGAACCGCGGCGGTGAGGTCATCGAGCTTTGCGGCGTTGGTCTTGGCGATGAAGGCGACCTCGGGGTCATTCCTGACCTCTCCTTCCCACCGGTACATCGACCGGATGGGTCCGAGGATATTGACGCAGGCTGCAAGCTTTCGCTCGATCAGCATCGTTCCGATGGCTGCCGCCTCCTTTTCGTCGGCCGCCGTCATATACACAATTCTAACCGAATCCTCATTCATCACCGTGGTCCTTTTCATTAGATGCGGACGAAGAACATGTAAGCAGGACCACTATGACAGACGATGATGTTGAATTGAAGCGGTATCGGACGATCTGGATATCGGACGTGCACCTCGGCACCAAGGGCAGCCAGGCCGACCGGTTGCTGGACTTCCTGCGCCACCATGATGCGACATATATTTACCTCGTCGGCGATATCATCGACGGCTGGCAGCTCCGGAAAACCTGGAACTGGAGCCAGCTTCATAACGATGTCATCCAGAAGCTGCTGCGGAAAGTCCGGAAGGGAGCCAGGGTCGTGTATGTACCGGGTAACCATGATGAGTTCGTCCGTGAATACATCGAGCTTGAATTCGGAGGCATCACCGTACTCCGGGATGCCGTCCACGAGAGCGCCGACGGACGGAAACTGCTGGTCATCCACGGGGATGAATTCGACGGTATCGTCCGTTACAACAAGTGGCTGGCCGTCCTCGGGTCCAGCGCTTACGAATTCTCCATCCAGCTCAACCGCCTGTTGAACGGGTACCGCCGAAAAGTCGGCAAGCCATACTGGTCTCTATCCGCTTACCTCAAGCACAAGGTGAAGAACGCGGTTTCGTTCATGTACAACTTCCGGACCGCGGTCATTGAAGAAGCGAAGAAGCGAAACATGGATGGCGTGGTCTGCGGTCACATTCACCGCGCCGAACTGACACCCGTAGATGGGATCCTGTACTGCAACACCGGAGATTGGGTGGAAAGCTGCACCGCCCTCGTCGAGCACGAGGACGGGAGGATCGAGATCGTGGACTGGCTTCATGACCCGGCCTGAAGAAAAGCATGAAGCAAAGGGTTTCTCAACAGCCTGACGGGGGCTGGAAAGCCCCCGCTCCTGTTGGGACCATCTCACCAAACGGAGCGGGGGTATTCCTGCCCCCGCAGTGTCACTGGATTCAATAACCAGTCGAACCGGTCAGTTATTGACCTTGATCGTCCAGTCGCTTCCGTTGTTGTTATCCCAACTGCCGTTACGATCG
Organism: bacterium; assembly: GCA_030432155.1. Classification (GTDB taxonomy): domain Bacteria; phylum Verrucomicrobiota; class Kiritimatiellia; order CAIVKH01; family CAIVKH01; genus JAUIHQ01. The sequence continues at coordinate 1,409 of JAUIHQ010000215.1, read as the reverse complement.
GTGAAAACCACATTCAGCTCGTCGGCATCGCCGGGAACCGTGATGCTGATTTCATAGCGGCTGGTTTGTCCGTTCCATTCAAGCTGGGCGGTGTCGTACACATCCTGCCAGCCGTTCTTGCCGACGTGCGCGTATACCGGCTTGCCGAACAAGGGACTCGCCTCATTGCCGGGGACATACGACAGGGTCACGGAAGAACCGGGAACCGGATAAGCATTCGCCCACAGGAGTCGAACACCCATGGGATCATTGGGGACATTCGGATTGTTGCCGGTGGCGAACTCAATCATGTTGGCCATGGGAATACCGATCACGCCGTCGCCGTCGGGATTGCCATCGGGGCCCTGCGAAAGATCACCGAAGTGCTCCATTTCCCAGGCGTCGAGCAGGCCGTCGGCGTCGGTGTCATTGGGATCGCCTTCGTCCTGACCAATCACGATCTTGTAATCGGATCCGCCATTGTTGTCCCAGTACCAGGTACCGCCGACCTGGTAGAAGATCGCGTACTTGATGGTAACCCGCTTGTCGGTCACGTCCATGTATTCCGTGGAATCCTCGGGGAACCAGCGAATGAAGCCGAGGCTGCGGTGGGAATAGGCGATACCGGCGGGGAGAAGATCCACCCCCCACTGCTGGAAGCCATTCTCGAGGTCGCCCTCAAACTCGGCGGTGGCTGAGCGCCAGTCCTGCCAGTTGTTCCAGGTCCAGACAATCCCGATCGCCATCGGACTGCCGAGGTACTTGATCTTGAAATCGATCCAGATGTTGTATTCCTCGGATACGGTGATTCCGTTGGCAAAAACATTGCCGACCCACTTGTCGGCCGCGATCTGCTGCACGTAGGGTTCAGGGTCGGGCGACACGGTAAATTCGTAGTTCAATCCCGCCCGGCTGTCCCAGATGTGATTGCCCTGGCCGTCATAGCCATGGAAGTAATAGTTCACCACCGAACCGCCGGGAAACCGGAAGGCCGGCGTGAAGGTCCAGTAGGAGTTGCCGTCGATGTTGCCCGAATAATCCATCGGGTACTCAACCCAGTTACCACCGTTCACCTGGATGCCGACGGCAGCCTGCAGGCCTTCATAATCCTCATTCATCATCGTCGAGAACTGACCGGGGTTGCTGCGGTCATCGTGCTTTTTGTAGATCCCGTACGTTCCGATCCAGCCGGGAAACGCCGCGGCGATCTGGACCGCTGCCAGCAGCGAAATAATGGATGTTGCACATGCTCGTTTCATGGTTGTCGTCCTTTCCTTGACAGAAACTTAATCGCTTAGAACGACGACAACCTAACGATCGGCCAGATGCATGTAAAGCGTTTTAATTGGCGTCAAGATTAAAACGCTTCAACTGCCTTTGCATGAGGCATTTACGTTCGTTATTTTATTTGACGTACTGGTTCAGGGCCA
>JAUIHQ010000214.1 GCA_030432155.1 bacterium | reverse complement strand
GAAAACCGCCTGGTGGCGGCCATTCGTCACCTCGAAACCCTCGCCCCGACCGAAAACTGGGGACAGTTCCTGAGCGGCACGAACATTCTGTGGAACAAGATCCTGATCGCCGGGCATTCCCAGGGCGCCGGGCTGGCCGGCTTTATCGCCAAGCAATATGCCGTGGACCGGTGCATGATGTTTGATTCGGGCGACTGGTACGAACCGGAGAACCGGCCCGCGACCTGGATTTCCACCCCGGGCGCCACCGACCCCTCCCGGATCTTCGGCTGCGCCCACAAACTCGACCCGTTGTTCCCGGAGGAACACCAGATTCCGGTGTGGACCGCGTTCGGACTCGATGACTTCGGCCCCCCGGTGTTTGTGGAAGATGTCGACGGCCCGCCTTTCAACGGCTCGCGGATGCTTCGGACCGATGTCGTTCCGCGCAACAACACCGGCACCAACGGCATTCCCTACCACGGCTGCACATCGCGCGACCTGCATGTGCCGATCACCAACGGCATCCCCTTCTTCCGGGAGGCCTGGGAGTATATGATGTTCGGCAAGCTTCAGCCCGAAGCCACGTTTGACGGCGACACCAGGCACGACCTCACCCTGTACTACCCGCCCGCCGGCCGGTGGCACTTCTTCCAGTCTGTGGACGGGTATGAGGAGGTTGACTACGGGTTCCGGGGCACGATCCCGGTGGAAGCGGATTACGACGGCGACGGCCTGCTCGACATCGCCATTTTCGACCCTGATGAGGACTGGTGGTACATCTATCGGACCACCGACGGTCATCAGACCATTCAGTTCGGCTTCGCGGATTCGATCCCGGTGCCGGACGATTTCGACGGCGACGGTATCGATGACCTTGCAGTCTTCGTCCCCGCCACCGGCGAATGGCACATCTATTCCGAAGCCGGCGGCTACCGCACCGCGCAGTTCGGCTACAACGGCGTGACCCCGGTGCCCGCGGACTACGACGGCGACGGCAAAGCGGACCTGGGGGTATACGATGCATCCAACGGAACATGGCACTTGTTCAAGAGCCGGGACGGGTACGAAACCCGCCAGTTCGGATATCCCGGGACGGTGCCGGTACACGGCGACTACGACGGGGATGAAGTCGCCGATATCGGCGTCTTTGATCCATCGACCGGGGTCTGGCACCTGTTCAAGAGCTTCGAGGGGTACCAGATGACGCAGTTCGGCTACAGCGGCGTGACCCCGGTGAATAAGGACTTCGACGGGGACGGCCGAAGCGATATCGGGGTCTATGACGACCGGCAGGGCACGTGGTACCTGTTCCAATCGCGCGACGGCTATCGAGAACAGGACTTCGGCTACCGCGGCACCATCCCGGTCAATACGCCCTGATCGCGTTTCTACTCCGCCAGCTCCGGCCATCCGGCGAGCAGCAGGGCAAACCGGCGGGCATCCTCGTCGGTCGATACCGGCATCCGGAAAGGCTCTCCGGATGACAGCGAGGCTTCAACCGCGGCGGCCATCCGGCTGACCAGCGGATCGATGTCGCGCCGCTCGAGAGGCCCGAGCACCTGGGCGGCTTCACTGCGCCGACCGGCGTTGGCATAGGACGACGCCAGCACAAGCCGGGTAAAAGGGTGACCGGATGATCCTCGGAACACCAGGGGTTCGCACATCGACGCGGCAAGCTCCGGATCATACGTCTCGGCGGCGGGGTCCGACGCCATCATCCATGCGGCAAACACCCGCAACGCATCGGGCAGACGACGGCCCTGCCGATCCATCAGATCCTCAAGAAGGGCGCTTCTCTCTTCATCATCCGCCAGCAGACAGGCCAGCATGGCGAACCGATGGTCGTTCGGCGCCACCTGCGCGGCATCGTTCATCCATCCGCCTATTTCACCGGCCCGACCCGCCCGCACCAGCGAGGCGATGCCGTGATACAAAAGCGCCGGATCGGCAGGATTCAGCCTCCGCTCCAGCCCGAACACCCGGGCAGCATCCGAATACTGTCCCTGTTCCTTTAGATAGGTGCCGTAGAGATACAGGACGCGGTGATTCAACGGCAGCATGCCGACCGCTTCCCGGTAATATCGACCTGCCGCTTCCGGGTCCCCCGTCGCCGAGGCCGCGGCGCCGGCAATCGCCTGCAGCATGCCGTCATGCGGATCCTGCTCCATCGCCTGCCCGGCGGCATGGAGGGCCCGGGCGGGATCGTTGTTGCGCAGGGCGATATCGGCCATCATGTGCAGTGCGTCGGCGGATGTCGGCTCATAGGTCAGCGCCTCCTCAAGAAAGATTCCCGCCGGTTCCGTCTTTTCGTAATGGAGCAGAATCCTCGCCGCTTCCCGGCAGGCCCGGGCCTTTTCGGCATCCCTCCAGTCGCCCCGCCGTTTCAATTCCTGCAGGGCATGATCCAGTTGACCGGCCTCCCCCGATGCCGCCATCCACCGGTAAAACACATCCGGCATGTAGAGGTTCAACTGGGCGGTATGGCCGAGGACATCGGCCGCTTGTCCGGGGCGACCGATATACCGGAGAACCCCGGCATACCAGGTCGCGGCATACGTATCGGCCGGATCGGCTTCCCACGCCTTGCGATACACCTCTGCTTCCGCCTCGATGGCCGACCGGTCAAGCCGCTGTTCAAGCTCCAGGCGGCTCTTCCACCAGGCCAGCATACGGTCGTGCTGCCGGTACTGCGTGCTGAACGGAAGCTGTTTGAACCGGTCGATCATCAGGGTGTGCAGGGTCTGTTCAGCCAGAAGCCCGTACCCGGTATCCTCGAGATCTGCAGCATCACCGGGCGGGGGGCCGGACGGCGAAAGCTTCAGGGCACGCACGAGTTCTATGGATGCCAGCTCGGACAGAAGAAGATTGCCCTTCGCGGTGTAGTGGACGTGGTCCACAAACAGGTCGCGGCCCGGCAGGCCTCCGCTGCGGTCGTGAAACGCCTGTTCCGCATCGATCCATCGCCCACCCTCCATGGTCGAGCCCACGCGCCGGATAACCTCCTGCATACCGCTGTCGGCGCGGAAACGCTGCCGGTCCGCATCGCGGGAGGCCGAGAACGACGCGGCGGCGCGATCCGGATCGCCGGCCGCCAGCGCCGTTTCACCTTCCCGGAACAGGCGGACGGCCTCCGAGACATCGCCGGCATACCAGTCAACCGAATCCGGAATTGAATCCGGTATGGACTGTGTGACCGGTTCCACGCGGTCCGGAATTTCCAGCGGCGGGCAGTCCGCCAGGTTCACCGGAACGGTCATCAGGATCATCGGCACGCTGTCGTCACGACAGGCCTCGGCAAGATGTTGAAGATTCTTTTCAAATGCGGCGCGAACCGCACGCACCGCGGGATCCTCAAAACCGAAGGAGGAGCCGAGAAACATTTCCATGCCCCGCCACTCACGCAATTCCGACGCACCGCCCTGCCGGCTCATCCATTGACCCAGACGCGTGCGACGGAAACGGACCGCGGTCCGGACGAACGCCGGTGACGACATGGAAGGGGTGAGAACCGCAGTGGGGCCGAACGGGCCGACCACCTCGTTATTGCCGGCCAGCACGATCACCGCATCCGGCTTCAGCACCCGGCAGTCGCGGTAGATCCACGGGAGTACGTGCGAGTTGATCGATGTCATTGCCCCGTTGATCACCCGGAAGGTGCGGTCCGGAACCATGCGCCTGAGCCGCGCCTCGAGGAGCACCGGGAAACCGAACTCCGGCTGGGGATCGCCGAAGGCCGCCGATCCGCCCAGCACCAGGACGCGAAGTTCCCCCGTTTTTTTTGCCGCGGGGATGCGAAGCTGCGCAGGATGGCGGGCGACGATCTGCGGGAAAAAGGTGTACGCGAATGCGGGGTTGTCGCGGTAGCCATACGAACCGTCAGCCAGCTCATACGGGATCACGAACCGTGGGTTGTATCCGGACCCGAAAAGCCGCAACAACCCCTCCAGCGCCATCACGAACACCAACGGAACCGCCGCGGCAAGGAGAAGCTTTTTAAGGATCTGCATTGATCTTGATTCCGCCAAAACGGGCATCTACTGTGGGTTTTTGACCATGAACCACATGCGCCAACCCATACCGGCCCGACGCCGGCATCCTGCAATTGCGGGGCTTCTCCTCGCAAGCCTGTTTCTCGGGTTCGCCGCGCAAGCGCAGGATGAATTCACCCTCGACCGCGAATGGATCGACTCCATTTGGCAGGATCACATCATCTGGCGGGCGATGGAGTTGAAAGACAGCGACCTCGGGCTGTCCGAGGTCTTCTGCCGGGAGGCGCTGCAGCTCGATCCCCGTTCCGCGGATGCGATCAAGATCCTCGTTGATATCTATGCCGGCAAGGGCGAGGCCGCACTGGCCGCGATGGCGGTCGGATACGGCAAGCGGCTGGAACCGGGATCGCCCAAATGGAACGAAGCCGAAGACCCTATCTGGATGCGCATCCGGGAGATGCCGGAGACCCCGGAAGGCGATCTCATCACCGGTACGACCAACAGCTTCAGCGCCGGCCTGGAGAAAGCGCGGAACCTTCGCACCGCAAAGAACGATCTCGCGCGTAGCGAGCTTGAGCTGCGCCGGATGCTGATCCAGTATCCCCGTCACATCGAGATCCTTACCGAACTCGGGGAAAACTACCGGCTGGCCGACGAGCGGGCCATGCACACCATGTTGTACGGCTACCTGCACACCCTGTACCCGCAGAACGACACCTTTCTCAGAACCTACGTGGACGATCTTCTGGTCACAGGCTTTTATGATGCCGCGGTTCGGATGCTGGAGACCCGTGCGGATATTGCAGACGATGGCATAACGTGGCTCATCGATGCCGCCATGACCGCATCCCGGGCGGGCAGCGAGGCAAAAGCTCTGGCGTTGATCGAACGTCTGAAAAGCGAGCATCCGGACGACCCGGCCGGCTGGATCGCCCACACCCAGCACCTGTTTTCGAGGAGCCTGTTTACCGATGCCTATCCGGTTGCCATCAAGGCCAACGCCATCGCCCCCGATCAGGTCAAACCCGTGTATGACCTGGCCGTTCTTTGCGTGGTGCTGGAGCGAATGGACGAAGCGAAGCGATGGCTGAACCGGCTGCAATCCATGGTTGAGCCGGACACCTTCCGCGAGATGACCGCATCAGGCCCCCTGGCCGGATTGGCCGAGTCATCGGAGGCCGGCGATGAATAGAATGAAATTTTCCCTGGTCTGCGTTCTCCTCGTCGGCACATGCAGCGTGCTCCGGGCCGCGGTGATGGATGACGCCATTCCCGAAGGCGACGACATGCAGGTGGCTTTCGGCGAAGACACCACCGTGCCCGCGGTGTTCGGTACCCTCGGACCACGCTTCGACGCACTGATCGAAGCCTTGCGCACGGAACCGGACAATGCCGGTCTCTGGTCCCGCCTCGGCGACGTGTTGTTCCTCGGGGATGATCCGGCCAAAGCATCCGCGGCGTTTTACCGTGCGCTTCGCATCGAACCCATGAACCAGACCGCACTCAAGGGACTAGCCGCATGCTTCCTGCGACTGGAAGATTACGTTCGTGCCCACCAGCTTCTGACCCGCATCAGCGATGCCTTTCCCGACGACGAGGGTATTCGCATGAACCTCGCTTCCGCCCTGTCCGGCCTGCGGAGATACGACGAAGCCCGCACCAACCTTCTCGTCATCACCAGCACCCATTCCGATCATGCCAAGGCATTTTACAACCTCGGCGTTCTCGCCCTCGATCAACAGCAACCGGACAAAGCACTCGAGTATTTTCTTCAAGCCTACGAATTACAACCCGCCAATCCCCTTCATGCCATGGCGGTCGCGCGCATGTATGCCCGGATGAACCGACCGGAAGAGATGTACGACTACATCCGACAGGCCGCGGACCGGGTGCAGGGACGTCGATTCATCGTCATGCTCGGACATCCCGTGTTTGAATCCTACCGATTGGAACCCCGGTTTCAGGCATTCCTGACCCAGCCGTAACCCGGATTTCGCTTGACGCCGGGAAATTCCCCCATGTCGACTTAACACTGCAACCCGCGTATGGACAGAGAGTTGCAAACAATCATAAAACCGCTTTTATTCTCTATTGACATGGGCCAACAACCCAGGTAATGCTATAACGGTTTATCGCATGGGGGATAAGAAATGCGTAAGGTAATCATTAGTTCAGTTGTGATGAGTCTGTTGGGAACGTACCAGGCCATGGCCTGGACGGACATGGCGTTTCGGGGTCAGCAGAACGGATGGGGAACAACTCCTCTTACCTACGAAAACGGCATCTGGCGTGGAACGATTCAGGATGACGGCGTTTCGGGCGACCTGTTCAAGCTCTATGCCTCCGATGGAACCACCTGGTTCGGAAATGGTCAGAGCTGGTCCCATCCCGATGCGCAGACCGTTGCCACCAGCGGCGCCGATATGGACTACAACGGAACCGGCGGCAGGTATTACACCTTCACTGCGATCGATGCCTCCTCCCTCGCGATGGCGGTGCAGGAAACCGCGGGCGCTCCGGTCAGCATCAGCGGGTTCTCCAGCGAAGTCGCCAACGGCGGTAACTTCGATCCCACGGACAACTTCATCAGCTCCAGCGTACAAAATGGTGTCAACACCGTGGACATTACGCTGAACACCGCCCCGAGCGCAGGTGAGAACGTGTACGTGTACTACAGCTCGGACAACTTCGCCTCCCAGGCCAACAGCGATTTTGTCCAGGCCAGCGGCGCCGGAACGAGCTGGTCGGCCATCATTTCCGCAGTCAATGGTCAGACCATCAAGTACTACGTCCTGACCTCGACCTTCAG
>JAUIHQ010000213.1 GCA_030432155.1 bacterium | reverse complement strand
CCCCGCCCATGAAGACACCGTATTTGAGGTTGGCGAGAATGTTGCCGTAGACCTGAAAGCCACTGACCATGTCGTCCAGGTAGATGCCCATGGAGCCGAAGTTCACGCCGCCGAGGTCGTGAATGTAGTTGAAGCGGATGATGTTGCCCCGCCACGTGTAGTCCCGGCCGGTGTAGATCGCGCCGACATCCCCGCTTTCCATGCAGGCGCGATGGATCTCGTTGTATTCGACGATATGGTCATTGCCCCTGAGGGCGATCGCGCAATGCGGGATGTCGTGAATGAGGTTGTGGGCCACCCGGTTGCCTACGCCGTTGATGATGATGCCCTGGCGGTAGCAGCGGTTCCACCGGCCGATATGGTCGATTTGGTTGTCGATGATTTCAATGCCTCCGGGCTCCAGCGTTCTGCGGTTACCGCCGCTCGCCATGATGCCGCCGTCGCCGGCGTTCCGGATCCGGCAGCGGATGATGCGGTGGTCGGTTCCGTCCGCCACTTCGACCGCCCAGTTGCCCGCATTGAACAGGCGGCAATACCGCACCTCATTGTTTGAGCCGCCGAGTATGGAGATCGACATGCCGCGCGATGCATTGAATTCGATTCCTTCGATACGGACATGGTGCACGCTGCGCAGCTCGAGCATGGCGCCTTCCACCACGGAAACGATGGCTTCTCCCTGTGCGAGGTCGGACGGCGGCCAGAAGTACAGCCGGCCGGTCCCGCGGTCGAGATACCATTCGCCGGGGGTGTCCAGTTCCTCGAGAATGTTCTGATAATAATACCGCTGACCCTTGCGGAATCCTTCAAAGCCGTACGGCGGTTCGGTTTTGATCAGCCGGGTTTCATGGTCGATGGATGCGATCCGTTCATGGGTGTCGGCCCAGTCCCACATCCAGTATCCGTGCATCCATACGTTCTGCGGTTCCGCCCACAACCGCGGTCGATCCCCGCTGTAATGGAAGCCGGCTTCCAGCCCCCCGCGGGGGATGCCGTGGCGGCTCTTGGTTTCTGATGCGGGAGGGTACCCGGCAATGTGGACAAAGCCTTCGTTCGGCCACCGGGCCAGGGTCATCGGTTGATCGTTGAAGAACAGTTCCAGCGCCGCGTTCAGCTTGCCGTATCGCTTGAAGCCGCGGCTCTTGATGACGCCGTAATCCCGCAGGCCGGCGCGAGCCAGGTCGGCCACCTGCACATGCGGCCGGGCTTTCTCGGGGATGCGCTCCGCGGCGGGTTCTTCGCCGAGCGGCGCCCAATCCGTGACGATCCGCCCGCCGATCCACCGGGGTATTTCACCCGGCACGGCCCGGATGGTGACCGGATGGGCGGCGCTCCCTCCGTCCTCCGGCCGGAGGATAACCGGCTCGGATATCATGTAGTTTCCGCCGTGAAGCAGAAACGTGACCGGTTCCGGGGGCCACTCGTCGTCGGAGCGGATCAGTCGCATGGCCGCGAGTGCGCGATTGAAGGTCGCAAAGGGGTGTTCCGGGCTGCCGTCGCCGCCGTCTCCGGCCTGCGGGTCGATATGGAATTCGAGGGCCGGCGCGGACAGAGGCAGTGCGATCACGGCTGCGAACATGGGGAACATGCGAAACCATTTCATCATCGTTCAGCCTCCGGGTTCTTTTTGTATTTGTACACGGAAATCCCATACAGCAGAGCGCCCATCAGGAAGAGGACGCCGCCGACAAACAGAAACGCCATCCGGCCTCGAAGGGGGTTCGGAATGAATATGCCGAGCAGCAGGCCGAAGCCGAACAACAGGCAGGTCAGGCCGACGAGGCGGTACTGCATGGCGTCCTGGTCCCGCAAGGACTCCCGCACATGATCCACCGGGGTTTTCATATCCTCAAACAGGTGATCGACCCTCTCGCGGTGTTCGCGGGTGCTCTTCGAATACCACAGGGAGGTGAGAAAGAACCACGAGCAGCCGATCGCGAGCACCACCGCGCAGATAAAAATGAAATGGGCGTCGGGCATCTCCCGCGCATTCAGCGGTTCTGCATATCCCATGATTCGCCGGAACAGCTCCGGCGAGTAGATCCGGTTGGCCAGTGCGCCGGCGGCCATGCCGACGAGCACGGTGCTCCATCCCGACCAGCCCGGCGTTCGCTTGTAGACCGATCCCAGGGCTACCGGGATGACCGACGGCAGCAGCACAAGCGAGTTGAGCACCTGGAAGACATCAAACAGGTTGCCCTGGCGGATGGCATCAAATCCGAGTCCGATCACGATCATGAGCGCGCCGAAGATGAGGGTGAAAACCCGGCCCACCGCAACCTGGTTGGTTTCCGAGGCTCCCCGCTTCAGGTATTTGATGTACACATTTCGCACAAAATATCCGGCATTCCGGTTCAGCGCCGTATCCATCGACGACATGCTCGCGGCGAACATGCCGCAGATCAAGACCCCCATCAGTCCGTTGGGCAGGGTGCGGAATGCCATGGCCACCCACGCCCCCTCCTCGGGAATCTTCAGGTTCGGGAAAACCTGGGCCATGTCGGGATACACGGTGGCTGCACAGATGGCCGGGAGTTGAATCACGAAGACCACCGGGATGAACACGCCGAAGATGGTATTCAGCCAGACCATGGATCGCGCCTGGCGGCCGTCCTTCACCAGCAGAAATTTGGCCCCCTGCCCATGCATGTTGAGCTGATTCATCAGCGCCGTGATCTGAACGAAGATCATCCACAGCCACACCAGGGATGCATTGGCCTGCGTGGTGAAATCCCAATGGCGCTCCGGCAGGCTGTTGCGCAGGTTCATCAGCCCGCCGATTTCGGGAAGCTGGAGGCAGAAATACACCACGACAAACACGATGAGGAACATGATCAGGCCCTGGACGAAATCGCTGGCCGCGACCGCCCACTGCCCGCCCGCCGCGGACATGACGGTTACGATGATCCCGAGGGCAATCAGCGATCCGACCATCGGCAGTCCGAGGGCCGCGGACATGAAGACCGCGATGGTGTTGAGCCCCACGCCTCCCCAGAAAATGCCCATCGGGAGCACAAGGTAGGTGTAAAACTGCTCCGTACCGAACCCGAACCGCCGGAATACGCCTTCGATGGACGTGACCACGCGCATCTGACGAAAGCGCGGCGCCATGTACAGACCGACGGGGAGAAGAACGGGGACACCGATCACCCAGGACAACGGGAGAAGAAAACCTGTGTCATAGACTTTTGCCGCGGCGCCGGTGAAGCTCCAGGTGCTCAGCCCGGCCATCATCGCCGACATGCCCGCAACCCACCACGTCATGTTGCCGCCCCCGCGGAAATAGTCGCTGGAATTCCGGTTCACATGTTTGAACAGAAATCCGATGCCGATGATGAGGACGAAGTAAAAAACAATGACCACCCAGTCCCACATCGAGAGGGCATGAATATCGGGGTGCGGCGTCATCCGGGCGGGTCCTCCAGGAACCGGGCGAGATTGGCGCCCATTTCCGCGTGCCCGAAATCGGAAGGATGGATGAGATCGGGGGAAAGGTTGTCGGCGCGGGTCAGAATCCGGGCGCCTTCGATCAGGTGGAGCCGGGGATGACCGAGGCGCCGGTGCAGGTTTCGCAGTACGTCATCGAACGCGCACTGGTTTGCCTGGATCTCGCCGGATGCCCCGGCTACGCCCGGCGACTCGCTGTTCGGAAAGATGGTGATGAGAAACAGATGGTTGTCCGGCCGGCGGCGGATGAGCGTTTCCACCAGGTATCCCGCCCGCTCCGCAAAAGCTTCCGGGGACGTGTCCCGACGCATGTTCACCCCGAGCTCAAGGATGGCGTCGTCCCAGTCATCCCGATCCGCCATGTAGTCGGCAACCTCCGGCTCGAGGCGGCAGGAACCGGACAGCCCCTGGTTCCATACGTCCCGCCGCAGGATGCGTCCCGTTGTGTAGATATATGAAAGGTGATGGATATTGGGTGAGGCGCCGTGGGTAATCGAGGAACCATAACACAAGAGCCGTTTGCGCGGTAGTTCGTCGCGGACGGGCGGACGCACGGCATATCCGCAGGCGTCCACCCCGTGGAACACCGCGGTGAACCGGCCGCAGAGGATCCGCCACACCCGGTGATGAAAGTAACCGGTATCCCGGGCCGCCGGATCGAGCTGCCGGAAACGATGGGCGGTTTCGCTGCCGATGTCGGCGAGCATGATGGGTTCCACCCGTCCGGGGGTCAGCCGGTGCACCGAATGCAGAAAGCCCCCCCGAAAGACCGTGACAGAGGTATCCGCGGATACGCCGCCGGGAATCGCGGCAAGGTCCACCCGCACCGAATCCGACTCCGTGACAAAGCGGATTTCACAACCCGACGATTCCGCCGCAACCATGCGGCCGAGCGGGCTCAACGCCTGGCGGACGGCTCGGGGGAACCGGTACAGGCAGTGCCCGCCGCCGGGGGCCGGGGCGGTTTCCACCGTGTTGTGAAGTTCGACATCCCCCAGGATCATCTCGCGAACCAGGCTGCGGGGATGGGTTGGGGTTTGAGGCCGGGACCGGAAATCTTCAGGTCCGGACGGTCCCCGCTCCAGATGTAATCCCGGAGTCCGGGTTTGTTGAAGAAGTCGCCCGCCCCGGTCCGGTAGTCGATGAACAAAACCTTAAACGGGTGATACCCGGCACGGAGGGCAATGCTCCAGTTGCCGAACGCGTGCAGACGGGTGGAAGGATACCACTCATTCAATCCCGCAACCTCGGTGCGGTAGCCCCACGGGATGACGCGCTCACCGATGGACAGGCGCATTTCATAGCCGGCATCCATGTCCGGCATCACGAACTCACGGGGCGCATGAAAGGTGTAGACCCCGTCCTCCGGAATGTTGAGGTATCCGCTATACTGAACGCCGTAAAATGATTTCCGGGGGATCGCGCCTTCGCCCACCGGGGGATTGGACGCGGGAATCATGCTGAAATCCCAAAGGCCCCGCACCGGTCCCGACGCTGCCGGTTTGAGATGCTCATATCCGAGCCAGAGGGTTTTCCAATCGTCTTCCCAATACCGGCAGACCAGCCCCGGCTCAACCTTCTCAGGGTTGACCGGATCGGTATAGCCGGAGCGTGTAAACACCGCCATGCTCGGCACGGTGGCATGGGTGCCGCTCATCTGGTGGGGGTTTTCGGATACACCCGGGCGGTAGGCGCGGGCCTTGACCACCGTGGTGTTCTGCAACCGGATCGGCCCCTCGTACCGGGCGGAGTACGGGGTGGGATCGGTTCCGTCCAGCGTATATCGGATCTCCACGCCCGGCGTTTTCGTCTGGAGGGTCACATCGATGGCGTCGGTGAAGACATTCCGGTCCGGTCCGATGGTGACCGGCGAGATCGGCCGATAGATCGGGGTGATGCGGGGCTCGCCGTCCTCCGACAGGTGGAATTCAAAGTCGCGGTAGCCGACATCGATCTTCTCGCCGGATACCATCAACGCCTCGCAACCCAGGGCCACGCCCCGCGCTCCGTCAAAGAGCAGCGCCTCACCGATCATCCGCACCGGTCCGAGCTCGATGTCGTCCCGGCCGACCGGACTCGACAGGAATCGAAGGTGGCGGCCTTCCGGGAGCATGGCTTCGAAGCCGAAGGCGTTGTGCCGGCCGTAGATTTCCCTCACCTTGTTCAGGTCGTCCTCCGGCGGGGCGCCGGGTTTCCGGGGGTAGATCGCGGAGATGATCTGCTGGTTGTTGGTCCCGCGCCACGTCACGCCGATTCTCTCCCAGCCATAGACCAGTACGCGTCCGTCACGGATCGGCGCCTTCGGAACATTTTTGCGGGCATAGGAGAGAGGCGAATAGGAAAATTGCACCATGGTCAGGTTGACCTTCTGTGTTTCGCCCCGGTTCTGGGGTTTGACCGTATCGGCGACGGTGCGAATGATCTTCGCCTCTTCATCGATCTGTATGTCGTCCTGTTCGAAGGCGATATCCCCGCCCGGCAGCGTGGGAATCATCCATACCTGTTCATAGTCATGTTCGCCGGCTGCCCAGAGCCGGTCGGTGAGGATCCAGAGATTTGCCGCCCGGTCATACAGGGCAAGGCGCTGATGCTGCACGTCTTCGTTGACGTCCGCCATGGTGAGCGTGGCCTGTTTGGCTTCTTCCGCGCCGTAGGCCCCCACGATGCCGGTTGACGGCGGCCGGTTGCCGTAGGGACCGTCGTAGATCCCTTCCATCAGGTTGAAATGATCCGATGCATGCCAGCGCCAGTATGCGGGTTCGGTCCAGGCGCTTACCAGGTAGGTCTTGTGCGATCCCGGCGGCGGCACCTTGTAATACCCGTATTTTGCATGAAAGAACTGTTCGCGGCCGTCGACGCTGATCGGCGAGCTCGGGTACATGTAGTGGCCGGTGGTGTCATCCACCAGCAGATCCTGGCCGAAGGCTTTCAACCCGAATGTGTTGTTGTTGCCCCGGCTCCGGTAGCCGCCGTAGGCCCCGGGGTGGGGGGAGGCGAACATGGAGCCCGATACGTTGTTGCGGGCCCAGCCGTCGCGGACGATGTTGTAGCCTCCGTAGGGAAACCATTCGGAGTCGAAGGAGGGCGCGCCGGTGTTCCCGCCGTGCACCGCGTTCAGCACGGCCAGCACATCGGGGCGGGCATAGGCTTCCGGCGATGCGAAATAGCCCGGGGTTGCCGCATTGCGTTTGTCGCCGCCCCGGAAGGGGATCGGCCATTCATTCTGGGTGGTGCGAAGGTGGACAAGATACGATACGTGGTCGGCGAGATGTTCGCGGATTTCGTTCAGCAGAACCTTGTTTCCTGCGAAATCCTTCACCCAGGAAAGCTCCCACCAC
>JAUIHQ010000212.1 GCA_030432155.1 bacterium | reverse complement strand
ATGGGATGAAGGATACTGCGGTTATGGTCAGCGACCGGCCCGGCGGTCCGTTTCGGGATGCCCTTGGGGAGCCTCTACTTGCCGACAGCCTGACGCCGACAAAGTCGTACGACCCGTGCGTCTTCGTGGATGACGATGCGGACCGCACGCCCTACATCGTATTCGGCACCCCGGTGTGGGCGGGGGGGGACAGCTATTACATCGCCCGCTTGAACGAGGACATGATCTCGCTGGCGGAACGGCCCCGCAAAATCGAGCTGGACAATGATGCGGACGACAAACCCGACCTGTTCAAACGTGACGGCGTCTATTACCTGATGTGGCAGTCCTTCTATGCGACCAGCAGAAACGTATACGGTCCCTATACCTTCTGCGGTCATGGCGGCGCGGCGAACGAACACGGCAACATTTTCCAATGGAACAACCAATGGTTTCACTGCTTCGGGGTCCAGGATCCGACATTTACCTTCCGTTCAACCGCGATGTGCTACGTGCATTTCAAGAAGGACGGAAGCCTGGTGGAAGACGATATGATTGTGGTGCAGGGAGTGGGACAGTATCAGGCGGACTGGGCCCGTATTCAGGCCGAGTGGTTCATGGCGGGGGAGGGTATCCGGAAGCAGGAGAATGCCTATAACGGGTTCGATGTTGTGGCCGACCGGGACGTCGCCTGGGTGCGCTATCCGAACATCCGGGGCGTTGGTGAAGACGCGGGCCTTAGCCTGCGAGGCGCCTGCTTTCCGCCGAACGGTTGCGCGATTGAGGTACGCGAAGGCGACCCTCAGGGTGAGCTGCTCGGAATGCTTGAGGTCGATCCCCGCGATGCGCCTCTCGATTCGTGGCGGGGTTACCTGCCCGTCAATCTCAGGATGCGGAATCGGGCCGGCGGTCTTGACCTCTGCCTCGTCTTCCGGGGCGAAGGTGCGGATTTGTTCCGCTTCGACTGGTTTCGTTTCTGGTAACGCAGGGTTGTATGAGATCGCAATGTGAACGGCCGTCGGAAGGGGCCAAGTGTATTGTTCGTATCATTGGCTGTGCTTTAATCGCAGGGGACGTTCAGGAGAAATCATCATGCCTGCCATAGCCGTGCGCATTACCAAGACCACCGCCGAAATCAAACACGGTCCCCGCAGAGCCCGTTTCCTGAAACGGAAAACCGGATGGGTGCCGGACTATTTCTATCTCGAGAAACGGAAGATGCTCCGCTTCAAGGATCACGAATGGATGTCGGTCAGCAACTTGCGAGCACCGATGACTCGGATGACGAAGATCGGAGAAGCGGGACTGCGCTTTGAGGGACAGTTGGATGTCTACGACGTGAAGGTGGAGGCGTGGGTGCAGATTGAAGCCGCCCCCGACGGACCTGGCTTCCAGGTCACGTCCGGGTTCAAGCCCGTGACCGGTCTGATTGAAATCTTCGAGGCGGGTTCGGCGTTTGAATGTCCGTATGAGTATGACTTCCGCGAAGACTCCACCACCTTGATCGGCGGAAATCCCGTTTACAAGCACCGGGACAGCAAGGTGAACAGCGGTCTGTACCTGGAAAGCGCCCTGTGGGTGGCCAACCGCCGACTGCGGGCCCGGCAGAGCTATGTCTGCTGGTCGCCGCTGTTGTTGCACCGGGTCAGGGATCTCGACGGCGGCAACGAGCGATGCATCACCATACTCGGTCACTGGGATGACACGACCTTCCATGAAGTTTATGCGACGCCCACGCGCGGCGGCGGGAATGTCGCCGCCGATGACGCTGTGTTTCTGGCCGAGGAGAAACGTCTCCATGATGCAGGCGAAACGCGGGGATATAAGTACCTCATGGGTTGTACCAACTGGTCATCATCCATGGTAAAGGATCCCAGTTTCTTTGTCCGCAAAGGACAGGCGGTTCATCAGAAAGTCACCCTTACCTACGATCATGACCTCGGCGAGTTATCTCTTGATGCGTGGGTGCTGGCTGCCTGGCAACGGGTGAACGCCTTCTCCTTCCCTCAAAAGGGGGTCGTGAAGGCGTATGATGTGGCGACGCACACTCTGGGCGTGACCTGGGAGAAAGCCGCGATGGAACTTACCGGGATGTTCCGAAACAAACGATATGGGAATGTCTGGGATGCGGATCGGGGCATGCAGATCTACCTTGATGGAAGCCGTCCGACGTCATATGGCTACCACTGCGAGGCCGCGATGCAGTGGTATGCGCCATGCCATTACTGGGGGGTGCTGCGCGGTGATGACGCGTTCGCGAGTACCATCGCTCGGCATGCCGCACGCCATGGTCAAGCGATGATCGAGCGCGGTCCGGACGCCTACGGGATCGGCGACATGATGTTTACCTTTTCGGGCATCATGCGGTTGCTTGAGCAGGTCGATCCGCGGCCGCCATCGCTGGAGAAACGTACCCGCGACTTTTTCAACCTTCACCTCGAAAAAATAACCGGCCGTTCGGACCCGAAGAAACTCAATGCCGACTACGGCATGCTATCTTTCTTCGCGACCTCCCTGCTGATCGCCGCAAGGGTTCTGGCCATGCCGGAGGCGCAGAAAAAGGCGCTCTTGCTGCTCCGGCAGATCAATGCGCAGTTGAATGAGGGCGGGCAGTTCTGGCGGTTCGGTTGCGGGCGATGGGAGGGGTGGTGCCAGGCCGGCCGGCAGATCCGGGCCGCAGGCCCGGCGCAGGCGGCGATGGCGAACCTGATGGCGTATCACGCGACCGGCAACATTGCGCACCTCACGCCGGCACGGCAGTTCATGAACCTGGTCATCGGGTTGAGCGTCAATTGCTGGAACGCCTCGCCGGTGGAGGATATGGATACGCGCGGTTTCACCATGGGCGGCAACTGCGGACGCGACCAGCTTGCCGACCTGCCGCCCTGGGAAACCTTTGAGTGCATTCGCTCGATCTGCGCGCTGATGGAGGTCATCGATGCGCCGCCCGCCTGGTACGACGCGGTGTTCCTTGCTTCCCGCACCGGGCTATGCTCCATGCCTGCGGCCCGTACATGGAAGCGGGCCTATGACCTCAAAGGGAATGTTGTCTATGAACCTGTCAACCGCCACGGGAATCTGCAGGCCATTTACAACCGTGGAGCATACATTGCCTATGAAAACCCTTGGGACCAGACCATGCAGGCGCCGTACCAGGGCGTCGAGCCGATTATGAATCATCTGACCTTCGGCGGCGGCGTGGCCCGGGTGGAGGATGAACGGCTTCTGGCAATCGTGCCCCGGGTGGCCTCCTACCGGCAGCGTACCGACGAGCCGGTTTCCGCTCACATCTGGAACCCCACAAACCGGACCCTGCATTCCTCTGTCGTCTTCCGGCCCACGAAAGATGCTCGCGTAGTTCCGTTCAAGATCGATCCGCGATCCGCATTGCATATCTACGGCTGAGGTCTTCCCGATCATGCCGGGATGCAACATGCGTGACGTGACGGGTTCCGCCGGGTATCACGCCTGCTCAACCTAGTCTCCGGATGGGTCGTAATCGCTCCCCGATGGACGAGCCGGTTCAGCTTTCTTTCAATACCCGTGATCCTTCAGGCGGTATGACCAGCGAATACGACACAAACGACCCGTCCTGACCGTCGGGTTCAACCATTTCGTCGGACGCAATATCCCGCAATGCCGTCCCGCCGCCGATCGTCGCGGGAACAAACAGTTTTACATGGCGCGGAAGACGGGCGTCACCGGTATTGCCGGTTTCCAGGTTGCCGAGCAGTATGTGGAGTTTCCCTCCGCTATGCCACGCATGTATAGCGGCGGTGTGCGGTTCATCCAGCGGGTCGATGTGTATGAACCCGGCCGCCTTCGCCATATCCTGCATCCACGCCGCGCACTGGCGGATGGGGTGATAGCTTCCCACCTGGCAAATTTTCAGTAAAGGCATGCCGGGGTCGTGCCAGTCCCCGGGTTGCCACCAGGCCGTCTGTCCCTTTCGTACGAGCAGAGGACCGGATTCGGCCATACAACCGACGGTCACATCTTCATCGGCGGCCACGGGCTGGGTGACATCAAGACTGATCTTTACGCGCGGCACGAGGGTTGTTTGTGTCTCATCGGTCCATGCCTTGTAAAACCGGCGTGGAGCGAGCTCTCCCTCGGCTCTCACGCCGGCTCGGTGAAGGTGGGCAGGATCGATGAGGTCGGCCCGGCCGGTCATGACGACCGGTTCTCCTGTATCGAGCCTCCTCTCCCGTTCCGCCTGCTCGACTGCACCGACATGTCCGGGCGCCTGGGCAATCAATCCTTCCGTTTCAACCTTATCCAGCCATTCACCCCGGGTGGCGGACAAACATGGAACCCCCCACTTCATCAGCCATGCCGTATGATCATCAACCCACTCGGATGCATTCCATTCCTCATGGTTTTCCGAAAGCCAGTCGAGCAACGATCGGTTGAGGGTCATGCTGGGGCCATGAACATCATCCATGGCCGCGGCGGAGGCGACCGCTGCGTCCAGCTCGGTCCGGAGAAAGGTGACATCGTCGTCGCTGACCAGGTCACCGGCCCGGGCGCTCACCCAGGCGATGTAGGTTCCATCCGGCGTCACCAGCCCGTCCGGTGTCCTGACTGCGGCATGATGAAACGCCCAGATTCCCCAGCGAAGCTTCTGCGGGACATTGTGAATCGTGTCCCATGGCTCCCACCCGCACCAGATATCGGTCAGTACATAATGCCGGCAGGGAGGGCGTCCTTTGCGTTTCCGGTTGCCCGCTTCAATGAACGCCCGCCGTGAAAGAATGTTGGCGAGCTGGAAGGTCCAGCCCAGGTGGTCCCAGCTCCAGAAATCCTGCCACGCACCGGCCCAGCTCTGATCAATCCACGCATCGAGCGCGGACTCGGCCACGCACCTCTCGATGTCGAAGGCCCCGACTCTCCACTCTCCGACACTGCTCGCGGCCGAGGAGTAGCCGATGATTTTTGTAGCCGGCGCCGCGTTTTTCATGCCGTTGATCATCTCGATGACCTTGTCGGTCCAGATTCGGGACGTGTTCTGTCCTCCGGGAAGATGCCCGCCATAATGGCTCCACCGGCGGTAGACCATCGTGGTAACGGCGCCATCCCGAAGAACATAGCCGTCGAGGTTGAAATAGCGGCAGAACGAGCCGAACTGTTTGGCAAACAGCGGGCCGAACGTCTGATCCTGCGTGGCGCCGCCGGGTTGCGCGGCATACGGATAGTCATCTGCATTCATCTTTGCGGTGAGGTCGATATGGGGAGGGAGGCCGATGATGTTGGCGAAGATTTCCCGGTGGCGGCTGAAGAAGGGGCAGGCGAACTGATAGATGGTGCCGTCGTGATCTTCTACATCCCCAACCCCCATGCCCATGACCGCGATCTTGAAATTCGACAATCCCGCATCGGCGGCCTTGTGGCGAAGCATTTCAAAAAGCTGCTTTACATTCTCGTATGATTTATCGAGCCATTCTGCGAAGGGCCCCTGCGGAGGGAGCGGAAGGGTTTGCCCGGGATTGCCGGTCCACTCGGTCACACAGTCGTAGCGCATGCCGGAGATGTCGAACACGAGCCCCTGGTCACCATCGATGGTTTCCCAAAGCGGTTTGAGTCGGTCAATCACCTCGCGGGTCTGCTCCTCGAGCGTGTCGGGGTGAAACCAGAACAGGGCGATCTCCATCCATCGATCCGTATGCAGCGTTGCGGCCATAATAGCTCCTCGTGTATTCGGCGACTATAGAGTGTGTCCCCCCGGAAGCCATGCGCGATCCGGGCCTCCGGCAGAAATCACAATGTGATCGGGTTGGGGTGTGCGGGTTCCGCTGGTGCGGATTCAAAGACCGTGTCATGAATCCGGTTATGACACATCCGCGCTTTTTCACCTTGTGGGCGATCAACGGTACGCTGAATCGGGAGGACATGACACATCAGCTCCGCCACATGAAGCGACTGGATTTTGACGGTGCGGTGATCCATCCCCGCTACTATCCCGGAACCCCGCCATACCTCGGCGATGACTATATGCGCATCCTCGACGATGTGATCAAGGCTGGCGGCGACATGGGTCTGGAACTGTGGCTGTATGATGAAGACGGTTGGCCGTCAGGTACCGTAGGCGGAAAGCTGTTCCGGGAGCGCCCCGATTTCCGAAATCAATGGTTGACCCTACGGCCGCTGGAACAGGTAAAGCAGGCGGATACCCTGATCACCGCCTTTACGGGTTCGGATATGAAGCGGTACGGGTTGGTGCGAAGGTTCGGGGCCACGCTCGATTACCTGAAAGCGGATGCAGTGGAGTGGTTTCTTGATGCCTGTCACCGCCGGTACCGGGAGGGCTTGTCGGATGAGGCGTGGGCCCACATCGGAGCGATGTTTACCGACGAACCGCAACTCGGGGATCATGAGCCGGATCAGAAGGATGCGTGGATCCCCTGGACCGACGCGCTTCCTGGCCTTTACCGACAGCGGTACGGGCGGGATTTGACCCGCGACCTTCCTGCGTTGTTTCGTTCTTCTGACGAAAGTTCGGACATCCGGGTCGACTTTCGCGAACTGGTTACGGATCTGTTCCGCGATCAATACGTGGACCGATGTTCACGATGGTGCGAGTCTGAGGGGATTGCGTTCACCGGTCACATGAAGGGGGAAGAACATCCATATTTTCAGGTCCCGCTGACCGGGTCATGCGGGCAGGTCATGAAGCCAATGGCGCTACCCGGAATCGATGCGCTGGAGCGGCATCCTCACAACGATTTTTACCCCCGGCAGGTCGCATCGCTTGCTCATCAATTCGGGTGTGGCAACTGCATGGTGGAAGCCATGGGCGGTGCCGGATGG
>JAUIHQ010000211.1 GCA_030432155.1 bacterium | reverse complement strand
CGGCCGAACAATCCGTTAGAGCGAACATCATGATTTGTCATGCTCCTTGCGGTGCAAGGATCACGCCAAAATCACAATGTCGCTCAACTCAACGTTCGGTCACATGAACAAGATGAAACACATATTTCTCATCCTCATCACATTGGGCCTAACCGCAATTGCGGAATTCATACCGATTGCGCCTCAAGTACTCCCGTTGCCAGGCGATCAAGTGGCGGTACTCTTTGAAAAAATAAACAGTGGCGAAAATATAGAGTTAAACATCCTCTACCAAGCACTCAATGGCCCCCAGACAACTTTACGCGCATATGCGGCAAGAGAACTTGGCAAATATGGCGATCATACCTCCGTACCCTATCTTATAGATGCCCTTGCGGATGAATCCTTTCATGTAGGTGCCCGATATGTGACGCCAGGAATGGAAACCACTCGATATTGGGCAAACGAGTCTTTGAAGACATTGACCGATGAAGACTTCGGATTCGTATGGGATGATCCCATCGAGAAACGAAATGAAGCCATTTCACGATGGAGAGATTGGTATCTGAAGGAGTAAGAATGACCGAACATGTCCCTCGAGGTGACGCGGAAGACCGCGCACCTCAGGGTGGTCGTTCTGCAACGAAAAGAGAATGCACATTGACTCATATTGCTGACAGCATTATATTAGCATTATGGATGAAATCACCTTCGCATGGGACGACACGAAGGAGCGCGAGAACCGCAGGAAACACGGAGTCTCATTTGAAGAAGCGATGTCCGTATTCGGGGACGAGAATGCCCGATTGAAGCATGATGCGAAACATTCTGGCAGCGAAGATCGATGCATCCTGCTGGGTTTCAGCGCGAAGTTGCGACTCCTCGTCGTGGTACACGCCTACAGGAGAAGCGAAAGTGAAATCAGAATCATATCGGCTCGCAAGGCAACGCGAACCGAGGGGACACAATACGGGGGATTCTTATGAAAAAGCAGTATGACTTCTCAGACTCGATCCGCAACCCATATGCAAAGCACCTCAAGAAGCAGGTCACGCTTCGTATCAACACCGATGCCATTGCTTACTTCAAGGCGCTGGCCAAAGAAACTGGTATACCCTACCAGAATCTAATCAATCTGTATCTCACAGAGTGCGCCCACTCCGAAAAGAAACCTACTCTCAAGTGGGCATCATAAACATCGCAGAACATTCGGCTTCAGCGGACAGCGTACCGCTGCCGCTGAGCCTCGACGTAGAGCGAACATCATGATTTGTCATGCTCCTTGCGGTGCAAGGATCACGCCAAAATCACAATGTCGCTCAACTCAACGTTATGCTGCTAGAAGCAACCACTTGACACCCGTAACGCCACGGGTTACGCTGCGGCCATGATCAAGAGTTTTCGGCATCGCGGACTTGAAAGATATTTTACCAAGGGCAGCAAGGCCGGCATTCAGGCTAACCACGAAAAGCGGATCCGCTTGATCCTGGCGCGGCTTCACGCCTCGACCTCGCCACGAGACATGAATTTGCCTGGACTTCGGCTGCATGAACTGACAGGCGATAGAAAAGGAACTTGGTCGGTAAGCGTGAGCGGAAATTGGCGTATCACATTCCGATTTGATGGCGAAGACGCCGAAGTCGTTGATTACGAAGATTATCACTAGAGGAGACAAAACATGAGAATGCACAATCCGCCCCACCCTGGAGAAGTCCTTCGCGATCTGTGCCTTGAGCCGTTGGGCATCTCCATCACCGATGCCGCTGACGCTCTTGGCGTAAGCCGCAAGACCTTGTCTTCGATACTGAATGGTCGTGCAGGTATCAGCCCTGAAATGGCCATTCGACTTGCCAAGGCCTTTGACACGACACCGGAGAGCTGGCTCAACCAACAGATGCAGTATGACCTTTGGGAGGCTGAGCAGCGCACGAAGAACCTTAAAGTGCACAAACTGAAGGCAGCATAACATGCGGCTCGTGGGGACACTTCGTGCCCCACAGCCTGTTCGACATGAAGAGCACTTGACGGGGAACGGTCATGTGCGTACGTTATTGCGTACGCACCCGAAAGGATTGCAGAAATGACCTCAATAACCGCAACCGAAGCAAGAAAACAGCTCTACAGTCTATTGGATGACGTCTCGCAATCTCATCATCCTGTGCAGATCACAGGGAAACGTTCTTCCGCGGTCCTGATTTCCGAAGATGATTGGCGAGCCATCCAGGAAACACTCCACCTTCAGTCGATCCCCGGCATGGTCGAGTCCATCCAAAAGGGTCTCAAGACCTCTGTCAATAAATGTGCAGAGGAACCCGGCTGGTGAAGAAGTGGAAAGTCGTATTTACGAAACAGGCTCAAAAGGATGCCAAGAAGATTTCACGCTCAGGGCTCAAGCCTCAGGCCGAGAAGCTACTGAAGGTACTGCAGACCAACCCGTATCAGAATCCCCCACCCTACGAGAAACTGGTCGGAGACCTATCGGGCGCCTGTTCGAGGCGCATCAACATCCAGCATCGATTGGTATACCAGGTCATGGATGACATTCGAACTGTAAAAGTCATCCGGATGTGGACGCACTATGAATAAGAAGTGGTCGAATCGGGTAGCCGGGACTGACCGATAGCGGTCAGTCCCAGCCCCCACACCACCTTTCTATTACCCATAAGTCTTTGTGATTCTAGCGGCGCGTCTCGGCCTTGAACACGTCTATGTTTGCCTCGACGAGTTGATCGACGAGTTTTCGCACGTGAGCATAGTTGGCGATCATCTTGCGTATCCGGGGAAGTTGATCCGCTCGCACGTACACGGTGCGAGTCTTCTGGTGTCGATCCTTGTAGGTCAGACGGTACGCCATCCCGGATGACTTTCCCGGGCAGATGCAACGAGCCCGTTTGCATGTGGAACAGATGCTGGTGATTGAGCCGCGAACGAACTCGGGGCACATGGCCAACTTCTCCGCCAGCGCGTTTCTTTTCCTGATTGAACTCTTCACGGATGGGTCCTTGCCGCGTGTGTAGACGTATAATATACTTCTTCTGGTTGAGTCAACCCGAAGAGGAGGCGCGTGATGAAGAAGGAAAGCGACGCGGGCTGGGCTGCGGATGAGTTTGCGGAAGTCGACCTTGGAGACAAGAGACTCGACGCCAGGTTGATCTCGCTCTGTGACCGGTTCTCAGACTCGCCAGAAAGCCCCATCAACCAGGCATGCGCCGTTTGGGCTGAGACCAAAGCGGCCTATCGGTTCTTCCAGAATGAGAACGTGGATGGCGACGAAATCCTGGCCGCCCACCGCCGCAAGACGGCCCAGCGCGCCAAGGCCCACGAAACCGTGCTGGCCGTACAGGACTCTTCCTACTTCGTTTACACCAGCCACATGCAGACCGAGGGGCTGGGAGAGATGACGATGAAGAAGGGCAGTCATGTCGAAAAGCTATACTCAAAGGGGCTGGTGATGCATGCCTGCCTGGCCATCACCACCGAAGGGCTTCCGTTAGGGTTGCTGGATCAGAACATCTTTGCAAGGAAGCTCCGGCCCGAGCACCAGAAACGCCGCAGAGGCGGCCGGTACATTCAAGACGTTCTTCCGGTTGAAGAGAAGGAGACCTACAGATGGCTTCAAGCATTGAAGACCGCAGAGGAAGCCTTGCCGGACACCCGCGTCGTGACGGTGTGTGATCGGGAGGCCGACCTGTACGACTTTTTCAAGCTGAGCCATCAACTTGATGCCGACGTGCTCGTGCGGGCATCTGCAAACAGGACGGTCAACCGCAGATCCAGATACGCCGAAAAGAACGTCTTGACGTTGTGGGACTACATGCTCGGGCAGCCCGAGGCCGGCTTCTATGAGGTAGAAATCCCCAAACGTGCAAAGACGAAACACACCACAACTCGCGAAGCACGTTCGGCAATCGTCACCGTCAGGTTCGCTCCGCTGTGCCTCAACCCACCACGCAATAACCCCAAACACAATAAGGAGGCTTTGCCCGACATCGACATGTACGCGGTCTACGTGGTGGAGAGGAATCCGTCGGAAGACGAAGAAACCATCGAATGGATGCTCCTGACCAGCCTCCCGGTAGAGTCCTTCGAGGAAGCCTGCGAAAAAATCCGATGGTATTGCTTGCGATGGCGCATCGAAATGTACTTCAAGGTCCTCAAATCAGGCTTCCGTGTCGAAGACTGTCGACTGAACCATGCAGAACGCTTGATCCGATACCTCATGGTTATGAGCATCGTCGCCTGGCGTCTGTTCATGATCACGCTTATCGCCAGAACCGATCCTGACTCCCCATGCAGCTCCTTCCTCACCATCACAGAATGGCAAGTCCTCTTCCGAAAGACGCACAAGAACCAGGCTGCACCGGCAGAGCCGCCACGCATCGGCGACGTTGTTGTCTGGATCGCGAAGCTGGGAGGCTTCCTCGCAAGAAAGAACGACGGACCACCCGGAACCATCACGCTCTGGCGGGGATGGAAGCGTCTTGCAGATCTGACCGAGGGATGGAATCTGGCGACTCAGGAGTAAGACTTATGGGTAATGGCAAGCCCACACCACCGGTCATGCGGGTCCGCAACCGGCGGTTCCGATCAGACTCGGGCCAGTGGCCCGTAGTGGAGTTTGATCCACATCGTTCGCAGATCGGGGACGCCTTGCCGTGTGCCGCCGTAGCCTTCGGCGAAGGCGCATTCATGCAGTCGCTGGTTGGTCAGAGCCCGTTGGAGGATACTGTTGGCACTCATCCGCCAGTATCCTTTCCTGCTCCGCGTAGCCATGTGTACTTCTTCGCGGGGAATGCCCAGCGCCAGAAGATGGCATCTGCGGGTCCGGGGTTGCTTCCATTGCTTCCAGTAGTACCAGAAAACACGGAGATACTCAGGGGGCGCTGGGTCAGCCCTTATATATCAATTGACGGCATGTGTTGAGTCAAGGTGGCGGTCAAGGAGGGGTTGGGGTGTTTTATGGGCTGCAGCCGCCCTGCCCCACACCCATCATGTCCGATACAGCGGGATGTCCCCTCGGCCGAGGGGGGCATCACCTTCAGGGTTTCACGGGGCGGGCTCGGTTCCAACCCCAGTTCTGCATCCGGTATCCTTCGCGGGTGCCCAAAGTGTGCCAGTCGCCGGTCAGGACATCGTAGATGGCCACATCGGCCAGCGCGTCGCCGTCGTAATCTCCCGGCACGGGGATGCCGCGCGGACCGCCAAACGAAACGGTCGTGATCGATCCGAACAACGGCGCGATGGTCCACGCGCCGGTGCGGCGCTGGTAGACGGCCAGATCGGCCTGGCCGTCGCCATCGTAATCGGCGGGGACCGCCGTACCCCGGTTGACGCCGAGGTTCCAGGTGGCCGGATTGCCCGATGCGCTGAGCAGCAGGTACCAATCGCCGGTCGCCCAATGGTAGACGGCCAGGTCGGTCCTGCCGTCGCCGTCGTAGTCGGCGGGAGCTGCCAGGGCTTCGCTCCAGCCCCAGTTGAGGGTCTGTTGCTGATTGTCCGAGCTGCGCCGAATGAACCAATCGCCGGTGTCCCGCGCATAGACCGCGATGTCGGTCTTGCCGTCGCCGTCATAGTCGCCGGGAACCGGGGTCATGGCCGAGTTGCCCCACGCCACCGTAACCGGCGCGCCGTCGCGGCTGTTGAGGATGGACCAGAGGCCATCAAGGCGGTTGTACACGGCGATATCGGCCCGGGCATCGCCATCGAAATCACCGGACACAGGCAGGTGGTCGCGTCCGCCCCACACCACCGTGCTGCCGATTCCGCCGTCACTGCCGAGTGTGTACCAGGTTCCCGAGGCGGGATGGTAGACGCGGCGATCGGCCACCCCGTCGCGATCGGCGTCGCCCAACACGGCGGGCGGGAGGACTTCAAGCAGTTGGCTGATGCTGAAATTGAAATACGAAAAGATCGCGAAGAGACGATTCCGGTCTTCATCCCAGGCGAGTTTGCGGATGCCATTTTCGGAAGCGCCGTCGACGGCCAGCGTCCGGTAGGCCCGCCCACTGATCGCATCGAATACCCGCAAGGCATTGCCGTTATCCGTGGTGGCATACAGGCGGTTCCGGCCATCGAGAGCCAGGTACCCGGCCGGCACATTCACGACCACGGGATCCCCGTCCGCTTCACCCAGCGAACCGGCGGCGAGCTGGGCCGGGGTGAAGCGCAGGATGCGCGACGAGGTCTGGCTGGCATAATAGAGTCGGCCGGCTGTGTCGAACGCGATGCCACCGGTCGCCCCGCCGGCATTCACCACCTCGACCAGCGAGGTGGTCGCGGGCACGAAGCGATAGATGCGGGCACCGGTTCCGCCCGGATCGGCCACGAGGTAGAGCTCGCCGGCGGGATTCACCGCGCTGTCATGGATGGAGTCCACGGTCAGCAACGAGCGAAACGAATCCAGCTCGTTGATGCCGAATTCATAGGGAATGGGCGGGGTGAACGCACTGGACCATGCGGCATAGATGGCGTCGCCCGCGCGCTGGACCACCGAGACGGAGAGGTTGAAGGGCAGGTCCAGCAGGCTGACCACGTCGTTGGTGTCATCGGGATTCACGCGGAAGATTTGCGAACTCATCGCGGTGTAAAGTCGGCCGTCGTCGTAGGACAGCCCTTCCATGAGGGTGGAGTCCAGCGGACTTTCAAAGACGACGCGCGCGGACACGCCCGGCGAGGGGGTGAAGTCAGCCAGCGCGGCGGGGCACGCCGCTGACAGGGCGAAAAGAACCGGCAGGGGGAGACGGGCTCGCTTCATCATCCTGTACCTCGCTATTCCCGATCGGGAATCATGGGACCGTGTATCGCATTCAG
>JAUIHQ010000210.1 GCA_030432155.1 bacterium | reverse complement strand
ATCACGATCCTCAAGGATCTGAATCACAAGATCAGCGACGAGGCATCCAACCTCACCCGGGCCTTGAAAGGCGAAAGCAAAACCCGCGGCAACTGGGGGGAGCTTATCGTTGAACGGGTCCTGGAGCAGTCGGGCCTCAGCAACGGCCGGGAATACGAGACGCAGATGCATCTGCGGGAACGGCACGGCGGACAGCAGACCCGCTACCCGGATGTTGTTGTTCATCTGCCGGAAGGCCGGGATGTGGTCATCGATGCCAAGGTCACGCTCAACAGCTACGAACGGTACATGTCGGCGAACGATGGGGACGAAAGGGCGCGCGCCCTCAAGGAACACATCGCCGCGGTTCGCAATCATGTCCGCGAACTGAGCGAAAAAAACTACCAGGACCTCGAGGGCATCCACCCCATGGAACTCGTGATCATGTGCGTCCCCAACGAGCCGGCGTTCATCTCCGCGGTATCCGAGGATCCCGGACTGCATGAGGATGCGTTCAGCCGGAGGGTCCTCATCGTCGGCCCCACCACCCTGCTGCTGACTCTGAGGATCATCGCAACGATGTGGCGGACCGAGGACCAGAACCGCAACGCCCTCGCCATTGCCGAACGCGGCCAGTATCTGTACGAAAAATTCGTGGGCTTCGCCGAAGACCTCGAGGCGGTCGGCGCCTCCATCGACAAAGCGGGCGAAGCCTACCGCAGCGCCCACGGCAAACTCACCTCCGGCTCCGGCAACCTTGTCGGACAGGCCCGGAAACTGATCGACCTCGGCGTCAAAACCCGAAAGCAGCTTCCGCCCTCTGTGCTGAATGAAGAAACCCAGGAGGAAAGCACAAATCCCAAATCCGAATGACGAATTCCTGAATGGCGGACTCCGGCCCCGCTCGTTCCACCGGGAGGGCGAGCGGCTCGCGAGCCGGGTCTCGGAAATGCCGGAGCCGCAGGTCACGGGTGAAGGACGATGAGATATTTCTGACTCATACCAATCGCAGATACGTATCGGTATACATGCGCCAGACGATTTGGTTTCAGGTTTCAGTGTTCAGGGGTCAGGAGGGCCTGAAACCTGACACCCGAAACCTATTGAGGAAGGCTGAAATCATACCGATACGTTCTTCCGACTGGTATTACTTCGCTGAATCGCCCTGTGCGGCGGTGTTCAACTCGGCGAGGGTGGCTCGCTTTTCGTAGAGGGCTTTGCCGACGATGGCGCCGGCGAGATTGTCGCGGCCCAGTGCGACCAGCGTTTCCACATCCTGTACCGAGGCGACTCCGCCGGATGCGATTACGTTGCAGCGGACAACGTCGCACACCGCGGCCATGGCCGCCGCGTTGACCCCGGTCAGCATGCCGTCGGTGGCGGTATCGGTTACAATCAGCGTGGCCACCCCCAGGGCGGCGGCTTTCTTCGCGAGATCGACCGCGGTGACGTCCGTCGTCTCGGTCCAACCCTTGATCTGCACCTTGCCGTCGCGGGCATCGATCCCCACCGCGATGGCATCGCCGAACCGCTCAACCAGCCGGGCCAGTGAATCGGGGTCCTGCCACGCCCGCGTCCCCAGGATCGCCCGGGATACCCCGGCATCGAGCAGGCTCTTCACATCCTCATCCGTCCGCAGACCGCCGCCGACCTGCACCGGAAGATCCACCGCCGCCGCCATCCGACCGATCAGCTCAACCTGGGCGGGCCGGCCTTCAAACGCTCCGTCGAGATCCACTACGTGAAGCACCTTCGCACCCTCGTCCTGCCAGTGCCGGGCCATGGCCACCGGATCCTCGCCATATACCGTTTCCGCCTCCGCACGCCCCTGAAGCAGGCGC
This sequence comes from bacterium, assembly GCA_030432155.1. GTDB lineage: Bacteria > Verrucomicrobiota > Kiritimatiellia > CAIVKH01 > CAIVKH01 > JAUIHQ01. The sequence continues at coordinate 4,972 of JAUIHQ010000210.1, read as the reverse complement.
ACGCAACGCCCGTTACGCAGATCGATTGCAGGATAGATTGTGAATGCCGTCATACCGCCGCCTCTTCCTTCACGTACCGTCCGAAATTATTCAACATGGCCAGGCCAATCTGCTGGCTTTTCTCCGGGTGGAACTGAACCGCAAACAGATTGCCGCGCCACACCGCGGAGGTGTAGTCGATGCCGAACGACGTCCGGCCCGCCACAACGCCCGCATCCGGGCAGTCGACGTAAAACGAATGTACAAAATACACGTAGGAACCATCCTCGATACCGTCGAACAAGGGACAGTCCTGCTGCACAAGCGCCACCTGGTTCCATCCGATCTGGGGAACCTTCAGGCCGGGGCCGCCGGGGAACCGGCGAACCACACCGGGAAGCACGCCGAGACCGGGATCATCCGGTGACTCCTCGCTGCGCTCGAGCAACACCTGCAGGCCGAGGCAAATTCCCAGGAACGGCCGGTCGGCCGCGATCCACTCGCGGATCGGCTCTTCAAACCCGTGTGAACGCAGGTGCCGCATGCAGTCGCCGAACGCCCCCACCCCGGGAAGAATCAGCGCTTCGCATGCCTTCACGTCCGATGCCCTGGTCACGATGGACGCAGGCAGTCCAAGAAAGCGGCACGCGTTGGTGACGCTTCCCAGGTTGCCCATACCGTAATCGACAATGCCTATGGTTTTCATGATGTAGAGATTCCGAGAACCGCGCCGGTCCGGCGCAACAAGCCCGATGCCGTTCGCAAGGGGCTTACAGCTTTCCCTTGCTCGATGGCACGCCCTTGATCCGGGGGTCGCGGCCGCAGGCCATGAACAGCGCCTTGGCCACGCCCTTGAACACCGACTCGTAGGCGTGGTGCACGTCTTCCCCGTACTTCTGGTGAATGTGCAGGTTCATCCGCCCTTTTTGCGCAAGGGACTCGAAGAAGTGCTTGATCAGAAACACATCAAAGTCGCGGATTTTCTTTTTCCGGCAATCGATGTTGTAAACCAGATACGGCCGCCCGCCGAGATCCACCGCCACCTCGCTGAGCGCTTCATCCATCGGAAGCAACGCCCATCCATACCGGGTGATGCCCTTGCGGTCCCCGAGCGCCTCGTCCAGCGCCTGACCCAGGACCAGGCCCACGTCTTCCACCGTGTGGTGATAGTCCACATCGAGGTCCCCGCGGGCCCGAATGGTAAGGTCAAACACCGCATGTTTGGCCAGCAGGTCGAGCATGTGGTCGAAAAACGGGATCCCGGTATCGATGGTGTAAACCCCGGACCCGTCGAGATCGAGCGACAGTTCAATGTCGGTTTCCCGGGTTTTCCGCTTGATCATGGAGGCTCGTTTTTTCATGACGGGCCGACTCTAGCCGATTGCCGGGGAAATGCCAGACTTTCATCGGGACAGAAGACGGGTTCCCCTTGACATTCACCCGGCGATACGTCACTAAATGAGATTTTGTCTCATTAACGATGCATTACACCGAACAGATGGAAGACGAGCTGCGGGAGGCGGGGTGGAAGCTGACCCCGTCCCGCCGGGCTGTGCTGTCGGTTTTTGACCGTCACGATCTGCATCTGCGGGCCGACGAAGTCCTGGCCCGGGCAAGGAAGATTCACCCGGCCGTGGGCCGCGCCACCGTCTACCGGACTCTCGAGTTGCTGACCGGGATGGGCATCCTTCATCCGATGGTGCTGGGCGACGGCAAAACCCGGTACGCCCGGATTGAAGACGGCCATCATCATCTTGTCTGTTCGTCCTGCCGCCAGGTGGTTGAAATGCACGACCGCCGGTTCAACCGGCTGATCCGGCGTCTGGCCCACGAACAGGGATTTCAGATGCAAAGTAACGTTATGGAATGTATCGGCACCTGCCGCGAATGCAGGGAAAAGGAGACGAAATCATGATCAACGACACACATCACCCATCGAAAACCTCGGCGGATCCGGAACGTCAACCATTTGCGGGCAACCGGGAGGTTGCCACTCCGGATAGGGTGCCGAGGTCCTGGAGGGGCAACCTCCCGGTTGCCCTGCTTCTTCTCGCCGGGGCACTGATCCTTCCCCATTCCGCCGCCGCGGATGAAACGGAAGCGCAGCCGATCAAGGTCGTGGCGACCACGACGATCGTCGGTGATGTGGTCTCCCTGATCGGCGGGGAACAGATCAATCTGGAAACCCTGCTGACGCCGGATGCGGATCCTCACGGGTTCCGGCCAACCCCCCGGGACGCGATGAAAGTGGCCGATGCGGATATAGTATTCGCCAACGGCCTCGGCCTCGAAGATTTCCTCGATGACCTTTTGAAGCGCAGCCGGCGACGCAACCAGGAACCTCCGCCGGTCGTCGAGCTCGGCGGGAAAGGACGCGACCCCCATGTATGGACCGACCCCTACAATGTCATGGCATGGGCGGACAAGATCGCATCAACCCTGGCCGGCATGTCACCCGATCATGCCGACACCTTCAACGCCCGGGCCCGCGAGTACCGCAGCCAGCTTGAAGAACTCGACGGGTGGATCCGCCGCGAGATCAACGGGATTCCCCAGGACCGGCGGCGCATGGTGACCGATCACAATTGTTTCGAGCCCTTCTCCGAGCGGTACAACATCCCGGTGGCCGGCATGATCATCCCCGGCTTCCACACCCTGTCCGAACCGTCGGCCGCAGAGCTCGCCCAACTGACCCGGACGATCCGCGAGCAGCAGGTTCCCGCGATTTTCATCGGCGAACACATGAATCCGGACATCGCGGAACAGGTCGCGGCGGAAACCGGGATCAACCTTGTCCCCATTCACACCGGGTCCCTGACCGGTCCTGACGGCGATGCAGCATCATACCTGAATTATATGATCGCGAACACCACCCGCATCGTCGAGGCCCTGAAACAACCGATCCCTTCCAACGAATCTGAAAAGGACCACGACACCGGAGAATGAGCCGCCACCTTCCCTTCTTCAGCGAGCACGCCGATCACGAAGCGGCGGCCGACGCCCTCACGGTGTCCGGCCTTTGCCACCATTACGGCAACCGCCCATCCCTGAAGGACGTCACATTCTCGATCAACCGCGGAGAGCGGGTCGCAGTGGTCGGGCCGAACGGCGCGGGCAAGAGTACGTTGTTCCAGCTCATCGCCGGCATCCTCGAACCCGACGCAGGCACAATCTCGATTTACGGCCACCGGCCGGCTCGCCACTTCTGCATCGCCTATGTCGTCCAGCGCAGCCAGGTCGACTGGTCGTTTCCGGTCACGGTGTCCGATGTGGTCATGATGGGCCGGGCCGGGGAGATCGGCCCGCTTCGACGTCCGGGCCGAACCGACCGGGAGAAGGTTGACCGGAGCCTGGCCGATGTCGGCCTGTATGAACTGCGAAACCGCCGCATCCGCGAATTGTCCGGCGGGCAGCAGCAACGGATGTTCATCGCGCGGGCGCTGGCCCAGGAAGCCACGCTGATGCTGATGGACGAACCGTTCAACGGACTCGATTTCCAGTCCCAGCGGGCGATTCTTGATATCATCGACACTCTCGGCGAGCGCGGCGTCACCATACTCGTCGCGACGCACGATCTCGACATCGCAGCCCGGCGTTTTGAGAGGGTGCTGCTCCTGAATACCGGCATGATCGGCATCGGTCCGGCCGCGGAACTATTCACCGCGGGCCGCATCCAGGCCGCGTTCGGTCAGCACAGCCACACCATTCAGCTTGATGACGGACTCCTGATCGTTCAGGACAGTTGCTGCAGCGGAGGAAATCCTCCCGATGCATGAGCTCATTCACTGGCTGCTCGAGCCGTTTCAATACACATTCATGCTGCGGGCGCTGGCCGCGGTGTGGATCGCGGGATGCGCCTGCTCGGTGATCGGCGCCTACGTCGTTCTGCGCGGCATGGCCTTTCTCGGCGACGCCCTCGCCCATGCCATCCTGCCCGGCATTGCCGTGGGCTACCTCGTCTCCGGGGGTCTGACGTCCGGCCTGTTCTGGTGGGGCATGGGCACCGCCATCGCGGCTTCGCTCGGCATCGGCACGGTCAGCCGCAAATCTCGCCTGAAGAAGGACACCACCATCGGCATCTTTCTTGCCGGCCTGTTCGCGCTGGGCATCGCGCTGATATCGACTCTTCGCGATTACGCGGTCGATCTCAGTCACCTGCTGTTTGGCAATGTGCTGAGCGTGTCAGGCTATGACCTTGGCCTCATGGCCGGATTCGGCTTGTTGGTACTGGTGGCCGTCGGGTTGTTCTACAAGGAATTCCTGATTATCTCCTTCGACCCGGTACTCGCCCGGACCCTTCGCCTCCCGGTGCGGGTCCTCGAAAGCGCCCTGCTCATTCTGCTGGCGATCACCATCGTGGTATCGCTGCAGGCGGTGGGCATCGCCCTGATGCTGGCGTTGCTGGTGACCCCGGCGGCCACGGCGTACCTGGTCACCCGCCGCCTGCCCGCAATGATGGCGGTGGCCTGTTTGAGCACAACCCTCTCCGGCATCCTCGGCCTGTACCTTTCCTTCTACGCAAGCGTCGCCGCCGGCCCCGCGGTGGTCCTCGTCTGCACGATGTTCTTCATCATCACGTACCTGGCCACGTCGCTGCGCCGCCGCCGGACCGAATCAGCGCCCGTCCCATGAGCGAGGGCATCCGGCATTCCGGAAGAAATACAACGAGGTAAAAACGTCGGGCGTGTTGTACTTCTGGGGCTATTCCTTCGAATTGATCCACGAGAGCATGTGGACCAGCTTTGAAGAAACCATCCGCTTCATCACCGAAGACCCGGCATCCGTGTGGGTCGATGTAGCCGACCTGTTCCACCCCCCGCACAACACCTGAGTCAACACCTTGGTGCTATAGGTATCGGACAGAATACCCGACAACACATCCTCCCCCAACGTCACTGGATTGCCTTTCACGATGCATGTATTGACGGCTCTTTGGCGATGATGGCAGCGGCGGCCGAGGCTTAATTATACTCAGAGCGAAGAAAACGATCCA
>JAUIHQ010000209.1 GCA_030432155.1 bacterium | reverse complement strand
GTAAGCCGCCTGCTCACCGCTTGCGAACGGCGTGCCGTACCGGGCGAGGTTGTCCGGCACCAGCGAGCCGCCCGGCGGAGCCGCGGCGTCAAAGTGATCGCCCTCGTTGCCGTCCCAGATGATTTCATAGCCGGGCGCATTTGATATGATCAGCCCTGGCGGATCGCCAAGCGCGATGTTGCCAATGCCGTATTTGTCAGCGAGGTAGAGGTTGACCGCATCACGCTCGGCGGCGCTCAAGGCACGGCTGTAGATCAGAAGCTCCGCGACGTAGCCCTTCCATGGACGACCCCACACCACGTTCCAGCCGAGATAGAGATTTGAGTAGGTGATGGAGGAGTTTTCGGTTGCGCCGAAAATATGCGGCACGTCATAGGTGATTGCGTTCGTCTCGACGCCGTTGATGCGGATGACGCCGTCGCCGCCGCCCCCGAAGTCGAAGGCCGCATCGTCGGCATACGCCTCGGCGGTCCCGTTGCGGCGAACCTGGTTGAACGGCGGGACGCCTTCCTTTCCGACGCTGAGCAGGGTGGCGATGCTCTCGCTGGTACTGTCCATCGTCAAGACCGCAATGATCTCCTGCGCGTCGATCAAGGCGGCGGATCCCTCGGTCCACAACGCCGACGCATTGAACTGAACCGCGGGTTTGCCGTTGAGTACGCCCGGTGCATTGGTCCGGAAGGTCGGCGGTACGCTCCACGCGAGGCCGTCGCGATTCACATGATGGCCGTTGCCGGACCGGTCGTCCCACTCCATCACGCTGTCGCCATCGTTGAGATTCAGCAGGTCATTCGCGTTCAACCAGACCGACAGGTCGTCAGTCACCGGGGGCAGGGGATCGAGGGTGCGATAGCCGGAGTTGGTCATTCCGTATTTGGCGGCGAGGTAGAGGCCGACGCTGTTGCGTTCCGCCGAACTGAGCCGGTTGCTGTAGATAAGAATCTCGGCGACCTGACCTTTCCACGGCCGGCCCCACACGACGTTCCAGCCGAGGTAAAGATTTGTGTAGGTGAACGCACTGTTCTCGGTGGCGCTGAAGATGTGCGGTTCACCGTAGGTGATTCCCGTGCCGGCCATACCGTTGATACGGATGGTTCCATCGCCTCCGCCGCCGAAATCGAACGCCGCATCGTCCGCATACGCGTCCATGGCGCCGCTGCGGCGCACCTGGTTGAAGGGACTCTCGCCTTCCTTGCCGACACTGAGCAGGGTGGCGATACTGTCGGCCGTGCTGTCCATGGTCAATACGGCGAAAATATCCTGAGCCTTAAACGCCGGATCGGCCGCATCCGTCCAGAGGCCCGAACTGTCGAAGGTCACCGATGCGCGTCCGTTGAATGTCGAGGGTGCGTTTGTATGGAATGTCGGCGCGGTTCCAAAGGCAAGGCCGGTGCGGTCGACATGATGTCCATTGCCCGAGCGATCCTCCCACATCGTCAGCGACTCGCCGTCCGCGGCATCGACCAGGTCGTTGGCGTTCAGCCATACCGCGAGGCCGTCGACCGGCGGCGGCGCATCGGGAACGGGATAGCTTACGCCGGCGATGCCGTACTTTTCGGCAAGGTAAGTGTTCACTGCATTGCGTTCCTCGAGGGTCAGCGCCTTGTCATAGACGAGGATTTCGGCGACGTGTCCTTTCCAGGGGCGACCCCACACGACGTTCCAGCCGAGGTAGAGGTTGGTGTACGTCGCGAGCACGCTTTCCGTCGCGTTGACGATGTGCGGGATGCCGTAACTGATCGAGGTTCCGTGCGTCCCGTTGACGCGGATCGTCCCGTCAGCGCCACCGCCGAAATCGAAGCCCGCATCATCCGCATAGGTCTCCGCAGTACCACTGCGGCGAAGCTGGTTGAAGGGAGGCACGCCTTCGCGACCGAGGCTTGCCAACGTCGCAATGCCGCCTGCGGTGCTGTCCATCGTCACCACCGCAAATATCTCCCGCGCCGTGATCGCCGGGTCGCTCGCCTCGGTCCACAGGGCAGCGTTGTCGAAGGCGACGGACGGCGCTCCGTTGAACATGGCGGGCGCATTCGTGCGATAGGTCGGTGCGCTTCCGAACGCGAGTCCGTCGCGATTGAGTTCGATGTCGTGCCCCGACCGGTCACGCCACGCCGCAACCGATTCCCCATCGTCGATGTCGGTGAGATCGCCGGCATTGAACCAGGCGGTCAGGCCGTCGGTAACCGGCGGCGGATCGTCGGGGAGGGGATAGGTCACATTCCCGATGCCGTATTTGTCCGCGAGGTAGACATTCACGGCATTGCGTTCGGCGAGCGAGAGCTTGTTGCTGAATGCGAGGATCTCCGCGACCTGTCCGCGCCACGGGCGGCCGTTCACGACATTCCACCCGAGGTAGAAGTTCGTGTAGTGCGTGGATGTATCCTCGGTCGCGTGGAAGATGTGCGGCGTGTCGAATGTGATATCGGTACCTACGGCTCCGTTGATGCGGATGGTGCCGTCGAGACCGCCGCCGAAATCGAATGCCGCGTCATCGGCATAGGCTTGCGCGTCACCGTCGCGTCGTACCTGGACAAACGGTGGACCATCTTCCCGGCCAAGACTCATCAGGGTCGCAATGTTGCCGCCGGCGCTGTTCATGGTTACCACGGCGAAGATTTCCTGGGCAGAAATGGAAGGTGTGAGCGCCTCGGTCCACAGCGCGGCGTTGGTGAAGGACACGGTGGGGCGGCCGTTAAACATCGTGGGTGCGTTGGTTTGGTACGTCGGTGCATTGCCGTAGGCGAGGCCGGTGCGGTCGGCGACGAGTCCGTTGCCTGACGCATCGGGCCAGGCGGTGACCGGGCTACCGTCGCTTAGCCCAAGGGTATCTGCGGCGAACCACAGGGTACAGCCGGTGAGGTCACCGGTCGGACTGAACGAAGTGTAGATGTCCTGCGGAACGATGACGCGCAGCCATTCCATTTCGATGTCGCCATTGCCCCCGTTGCGGATCGTCACCGGCAGCGGTTCGTCCTGGACCAGCCGGCGTTCATAGACAAGGCGGCCGTCGATGTACCAGCGCTGCCAGGGTCTCTGCCATTCGATTCGATACGTGTGAATAACCTCAGGGTCGACGGCATCGATCCGCTGGTTGCCGTGACGCCACAAGTAGTCGCCCCAATGCGTAAGGGAGTTCAGGTTGACCGGACCGAACTGGCTCGACACGGTGAAGTCGATGCCCGCGCTCGCCTCGACCTGACCGCTCGCGTTGTCGAACAGCGCCTGCAGACGGGATTGACCGGCATGCTCCCGGTAGTGCCACGCCAGCAGGTTGATCATGTCATTCGTGTCCTTTGCGAATTCCTCGAAGTCCCACGTGGGGGACGGCGGCTCCATGAACCCGATCCATGTGTTGTTTGTTCCGGCGGCGGGCAGTCGGGCGCGGAATTCGAACGTGGCGTTGGTGTAGACCGATGCGGATACCCAGGTCTGACCCTGGGTGACGGTCATGGGCGCATCGACCGCCGGGGACACCGCAGGTGCATAGCCTTGCGGAAGAGCAGCCCATGCCTCCGGCGTATCGAGGACAACCTCGTCGCAGAGGAGGGGAACGACATGCCATGCGTCGAGGTTGCGGTGACGGAACAGCCGGATGAATGCGATGTCGTTTGACTCGATGTTTGAAATATCGAAGGCGTGATTGAGGTCGAAAACGGCGCGCTGATCGGTCACCGGCCGGGTGACGACCCACGAACGTGGCGACACACCCTCGCGTCGCACTTCCACCTCGACGGACAACGGTTCCGAATAAGTCTTATCGACGAGCACCTCGAGCCGGGCCGGCGCTGCGCGGCGCACCTTCAGGATGTCACGATAACGTACGATGCTGATCGTTTCGCCGGGGCCGGGACGTTTACCGTAAACCGCTACGCGATTTTGGACACTGATCGTCAGTTCGCTTCCGTTCTGCGAAACCGGGGTGGGCCAGATGCCATCGACGCCGGCGCTGATCCAGTGATAGCCCTCCTCATAGGGGACGGTGAATAGATCTCCGGAGTGTCCCTGGGGCAATGACGGACGGAGCTGCACGTAATAATTGGTGTGACCGAGCGGGACATCGTATCCGCCGGTCATCAGCGCATAAAGCCGCTTGTCCGCGCCGGGCGAGTCGGCGGTGGTGAAATACGCATTTGTCGATGCGTCGAAGACATTCACCGCGAGGTACGGCTGAAGAATCCGGTTGGTCGGAAGGGCGGCCGGCGTCATGACCAGGCCGTGCAGATCGGCGTGGGCCTGAAACAGCCTTATCATGCTCATCATGTCCCAGGCATCGTCGGGGCCGAGTGGGCCTCCCGGGTAGGGCTGCACCCACGGGGTCATGCCGCCCCAGATGATGCCGTCCCAGGCGCCGACCCAGGTGCGGACCGACTGGGGGACGGGCTCGACGATACCCTCGCCGTAGTTCCAGGCGACATTCTCATCCAGGCCGTTGATCGCATAACCGAGGTAGTGGTGATAGTGCAGATCGTCGGCCCACGCCGTGGTGCGCGGCGTGTAGGTCCGGTCGAGGTATCCCATGGACGAATTGTACGACGGCGGATCGCCGTACTCGCCGAGCATCACATACTTGCCGACCGGCATGACGCTCTCCGCCTGGGCACGAATCGCGTCTAGATCCGCGCCATCGTTCAGCAGTGCATCGAAATTGAAGCCGTCGGTTGGGGGATTGTTCGCCAGCAATTGCTGGTTGATATAAACTGCACCTTCCTGGGACGTTTCGTTCGTCGAGATGCCGGACCACCAGGAGGCGCCCGGGACATGTGGAATGATCCAGTTGCCCTTGCGATGAACGGTGTGTGAAGCCAGCTCCATGGCCTTGTAATCGATGTTCGACACCGTGCGTTCAGGCCCGATCTGATAGTAGGCCCAGATGGCGGGCTGGTAGATAAATCCGGGAAGGCCCTGTGCCGGCATGACGAACTGGTAGGCCGGGCCGTTCGAATAGATCACGTACGATGGAACCGGATGTTCGGGCGGGTAGGGTTGCGTTGCCGACACGACACTGCTTACCCGCAGCCATTCCGGCGACGGGACGGTATGCTGGGCGCGGACCGGTTCACTCAGGGTGAGAACGGACAGAATAAGGCATGATGCCGTTACAGAATGTAGCCAGTGACGCATAAACCGGGAATGGACAACGCTAACGCGCGTAACTTAACCCTGTGTTGTGAAGCTGTAAAGGCGATATCGAAGCGATGTGGGCTGATCGTTGTTGGCGTGGTCAATCCCATCAACGGCATGCCGCCAAAACGGAGCGGGGGCATGCCTGCCCCCGGCGAGCTGTTGATTCGTATAGAAACTCAATCCGGCTCGCGGGGCCGCTCGCCCTCCCTCATATCCGTTCCAGAGCGTCGAACCGCAGCTCGCCTGGCATGTCACCGACGCATTGAATCACCTTGGTGATGCCGGGGATCAGATCGAAGTAGTTGTCGCTGAAAAGATCCTTGCCGGCATCATGATGGCGGACGCCGTGGCGGTAGACCGGGCTGGTCAGGCGGATTTCCGATCCGCGGACCTCGACGGATATCTCGCCGGATACCGGGGCAAGCTGACGGTAGGGAACCAGATTCCATGAACAGGGATTGCTCGCGACGCCGTCGCCTTCGCAATCGCAGACATAGATCCACTCTTGTTCGTCCAGGTCGGGTGCAATGTCGACTCGCTCAACCTCCATCATGCCGTTGGCCGGAACCTCACACGCCTTGGTCTTGATGCGGGATTCCGTACCATCGACCCGGATGTAACCAAACAACACGTTGACCGTGACATGCGTCAGCAAGTCATTGACCACGCGCGTGACGAGCTGGTCGTCACGGCGTCGCACGATCGCGCGAACCGGCGCGAATGCGTTGCGAATCCAGTAGTAGCCGGGTTTTCTTCGCCGATAGTAATCGATCGGCGTCCACCCGGTTTCGCCCCAGCAGTCGTTGTACATCCAGATGAGGGCGCCGGAGCAGGGGTCCATCGCATCGTCTCTACGGAAACGCATGGACTCAAGGGTGCGGCCGTGCATGACGGCCTGAAACATCTGTCCATAGCGGATGAAGGACTCGAGATCCAATGCTTCGGTCTCGGCGTAGTGGTACCGGATGGCCGCGGCGAGGGTGCCGTCATCATAAGGATTGGTGTGGGTTTTCCATGCCCGGTGGTTGATGTCCAGCTCCTCCGGCCGGAGAAACTCGCAGCAGGATTCGAGGTGGCAGGGACCGACGATGCCGTATTCCGTAACAAATCGGCTGCGGCAGGTATCGTAGAATTCATGGCGATGACGGTTCACCAGGTCGGCGCCCATGGTGGCATGCCACCAGTGACAATCCCCGCGGGTTTCGCCGTTCGGATCCTCGCCGCCGGCCGGACTGCCGGGCCAATAGGGGCGGCTGGTGTCGAGGTTGAGACAGGCTTTCGCCAGCACATCGCTGAAGACATGCCGGCCTCCGAGCTTCAGCGTTTCGTTCGGGAAGGGGAGCCGGTCCTTGTTCCACCATACCGCCATCGCGACCAGATTCTCGTTGTTGCCGCACCAGAGCACGATGCTGGGATGATGCCGCAGGCGCCGGATGACCGTCTCGGCTTCATGCCGGATCTTGTCCTGAAACGCCGTGTCTTCGTCCGGATACGCATGGCAGGCGAACATGAAGTCCTGCCAGACAAGAAGGCCGAGCCGGTCGCAGGTCTCGTAAAAATCATCGGCTTCATACACGCCGCCGCCCCAGATCCGAAGCATGGTGAAGTTGGCATCAACCGCGTTCTGCAAGAGCTGTTCCCGCTTTGCGTGATCCGAGCGGGCCATGATCGCGTCGGGCGGAATCCAG
>JAUIHQ010000208.1 GCA_030432155.1 bacterium | reverse complement strand
AAGTCTTTGATGACGTCTTTGAGGCGTTCCAGGCCTTCCCAGCCGTACTCGCTGATCAGGTGCCAGGCGAAGTAGAGGACGAAAGCGTAGAGGAGGACGGCGGCGATGCCGACGAAACAGGCGAGAAGGCCAAACAAGCCGTCTTTCTCCGTGAGGGCTACGCCGATGAGAAAGATGACGAAGGCGGGGGCGGTGTTGGTGGTGGGAATGGGCAGAATCATCAGGCAGGCCATGATGATGACGAGAACCCCCATCAACAGATGTCCGCCGCGCCCGGTCATGACCGCGAGCCGGGGACGAATGAGTTTTTCAAGCAGGCGGCACATCCGGTCGCCGGCCTGGAAGAATTTGTTGGCCGCCTTGGGGCCCAGCTTCGCGTTCCGTATTTTTTCCGGAAGCCAGGGCCGCTCCATGCCCTTGACCATCTGAATGCCGAGCCCGAGCAGGGCGATCCCGAACGGCGTGCTGTATCCCGCGGCAGGGACCGGTAAGGCGCTGGGCAGGGATAACAGAATCAGCAGAAGACCGAACCCCTGGTCACCGACCTTCTCCAGCACATGCCCCCACGACAGACCGTCGGGGCCGATATGTTCACGCAGGCCGGCAAACTTCTGTGACAAGGGTATCTGGTGTTCGGGTTCGCTCACGATGGTATCTCCTGAAGGTGAGGTTGGTAGCATACCGGCATGAGCGGGGCAAGGCGGAGGTTTGCGCAGTTGAGCCCGGTGCACTGGAGCCCCAGTGTCCTCACCGGGGTGGATGGCCAAGGGGATTCTTCCCGATCAACAATCTTCCCATACAAAAAAGCGGCCGGGTTGCCCCGGCCGCTTTTTCAATAGGTTGACCTGAAGGTCAGCAGCCTTCCTTCTTCTCGCCCTTCTCCCCGCCTTTTTCGCAGGATCCCTTGTCGCCCTTCTCGTAGGCGCCCTTTTCATCGCCCTCTTTGTGGCCGCCGCAGGAACCGGCCAGAACGACCTGGCTGAATCCGACGGTCATCACTGCTGCCATCAACATTGCGAATACTTTGCGCATGATCTCATCTCCTTATGGTTGCGACTTCTGATACTGTATGTGCGATTGGCGGCCTTTCAAGGCCTGCGCATCCGATTTTCGTCCTTTTTTCAAAACCTCTTGATAATCAATCGGTTTGGCTACTCCGCGACCGAATACTCAACCCGTGCCGACCAGTCCCAGGCGGTACCGCTGCTGGGCGTGAGGACCCGGATCACGACATTGGGCGATGTGCCGCCGGAGGTCCCGGTGATGGTGCCGGAGCCGCTGACGTTTCCGCTGTCGGCAATCACATTCCCCTGGTAGACAATCTGGAACCGGTCCACGACATTGTAGGCCTGGTAATTGACGGTGGCCCGGATGCCGCTGATCGGACGGCCTCCGACGGCGCCGCTTCCATTCACGGTCTGATCCTGGGGGCCGGATGCAAAACCGCCGGAAGCACTGCCCGTTGCGTTGACGATCACGGTGCTGCTCGGATCGAATCCGCCTCCTCCGCCACTACCGCCATCTTCATCATCCCCGCCGCTGTCGCTGAGGGCAATGGCCCCTCCGGCGATGGCGCCGCCCACGAGGACGCCGCCGATCACCGTGCCCGCGCCAATCCCGCCGCCGGTGGAAGATGCCGCTACAGCGCCCTGGGGGAAAACAATTCCCGGCGGGCCGGCGGATCCCGCCGTACCGGCGGAAGCCGCTTCCGCTCCCTGTGCGGCTTCCGCGGTTTCCGCCGCCTGTTCCTCCTGGGTACGGGTCCGCTCGGGATCCTTGATCAGGACTGGGTACCAGGTGGTTTCCCCGAGATCATCAAATGAATCCCGAGCCCGGATGAAATACCAGATCTTTGAAGCCTCGCTGAAAAAGTTCGCCGGGATCAGGCCGCTGTATCGATCGCCCCGGACCTTTTTCATCGGCACTTCCAGCGGTACATTCTGCTGGCTGAGCGCATAGAACAGCGACACCTTGCGGATTTTGCCGGTCTCATCCCTGACTCGTGCATAGACCGGAATCGGCTGGCCCCGGTAGGCAACGACGGATGGATAATGGGTGATGGACGGCGGCTCATTCTGTTCAATGCGGTCGGCCCCGTGCACGGAAACCGCCGTCAATGCCGCGGCAAGCAAACATGTTGTGATACGTGTCATGATCGATCCCCCTTACCTCTCTTTGATCTTAAACGTCAGGGTTTCGACCTTCTTATCCTTGAAGAAGATCTTCACTTCCCACTTCCCGGCCATCAGGGCGGCCGGGGATTCGGCGATCGGCAGGGTCGACCAGACGTAGCGGTACTTGTAGAGAAGGTTGTCGTCCGTCACCGGTACCGGGCCGGAGTCCAGCACCAGTTCGTTCTCCGGGTTGTACCACTTGAACCGGAACGGACGGCTTCCGTAGGCATTCTTGACCGAAACCCATGCCACAGCCTGCTCATCGGTCGTTGTGAAGGTATCGCGGGTATCGACGAGTGTTCCGGTATTGCGATCCACTTCGGATCCCATCCGGTACTTGGCCGGTTCCATCACGATCTTGGTTGCGCAGGACGACGCCAGCATCAATACCGCCATCGCCGCGACGCTTATCGCGGTTCTCCTTGTCATGCTTCCCTCCCTGGTCGCGGCGTCAGCGGTCCTGACGCACGATGTCGTTTTTGGCCGCCTGTCCCTGGAGCAGAGCGGCACGCGAAATGTCTGCGAGTACTTCGGTAATTTCAATGCGCCCGAGCATCTCGCCCGGCAGCGAATAGGTCTTGCCGTTGGGGGCGGTAATCTGCTTGGGGGTGGATGTGACGTCAAACTTCATGCCCCGCCGGACGCCGAGGTCGGCGCCCCCGGTAATCCAGATGGTGTCGTCCTGCTCCCGGCTCAGCACGAACCCTTCCCACGGAACCTCGGCCAGCTTGGACGTGATCTTGACCACGAGTTGCTGAATCGCTTCCCGCAGAGCCTTCCCCGCGAGGGTTTCATCATAGGTGCCTTCGCCCCCGATATTGAGAAACTTGGCCGATGATGTTTCGGTTTCGCCTTCGGCGGTTTCACTCATCATGATCACCCCGGTGGTGCCGTCGATCAGGTGGATGTCCACCACCGCCCGGGCTTTCAGGGTTTTTGTCCCGATGATGCCGGGAACGCTGATCCCGCTTTTCTTGATGCCGAATTCGGTGACCGATCCGTTGATGATGGCATTCGCCCCGACCATGCGGCCGGCCTGCATCGCCGTGGACGCATCGAGGATGCCGGACTGGCCAAGGGTTTGCAGGTTCAACACCTCATCCATGCCGGAATGGCTGACCATGGTGAACTTGCCGCTGCGCTGCAGCTCGCCCTCGAGGATGTCGGAGGCGGCAATCCCGAGCCGACCCTTGCCGTAATCGGTCTTGTCGATGAAGTCGACAACCGCGAGTCGTTTCTTGAGGTCGCCGGAGAGGGATTCCATCTGGGGAAGCCGCGAGGAACTGGGGGTGCCGCATCCCGCGGCGAGGCAAACGCCGGTGAGCAGCAGTCCGTGAAATAATCTGGTCATCATGTCAGTCCATCCCTCCCTGAACTATGATTGCGATGGAAGTGTAGCGACCTGTCGGCATGGTACAACCCTGAATTGAATTTATTGGCGGAGGATCACTTTCAGGGAGACAAGATCGTCACTGACATCCACCGGGTTTACCACAAAACCCTGGAACGATGCCGAGGCGATTCGGCCGGCCAGATCATGGCCGCTGGATTGGCCGTAGATATCGAATCGCGCTGTTCCGGTGGTGTAGGAGACATTGTCAATGCGGTCGAGGCCTTGAACGTTTTTCTCGAACCACTCTTTGATGAATGCGAAATGGCGATAGGATTTCAGCCCGCTGATGGTGACTTCCACCGGGCCCAACCCCAGGTTCTCGGTGTACTCGGCCTTGGCGATGGCCGGGATCATTTTCTGCACGGCGTCCTCGGCTGCGGCGGCGATCGCCTCGCCCCCGCCGATGGTTTCATCCACATGGGGCTTGGCGGCCTGACCGGTTGTGCCCGCGAGGATCTCGCCGGTTTCTGCGTCGATCAGGGTTAGCTGAACCTGGCCCTGGAGTGACTTCATCGCCGACCCCGCGACCTGGCCCGCGGATTTGGCGAATCCATTTCCGGTCAGCAAATACGGCGCCTGCAGCGCAGTGCCCGCGGCCACGGCGGCCTTCTGGTCGCCGGACAGCACCTTGATCGCCTGTTCACGAAGCAGGTTGGCCCGCAGCGTCTGGGAATCGACGACCCGGTATCCGGCGTTGCGGAGGGCGTTCATCACGACTTCCTCTCCCCGGCCCGGGTCCATCCAGCTTCCGGATAAATCGAACACGCCCCGGACCTGCTCCTCGAACACGACGGCAACCTTGATGTTCGCGGCCGTTGCCGGAAAGGCCCACAACCCGATGCTCAGTGCTATCATCCCTATCATTCGCATGTGCGTAGTTTCCTTCCTGTGCCCGTTACCGGCAGTAGCTGCTGATGTCATGTCTCACGTTGTATTCGTTGCCTTGAAAGGTCGCCCGGGTCTGGTCATAGGCGCTGCTGCCCTGGTACGTCACGTGCAGTTGAGAACACAACCACTGGTAGGCGGCTTTTTCGGTGGCGAAACCGCCGCGGAAAATTTCCTTGTCGGTGGTGTTCCGGCTCTGAACGTATGACCGGGTGTGGACGCCGAGAAAGTCGACATGGCGAAACACCACGTAATCATCCTTGGTCGCAGGCGGGGAGGGGGTGTGGGTTGTGCCTCCGTGGCTGTCATCATGACCGGCGCCGGTGTGTTGGGTAGGAAGCGTCTTCGTGCCCGGCGGCGGATAGGGCGGGGTCGAGGCCGTGGAGGCGCCGCCATGGTCCGGGCTTGAGGGCGTGATCGTGGAGGCGACGGCGGGCGGAACGCCGTGGCTGCCGTCATCGTGACCGCCGGATGTTGCCGTACCCGCGGTCGGCGGCACGACCGGTGTGACATTGTGTCCGCCATAATCGTCATCACCGAATGTATCGATGGAGTCCTGCAAGGTATCGATCTGGTCGATGGTGTTGTTGATGCCGCTGGCCGCGTCGGCCACCGCGGTGACAGTGTCACGCAGGCTGTCGAACGGGTTGGTCGGTTCCCCGGTATCCATGGAGGATTCGTCGCGCCCGGCATGGTCGCCCTGTCGCCGGTTGTGAGCTTCGCGTTCGGCCTCGGTGCGGGCTACGAGATCCCCGCCGATCGCGGGTACTTCGATGGCCACGCCCCCGTCATCTCCTGAAACGGATGTGCCGGTTGTCCGGGCGGTCCGGCTCTGATCCAGTAAATCCGCAGCGCTTTCCCAATCCGAGGCGTCACCGCCGCTAGGGTCATCCGCCACATCCATCGTCGGGTCGTATCCGCCGGGAGGGGGGAGCGAGGTCAGGATTTCACGTTCGACCACCGGTTTGATCAAAACCTTGTCGGCACCGCCGGCGGGAAAGACGTCCCGTTGAACATATCGTCCCGCTGGACTCTCCTCCTGGACGAAAATCTCACGCTGCACGAGGTTTCTGCCCGTCCCGTCTTTCTGGACATAAATTTCTCGATCGACGGTCCCGGCCTCCCCGACCGGCTTCACCAGTACTTCGCGCTGGATCTTCTCTCGGTTCGTGTCCTTCTTCTGCACGAAGATGTTACGCTCGATCACATCCGTTTTTTGCACCGGTGTTGCCGGGCTTTCCCGCTGAATGCGATCCTTGTTCAGATCCTGTTTCTGTACATAGATCTCGCGGTCCGCGACGCGTGCAGCATCCGAATCTTCCTGCACATAAATTTCCCGCTGTATGTAGGTCTTGCCGGTGTCGGCTTTGGAGAGATCCTCTTTCTGCCGTAAACCATCTCCTCCCGGCATGTAATCCCCGCTCACTTCGGACTCGCCTGCCGGTCCGTGCGATGATGCTTCTCCGATCCCGACAGGTTGCTTGGTCGCCGGGGGCAACCTTTCATACCCGGTGGCGGTACCCGGATCGGCCGCTCGGGCGCGGGAGGAGGTTGATACATCGCGAACAGTCCGGGTTTTGTCGACCCGGGTGGCGGCATGTTGATCCGCGGTCTGCTGAAGCTCCGCCTGCCGGTCCAATGTCTCGCCGGGTACTCGCGGGGGATTGGGGTAGTACCGGTATTGCGGCTTCCCGTTCTCACCGGCGACCCGGCGGAAATACACCGTGCCCTCGCGGTCGGGCGTCACCGGCAGATAGCGAGGGGATCCGTCGGAAAGGCGCACCATGATATGGGTCAGACCGCCACCCTGGTTGTAGACCGGGCGGAAGGCGGTGGGTGACCCGCTTCCATCCTGCACCGGGACGTAGATCGTGGAACCGTCGGTGTTCTGTGCGCGAATGTATACCGCTTCGGCGGCCGCGGACTCGCTGACGGCCACGGAGAGAAGGCATACGAGCAGAAGTATGACGGATCTTATCATGATGAACTTACTGGACGAAATATTCGACCCGGCAATCCCATTCCCACGCCGTGGACTGATTGCGGGTGATCACCCGAATGGTGACGTTGGGGTCGTTCCCCCGGCCGGTGCCGGTGAGGGTTCCCGACCCGCTGGTGTTGCCGCTGTTGGCCAGCGATCCGCCGCCGTAGACGATCTGGAATTCATCAGGGATGCCGTAGGCATCATAGTTCAGGGTCACCCGTACGCCGGTGACGCTCCGGCCGGCAAGGGCGGAACCGCCGCTGATGACACGGTCCTGAGGCGCGGCGGAATATCCGCCGGAACCGCTGGATGTGGCGCCGCCTGCCCCCGGTGCGCCGGCCGGAGCCGCGCCCCCGCCGCCGTCATCGGCCGTTCCGG
>JAUIHQ010000207.1 GCA_030432155.1 bacterium | reverse complement strand
TTGCCCCATTTGTGCTGGGCAGGGCTGAAATTGCGTTGCTGATGCAGTTCTTTACCGGCCCAGGAGTCTCGATAGCGGCTGTCGTAATCAAGCCCGTAGCCGACCACGAAGTGATCGGGAATGCGGAAGCCCACAAAGTCCGCCTCGGTGGGAACGATTCGGCGGTCGGGCTTGTCAAGGAGCGCGCAGGTGAGGACCTTGGCCGCATTCTTTTCCCGGAGGAGATCGACGGCGAAGGACAGGGTTCGGCCGGTGTCGAGAATATCGTCGACCAGCACCACGTCGGCCCCGGTCACATCCACGCTGATATCCTTGGTAACCTTGACCGTGCCCGAGGATTCCATGCCCGCTCCGTAGCTCTCCAGCATCAGGAAGTCGATCCGCGGATGAATCTCGTGCTTGTAGAGATCGCGAACCAGATCGGCGAGGAACATGAAGCTCCCGCGGAGGATGCCGATCATCACGAAGTTCTCCGCCCGGCAGCGCGGTTCCATTTCCGATACCAGCTCATCGACCCGGCGGTCGATGTCTTCGGCGGTGATGAGGATATCCTTGATATGGTGCGGTTTCATCGCGGGATACTGTAGCAGGGGCGGGGCGGGGGGCAATGTTATTTGGGATGCGGCCGGGGCAGCATGATCATGTCTGCAGCTTCTGCTCTTTCAGCCACCTCACATACTCCGCCGTCCGCTGGAGGAGCTCGAAGTCGATCAGGGTGTAGAAAAGTTCACCCCGGTCGTCGCGAAGGAGGTTTCCGTCCCGGGTTTCGCGAAGAATGAAGTGTTTGGGTTTGTTGTCGAGGACCCGGAACCCCTTGCTGTCCAGTTCGCGTTCCACCCTGAGGGTCAGGAGCCGCATCTCCTCGGCCGACAGCAGGCCCCGGTCATAAAACTGCTCGGCGTCGAAGCCCTCCACCCATTCATACAGCAGGATGTACTGCCGCCGTTGATGCAGGTGGATGTCCTCCGCATCCTCGCCCTCGATTCCGTCGCGGATCATCCGGTTGTGCTGCTGAATCAGCCGCTTGTTCCGGCCGAGCTGCCAGTCGGGAAACTCATTCGGGGGGCAGTAGATCCCGAGAGGATGCTTGGTGCGGATCGTCAGGTCGTCCGGTCCGAACCGTCCCCGCCGCAGGTCGGAAAGCGTCCCGAATTCCTCGAACGGATCATTCCAGTAGGCCGAAAGGATCACCTCGCGCGGAATGTTGTCGGGAAACGTGGATTCGACATGCAGGGGGACCTCCTGGGCAAACCGGGAAAATTTAACCACCAGGTCTTTGCGGCGTCCCTCGAACATGGTCGGAACCCGGTATACCGTGCCCGTGCTGCCGGTCAGGCGCTCGCCCCGTTTTGAGTAGGCCTCCTTGAGATACCACTGTTCGGGTTGAAGGTGACCGAGGCGTGACCAGCCGAACCGGGTGATGAAGAAATCACCGCCGTGATCGAATCGAAAACGCCCATAGGGTACGCCGTACAGGGTCGCCCGGTGCGAAGCCGGCAGATCGTTAAACCGGCGGGAGAATAACCTGCGGTCCTCCTGCGTGAATGTGCTCATGATGACTGTATTCCTTCCGGCTGAACATGCTCCCGTTGAATGCCGTTGCATGCGGCTCCCGGTTGGCTACAATACATCATGTGAATGATCAAGCATCCCAATTCCTTCAGGGTCGCGTGCTGGCCGCCTCCCCCGAGCTGATCGATCCGAATTTTCACCAGAGCCTTGTCTACATTGTGGATCA
The DNA here is from genome assembly GCA_030432155.1 of bacterium. Taxonomy (GTDB): domain Bacteria; phylum Verrucomicrobiota; class Kiritimatiellia; order CAIVKH01; family CAIVKH01; genus JAUIHQ01. The sequence goes on along the minus strand of JAUIHQ010000207.1, from coordinate 5,102 downwards.
CAACGAGGAGGGAGCCCTTGGCCTTGTCATGACCCGGCCCACCGGCAACAGCCTCGGCGCCCAGGCCTCCGGTCCCGAGATGAGCGAGCGGCTTGCCGGTGTCCCTCTTTACCACGGGGGACCGGTCCAGCCGGGTAACATTCTCCTCGCGGTGTTTATACCCGCGGCCGCCGGCCGCCCCATGACCTGCGAGGTCGGTCTGGGTGTCGATCAGGTTGAAGCCCATCTCGCCGCCGGAACCGCGGTCGTCATCGCCTTTTCCGGGTATGCCGGCTGGTCTTCCGGCCAGTTGGAGCAGGAAGTCCGGGAAGGAGCCTGGAAGGTGTCCAACCCGGAAAACGCCCTGCTCGATGCCCGCCTCGCGCCCGGGATGTGGACCTTCTTCATCAGCGGGGACCGACGGTGGCGCCCCCTCATACCACACCTTCCCGATCATCCTGAGTGGAATTGAACGGCCGACCTGCCCGCATTTGTGATATCTGTAATGCGGTTTACTTGTGACCGTTTGCAACTCCTTGCCGGTATGAGGATTATGCTTGTATCTGTTTTGAGATTGTAAGAAAATCAACGGATGAGGAGCGAGACGTTCCGTTCCACATGCTGCCGGAACGGACCTTTTCTTGTAGTCGGACACATGAATAATTCTTCGCCAGACCTTTCTGATTCCATGCGACCGGACAGTGACCTGTTCGAGGTGTTTTTTCAGAGCTGCCCCTTGGGTTGCGCGATTGCCGATCTGGATGGAAAGCTCAGAGCGGTGAATCCGGCTGCATGTCGGATTTGGGACCGCTCGTCGAAAGAACTCGTGGGACGGCATGTCAATGACTTCACGATTGAAGAAGACCACGATGTATCTCCGCGCATGTTCACTGCATTGAGAAATGGAAAGCTGAAAGTCGCGGAATTTGAAAAGCACTATCGCCGCCCCAAGGGCCAGCTTGTCCGCATCAAGGCCACGGCATCATTGATCCATGATCTGGACGGCAACCCCAGCGGGTTTATCGGGATCCTCCAGGATATCACCGAGCTGAAAAAGAGGGAGGAAGAGCGCACCCTTCTTACCATGGCCATTGAGCAGGCCGCGGAAGCGGTCGTCATCACCGATGACCGCGGAATCATCAACTATGTCAATCCGGCGTTTGAAGCCGTCACCGGCTATACCCGGGAAGAGGTTATCGGCCGGAACCCCCGTATACTCCACAGCGGCAAGCATGGCGTGGAGTTTTACCGCAACATGTGGGATGTCCTCACTGCCGGAAATATCTGGAGAGGCGTGATTGTCAACAAGCGCAAGGACGGCTCGCTGTTTGAGGAGGAAGCGGTCATTTCCCCGGTTCGTGATCCCTACGGCCAGGTGACGCATTATGTCGCGGTGAAGCACGATATTTCAAATGTTCGCCAGTTGGAAGACCAGCTTGTTCGTGCCCAGAAGCTGGACGCGATCGGAAAACTGGCCGGCGGGGTGGCCCATGATTTCAACAACATGCTCACCGCCATTCTCAATCATGCCCAGTTCGTCCGCGATGGGTTGCCCGGGGGATCGGAAGCCGTCGAAGATATCGATGCCATCCTGAACGCGGCCCGCAGCAGCTCCGACCTTACCCGGCAGCTCCTGACCTTGTCCCGGGACCAGGAGGTGAGGCTGAACATCGTCAACATCAACGACGTGATCCAGGGGATGCATCACATGCTCGACCGGATGACGGGGGAGAGGATTCAACTCCGCCTCGCGCTTTCCCTCGACGCCTGCATGGTCAAGGCGGATACCGCCCAGGTGCAGCAGATCGTGACCAACCTCATGCTCAATGCGCGGGATGCCATGCCCGAGGGCGGGGAAATCGCGATTGAGACCGCCCGGCTGCGTCTTGACAGTCTTGATGAGATGGCTTTCGTCGAACCTCCGGATCCGCTCCTCAAGGATATGATCATGATCGGCATCCGGGATACCGGGGCGGGGATGGATGCCGCGACCGCCTCGAAAATCTTCGAACCCTTTTTCACCACGAAAGAGCAGAGCAAGGGCACCGGGCTGGGCCTGCCGACGGTGATGGCCATCGTGAAGCGCCATGGCGGCAACATGGCGGTTCATTCCATGCCCGGGAAAGGCACCCTGATCCGGGTATTCTTCCCGGAGGTTTCCGAAGAGGACGAAGTCAAGGAGGGCGACGCGGCATCAGATCTCGATTCCGTTCGGGGTCATGAGACCATCCTCGTGGTCGAGGATGACACGGCGGCCCGCCGGGTCATCAGCCGCTTTCTCACCGACCTCGGCTACAAGGTGATCGAAGCCGAGGGCGGAGCGGCCGCGATTCAGAAGGTTCTGTATCACAAGGATGAGATCGACCTGTTGTTCACCGATGTGATCATGCCGGACTTCGACGGCAAGACGCTGGCCGACCAGGTCAAGGGGATGCTCCCCGACATCCGGATCATCTTCTCGACCGGGTACCCCGCCAGTTATCTCGACGAAGCGGGTATCAAGCCGGAGTCCGGGATCATGATCATCCAGAAGCCGTTCGACCGGGCCGAAGTGGGGCAGGTCATCCGCTCGGCTCTCGATGCCTGAGATCCCTTGCCAGAATCCGGTTTCATTTTTCCCCCGTCTGCGCTAGCGTATCCGGCTTTCGGAGTACGATCATGAGCGACAGTGACACCAGCAAAGAGAAGCCGTCCCATTTCATCCGGGACATCGTGGCCGGGGATGTGGCGGCCGGACGCACAACCGAGGTTGTGACCCGGTTTCCCCCCGAACCGAACGGATACCTGCACATCGGGCATGCCAAGGCGATCTGCCTGGATTTCGGCATCGCCGCGGAATTCGGCGGGCGTTGCCACCTCCGGATGGACGACACCAACCCGGCCAAGGAATCGATGGAATATGTGAATGCCATCAAGGAGGATGTGCGGTGGCTGGGTTTTGACTGGGGCGAGCATTTCTATTATTCCGCGGACTACTTCGAGACGATGGTGGAAATTGCCGAGGATCTCATCCGGCGTGGGGATGCATACGTCTGTGATCTTTCCCGGGATGAATGGAAGGACTACCGAGGCGTGCCCACCCGGCCGGGAAAGGACAGCCCGGGCCGTTCCCGCACGGTGGAGGAGAACCTGGACCTGTTCCGCAGGATGAAGGACGGTGAGTTCGAGGATGGGAGCCGCTGCCTGCGGGCAAAGATCGACATGGCTTCCCCGAATCTTCACATGCGCGACCCTGTGCTGTACCGGATCCTGCGGGCCAACCACTATCGCGCCGGTGACCGGTGGTGCATCTATCCCACCTACGATTTTGCCCACACGATCGAAGACGCCCTTGAAGGCGTAACCCATTCGCTGTGCACCCTCGAATTTGAAGTTCACCGGCCGTTGTACGAATGGGTCGCGGACCGGCTTGATGTTCCGGTGCGGCCGCGGCAATTCGAGTTTGCCCGGCTCAATCTGACCTACACCGTGATGAGCAAGCGCAAGCTGCTGGAGCTTGTGAATGAGGGCCTGGTCGACGGCTGGAACGATCCCCGGATGCCCACGATTTGCGGCATGCGGCGCCGGGGCTATCCGCCGGCAGCCATTCGGGCTTTTTGTGAGACCATCGGCATCACCAAGTATGAAAGTCTGACCGACGTGGCCCTGCTTGAGCATTGTGTGCGCGATGAGCTGAACCGGACCGCCCTGCGGCGGATGGCGGTTCTCGATCCGCTCGAGGTGGTGATCGAGAACGTGGATGAAGGCGGCGAGCATGCCTATGAAGCGGTTAACAATCCGGAGGATCCCTCGGCGGGTACGCGGACGATTGCCCTGACCCGCCGGATCTACATTGATCGCAGCGATTTCATGGTAGACCCGCCGCCGAAGTATTTCCGCCTCGCGCCCGGCCGCAGTGTGCGGCTCCGGTACGCCGGTTTCCTCACCTGCACCGGTGTGGAAACGAACGATGAAACCGGCGACGTCACCCGGGTGATCTGCCGGTGGGATCCCCCGGAAACCAAAGTGAAGGTCAAGGGGACCATTCATTGGGTTTCCGCCGATCATGCGGTCTCCACCGAGTTTCGCCTGTACGACCGTCTCTTCCTGGTCGAGGAGCCGGATGCCGACAAGGATGTGGATTTCCGCGGCCATCTGAACCCGGAATCCCTGACCGTTTGCAACGGGGTCGCCGAACCGTCCGTGCTCGAGCTTGGGGCGGGCGAGGGGATTCAGTTCGAACGGATCGGTTATTTCTGTGCCGATGTCGAGGACCATGCGAAGGATCGGCCGGTGTTCAACCGCACGGTCAGCCTCAAAGACACCTGGGCCCGCTCCTCCTCTTCGCGCGGCTGACCCGCATATTGCACGAGCAGCAGGTACGAACAGCCGATCGAGAGCCGCAGATCTCCACTCATCTCACTCATGGGAGGAGGGCGAACCACAGGGATCTCCGGGTTAACAGAGAAAGATTGAAAACATTCGGCATTCATTCCTGGATGTTCGGTGTTGAACCCACACCCGCCCATGCATCGGCAATCATCAATCGGCAATTGTCCATTCCGCAGTAAGGTTTCCTTCCATTCTCCGACAATATCCATAGCAGGCTATCAAGCCTCATCACTCTGCCGATTGACTTTCGGCCCGCAGGAAGGACAGTAAGGATATGCGATATGTCATGACATTGCTTGTTTGCATGATTGGAGGAACCATCATGGCGGATGACTCGGCAACAACGGAATCACTTCCGGAGCGAACGGAAAAGGCGACCTTCGGGGCGGGATGCTTCTGGTGCGTGGAGGCGGTTTTTGAACGGATGGACGGAGTGCTGTCCGTCACCTCCGGGTACCAGGGGGGAGAGGTCAAGAACCCGACGTACAAACAGGTCTGCACCGGCGATACCGGCCATGCCGAGGTTGTAGAGATCGTCTACGATCCCGACCGGATCACCTTCGACCAATTGCTCGATGTGTTCTGGAAATCCCACGATCCGACCCAGCTCAACCGACAGGGCGCGGATGTGGGAACGCAATACCGGTCCGTTATCTTTTATCACAGCGAAGAACAACGGAAACTCGCTGAGGCGTCGAAGGATAAACTGGATGCCTCCGGCAAGCTGAACCGTCCCGTGGTCACCCTGATCG
>JAUIHQ010000206.1 GCA_030432155.1 bacterium | reverse complement strand
GGGACCACGCGACGCTGCTGCGGCGCTTCTCGTCGGACGGCGTGACCCTCGCGTTCGACGGCGACAAAGCTGGCCGTCGCGCTGCCGAGCGCGCGTGGCACGCCCTCGCAGGCGAGGTCTTGCCGGCGCAGATTTGCTTGTTGCCGGAGGGGGTCGACCCCGCGGATCTGGTCAGCGAGGGCGATATCATTACGCTGCTTAACGACATCCCGATTCCCCGGGACCCCAACGATATATATTACGACGGGCGCGACAAATTCTCGGTCTCCCGCTGGGTGGCGGTCAGCCGTTACATGTATGCCCCCGATCCCGGCGAAGTGCTCGCCGGTTCAGCCCAGACCTATGATCGTGGAAAATACGGGTTTAACTTCCGTTGTCCGGTCGGCATCAACACCGGAACCAACGAAATGTTTGAATACTCGGCGGTGCTGATCAATGCCGGGTACAACTCCACCGTGGTACGGATTGACACCGATAATGACGGATCCATCGACGAGACGGTGTTTCTTGAGCAGGGCGATACGCATGTCGCCCGTTTCGTATCCATGGGCGCGTCCATCCAGGCATCGAAGCCGGTGCAGTGTCACATGATCACCGGCGATATCGGCTCGAACTACGAAATGCGCTGGTTCGAGCTGTTTCCTCAGAATCAGTGGGACACCAATTACTACACGGCCGTCGGCACTGCGGGAGGACAGCCGGCGGTGGTCTATCTTTACAATCCCAACACCAACAGTTTCGACGTGGTTTGCGAAACCCAGTCCGCAACCACCACCGTGGCCGTCGCGGCGGACGGTGTCTCGCTATTCGAGATGCCGAACGGATCGGGCGGCAATTTTTACACCACAAACGGCAGCGTCTTCATACCGGTCCTCGCGGCGGACGCCAATCAGTCGATCAGCGGAAACCAGGCCTATGACTGGGGCGCGAGTCTTGTATCGGTCAAGGCCCTGACGACCGTCGGCCTGGTCTCCTGGGCTCCCGGTAGCGGAGGGTCGCCGATCACCCTCAACGGCAACCCGGTGTGGGTGACGCCGGAAAGCAATACAGTTCTCTATGTCGACCTCGACGGCGACACCGCCACCGGCCCGCTGGTCGATCCCTTCGGACGACGATACGACTTCAGTACGAACATTGTGCGGCTCCAATCTCTTCGCATTTACGACAGCACCGACAACGACCAGACCGGCATGAGAATTTACACCCTCGACGGAACCCGCTTTTCCACCGCCTGGGGACAGGATGCTTCGGTGGCGCCGTCAGGCAACCCTTACCTCGACATGGGCGCGGCGGTGCTTCCCTTCCCCACCGTACCCGCGGTCAAGGAGTGGACGCTGGAGACGGATCTCAATACAAACGGGGTGGTCAATCCCGGTGAAGAAGTCCGTTTTACCATTTACGTCGTCAATGTCGGCTTTGCCGATGCCATCGACGTGGTCGCGTTTGACAGCGGCGCTTCCAATACCACCTACAACCTGGGATCCACCACGGTCAACGGCACCAACATCGTGGACGACGCCGTGCCTCCGTTTACAACCGCGTTCCCCCTGGATGAACAGGGCTTGAACATCGGCGACGTTCCGATCGGCGCCACCTCGATCGTTGAATACGTGGTGACGGTGAACGACCCCTTCCCCACCAACGTGGACGGATTGGTCAACGGCGTATATGTCGACAATGAAACCCAGGTTTTCGTGCCGGTACCGGTACCGGGCTTCATCATGTCCAAAACGTCGACACCCACCAACCCGGTCTATCCCGGCGACACCATTTCCTATGTCATAGATATTGTGAGCACGGCCAATACATACCAGACCGGCATCGCACTGAATGACAGCCTCCCCGATACGGTCACCTGGGTACCCGGAAGCACCCGGATTCATGTCCCCGGACAATTCGACGGTTTCTTCTTCGACGACTTTCATGTGATCGACGAGTATGACGGCACGGACGGAGGACTGTACTGGTCGACCGACTGGCAGGAATACAACGAGAACGACGGCCCCGGATCCGGTGACATTCAGGTTCTCGCCGACGGCGGCGCACCGGCTGAAGTCTACATGCTGCAGATTCAAAACGCGAATCAGGGTGCATACCGGGTGGCCAACCTGAACGGATATACGAACGCCGTGCTGGAGTTTGAGTACCGGCGAGACAGTCTTGATTCCTCGGGCGAATCGGTTGGCATTTACGCCTCCGGCAACGGGGGCGCATCCTGGTCACAGGTCGGCCAGCTTGCCGGACCGGCGACGGATCCGGCCTATGCCATGACCAACTTCAACATATCCTCCTGGATGAGCACAAATACCGCGATCGGTTTTATCGCCAACGGATCCCTCTCGACGGGAGACCGGGTCTTTTTTGACAACGTCCGGATCTGGGCCAGCGGGGTGAATGTAACGAACGTCGGCGGCGCCCCGCCCCACCTCGTGGAAGAGTACGCACTGTCCTCCAATCAAACCATGCAGGTGACATTCGATGTCACCGTGAACTCCGACATCTCGGTATCGTCCGTCGTCAACCGGGCCTATATCACCAGCTTCATCAGTCCATCTCCGCTCGAAGCCGCGGTGACCAACACGGTCATCCTGCCCGAGCGCTCCCTGATCGCCGGCATGGTGCGCAACGACCTGAACGCCAACGGCTCGCTGGCGGATCCCGATCCCGGCATTCCCGGCGTATCCCTGACCCTCTTTACCGATCCCAACGGCGACAGCGATCCGTCGGACGGCATGGTCATTGCATCCGCCAATACGGATTCCAACGGATACTTCCAACTCGGGTACTTCCTGTCCAACAACTATGTCATCCTTGAAACGGACCTGGCCAACTTCCGCAGCGTGACGGACAGCGACGGCGGCAATCCGAACCTGATTTCATTCACCACGTACAGCGATGTTGACTTCACGAACAATATCTTCCTCGACACCCGTGTCGCCACCATCTCGGGTTTCGTGCGGGCGGATGAAGATGGTGATGGCGATACCGGCGATGCCGACGAAGGACTCGCCGGGGCCATCGTCCAACTCTTCACGGACCCGAACGGCGACGGGAATCCGGCGGACGGCGCCCTTGTGGCCACCGACACCACCGGCATTACCGGCGACTTCACGTTCGCCAATGTCAACACCGGCCGCTATGTGCTGGTCGAAACCGACCCTCCCGGCCTGACCAGTACCGGCGACAGCGCGGGCGCGAACGACAACCGGATCCCGGTCTATATGCCGGGCGGACTTGACTCTCCGGGGCACGTATTCCTCGATACCAGCAGCGGCCTGAGCATCACGAAATCCAGCTCGCCGCCCGGCATCTGGTTCCCCAACCTTCAGGCCCGCTACACCATCACCCTGGTCAACACCGGCAACATGACCCATACCGGCGTCACCCTTACCGACTACCTGCAAACCGGCCTTGTATACGTCGCCAACAGCTCCCACATCACCGCCTCGCTGCAGATCCAGGAGACGGTGCGGGACGAATTTTCCAGCGTCAGCTACGGAAACAATGACGGAACCACAACCTGGAACGGCAACTGGCTTGAAAGCGACACCCTCGGCGGCGGCGCCGGCAGCGGGCTGGTCCGGATCAACGGCGGACAACTGGAGCTGACCGACGGGTACTCATCCTCCCCCTTCATCTACCGGTCGGTCGACGTTTCCGGCGCGGACACCGTGACCCTGACATTCGACTACGACACCACACCGGAAGTCGACAGCACCGATGAAGTCACCCTCTATGCATCGCCCAACGGTTCATCGTGGTCCGTCATCGACACGTTCCTCGGCGAGGTTTCCGGTTCAGCCACCTATGATCTGACAGCCTACCAAAGCTCCGACATGTATATCGCCTTCCAGGTTACCGCCCTCTATGCCGGTAGCGGGGAGTTCTTCGAAATCGACAACGTTGAAATCAGTTGGGAAGAGGAATCTGTAGGCACGATAACCGGCGCTCCCCCGCCGAACCTCCTCTCCGGCTATACGTTGCGTCCGGGCGATGTCATTTCCGTGGTATTCACCGGCGAGATCGCGATGGTCGACGGTGTGACCAACACAGCATGCCTGACGACGTCCGTCATCACCAATCCCCTGTGTGCCTCGGTTGTGAATTCCGTGGATACCGGCGCCACCCCCGACCGCATCAGCGGCCAGGTTCGACTGGATGTGGATGGAGACGGCGATATCTCCGACATCGAGTCCGGTGTCCAGGGCGCTCTTCTCCGTCTGTATACCGATCCCAACGGAGACGGCAACCCGGCCGATGGAACCGTGATCATGAGCACGGCAACCGACAGCGAGGGATACTATATCTTCGGACAACTCACCAATGGGTACTATGTCATCGAAGAAGTCGATGTGCTGGGGTACGAGAGTACCGGAGACAGCGACGGCCCCAACGATAACCGCATCGCCGTCTTCCTGCCCGGGGGCACGGATTCACGGGATAACGACTTTCTCGACTGGACCATATCCGGCCTCACCATTGACAAAATATCCCATGCCGATCAGATCGTTGTGCCCGGCGAAACCATCCCCTACTGCATCATCGTATCCAACTCCCGGTTGACGGCGGTCAGCGGGATCAGCGTGATCGACAGACTGCCCGCGGGTATTGAATATGTCACGAACAGCACCTGGATTGACGTCTCGTCCATCACCGTCACCGGCACCGTTCTCGACCTGTTCAACAGCTACAGCTACAGCAACGATGACGGAGATCTTCCCTGGCGGACGAGTTGGCAGGAATCCAGCGATGATAACAATGTTTACTACGGCGACATCTATATAGCCGAAGACTTCGGCAATCTGAGGCTTGTCGTACAGGATGACGGCAACTCCGTACAGCGCAGCGCCAACCTCAGCGGATTTGCCTATGCATACCTGAGCCTGTTCGCCCGTCGGCAGGGCCTGGAGTCCGGTGAATATGTCACCCTTGAAATTTCCACCAACAATTCATCGCCGTGGACCGAGCTCGCGGTCTTCGGCAACGATGGATCCTATTCAACCACCGACGGGACATACAACTATACGAATATTGATGTGACCGCGTATGCGAGTACCAACACCACCATTCGTCTGCGCTCGCCCTCCGGCGGCATGAGCAACGGCGACCAGGTCTACTTCGACGACATCCGGTTTGACGTGGGCTATACGATCAGCCTTTCGACCAACGGCGCCGCCCCGCCGGTCCTTCTGACCAACTTCGTCCTGCAAGGCGGCGCGGCCATCACGATCGACTTTACCACCACCGTCACCTTCGCCGATACGATCGTCAACACCGCCCTGGTGGTGACAGCCAGCGACACCAACGGCATTCGCGACCTGACCACCAACATTGTCGGCAACATCGCGATGACCCAGGGCCTTGTCATGGCGGAATCTCCGGTTTCTCCGCCGATGGCCGTCCATGTCGGCTGGACCGCCTACACCAATGAAGGCGGGCAGGTGTCGAAAAATTATGATGTCCTGTGCGTGGACTCTGTCAACGGATTCTCCACCGCCCTGACCTCGCAGTGGACATGGGCCGCCACGGTGCAGAACAGCGCGTTTCTCGATACGGGAAGCGCAACCCGTATTCCGCCCTGGCAGCTCGGGAACAAGATGCGCTTCTACCGCGCGTCCTTCCTCGATACCTGGGAAACAGACAAGTCGCCCCGCTTCGCCACCCGTGAAATCTACGTCGCGAAGTGCGTTGAACTTAAGGAGGGAGAGAACTGGGTGTCGTTGTTCATGATCCCCGACGTGAACCGGATCGCCGATGTTCTCGGAACCAACCGGCTGCCCGCGGGTGAGTCGATCATCGATGCCACCCGGGTGGAATGGTACAATGCCAGCGCGGCCAGTGAAGCGACAAACGTGGTGTGGCTGTCTGATGCCGGCGCATGGATGTTCGCGCAGGGCGGGGTGGCCAACAGCATGCCCCTCCCCCTCGGCCGAGGCTTCAACGTCATCATTCCGCCGGGCGCCGGAGATCATGAATTGATGATGGTCGGACGGGTTCCCACCAATGCCACGGAAGAGACCGGGCACTCCATTCCGGTGGTGGCGAACGAGTCCTATAACATTCTCAGCTATAACGTACCGTTCCGGGTCAAGCTGATCGACAGCGGGCTGAAGGAATCCGGGTTCACCGGCGTACCTCCCGGCTGGTCGCTGAATCCGCGCAATTCCGATGAGATCCGGATTCTCAAAAAGGGTGGCGGCTCCCTCGCCTCCCCCGATCACCGCATTCTGATGAACTCGAGCGGTGACTTCTGGTACTGGACCGGCGGCAGCGGTTCGGCGAACAACCACATCCTCGAACCGGATGATGCGATCATCCTGTATACCCGGATGTCGGATGCGGACTGGACCTGGAACATCACCCTGCCCTATCCCAATCCGACCGAGTTCATGAACCCGTAGGGATCCGGACCGGGCGGATTGCTTATTGCACCCCTGACAACAACCGCACGGCCTCCCGGCGGAAGGAATCCAGCCTTGCGAGTTCAGAGGTGCCGTAATCCTGTGTAGGCTCCACCGTACTGGCTTCCGCGTAGTCATTCCATGTCACAACCTGAACCAGGGGAATAGGAAGAGCGGCCGCAGGATCGCCATTCGCCTGGCGGCGGTAATAATCAAGCAAGACACCGCAGGTCATCTCCAGGGTGTTGCCCTCGGTCGATTCCCGGCAGATGACACGAGGCCGGACATGGGCTTCATCACCCTTCGCCTGCCATGCCCACGAGACGAGCTGATCATCAAACCCCGGCCACACCCCGCCCATGAGGTAGCGAGCATGTCCGGCCTCATTGCATCGGTCGTAGAACATCCTCAGAAAGCCGGTTCCGACATTGTCGGGATCGGACCATCCATAAAGCTTCGCCGGATCGCAG
>JAUIHQ010000205.1 GCA_030432155.1 bacterium | reverse complement strand
CGAGCGGCGCGAGGAGATCGACGACGCCTACGGCTCCTACGTCGTCTCCCGCCTGCCGCTGCGGGAGGAGCAGGTCCGCAGCTTCTACCACATCACCTCGAAGGAGGCGTTCTGGCCGATCCTCCATTCCTTCAAGGAGAAGTACAACTACGACCCCGTCGACTGGCCCACCTTCCGCGAAGTGAACTGGGCCTTCGCCGAGGCCGCGGCCGAAGAAGCGGCGGAGGGCGCCGTCGGACGACATCTCATCGCGAAAAAGGCGTATCGACACATAGGTATTGATCTCATTCCAGATCGAACCCGGATCCAGAAACGTGCGGCGGCGGAACACCGACCAGCCGCCGGTCTGACACCATACCGACATCCCGGCCATGTTGGGCGCCTTGCGAAGGAGATCCCGGTAGCGTTCATAGTCCCGGCCGATGTAGGAGGGATATTCGCCCATCCCCTCATATTCCCGGCGGGCCTGCAGCTCGACAATCTTCCGGTGTCGTCCTTTGAAGAACTGGCGGTTCAGGGGAAGGTAGCGGAAGAAATCCGACTCCCCGTATTTGATGGAAATGATGAAGTGATCACTGTCGATCGGATCAAACAGGGCGTGGTAGGTGTCCCGGTTCCACATGAGATCGCCGATCCGGTAGGCGCCGACCGACCAGGTACGGAAGATGAACAGCCGGTCATGCTCTTCAAACATGGGAAGAAGTTCACGAATGAACCGTTGGGCGGTACGGGGGGACCGGAGAACGAGACGGCTATGAAAATCGCCGTGCACATCCTGCGCATCGGACTCACCGATCCGGAATATAATCCCCCGGACCTCGGGAAAGTCCCGGAAACATTCCGCCAGCTGGTTTCGGAAGAACGCGGCAATGGAGGAAGGGCTCCGGCCCACCGTCTTTTCAATCGATGGGTGGTAGAACATGACATCGGTGGTGATGAACACGGCCAGGCCATGCTTGCGGGCGGTGTCGAACAGCCTGCGGTATTCCTCGTGATAGGCTTGCAGCTTGGCGGTCAGGTCGGCCGGATAGGCTTCATGCAGTGCGAGATGGGCAAGGTCATCCAGCGTAATCGCGTTGTAGCCCATGGCGGCCGCACGGGCGCACACGGTATCGAATTCCCGGTGAATGTCCGGCCAGAGATCCCGGCGCAGACGCCCGCCGTTCTCAAGATGATCAAACGGAATTTTCGACCAATTGATACGCCGTCTTTCCAGGCCCCGGAAAAACGGGCCAATGCCATCCAGTATAAACCATTCCATGTTCCGCGGACTATGCACTGGGGACGGAAAAATGAACAGGCGGAAGCAGGACTTACATTTCCGTTCGGATCATTTCGACTTCAACGGTGGTGAAGCCGACATCGTTGATCATCAGAACCTGGCGGCCGCCCGCGTCCCGGCTGTCGTAGGGATAATTCGCGTGGAGAGCCTTGTAGCCCTTCGGCAGGACCACCTCGATGCGGGAGAGGTTGGTTTCGCGACGGAACACCAGGTTGCCGGCTTCGTTATACCGGTAGGATGGCTCATGCACATATCGATTCTCGAGAACATAGCGGTCCAGGTTCTTTTCGGTCTTTTCGGGGTTGTTGGCGACCACGCCGGGACGTTCGTCAGGACCGAGTTGAAACACCGCGTGCAGGGACTCGTCGGTCACCCAGTCATACGCATCATACTGAAGGATCGAGGTTTCAATGGCGGAAGCCGAAACCGCGAATGTGGCCCACGGGAAGAGACAAATGACATCGAACTGCCCCGGAACCGGCTGAAGGTCATACACCACGAGAGGATGCATCGCAACGAGCTCATCAAACATCATGTCCATTTGCGCCCGGTAGGCCGCGGGAGAAATACTGCGTGCGATCAGGTCCGCAACCGGGTCATAGGGACGGACTGCATCGGATTCATGAAGCCCGGCGCCTTTGATCGGTTCCCCATTGCCGTCGAAAACGTTGCCGCGGGTTACCACTTTGGCGCCGTGACTCACTTCAATGCCGATTCGGTTATTACGGAAAACATTCCGGTGCAGGGTTGGAATGTAGTTATGAACGATCCGCACCCCCACGGCATGATCATAGATCATGTTGCCGGCGATGTAGGGATTGGCGGCGAGACAGAAGATGCCGGTGGTTCGCTGGTCCTTGCCGCGAATGATGTTGTTCTGAATGATCGCGGTACCGTTATCGACCCAGATACCCGTCCGGTCCACGTTCTCAATGAAGCATTCGAAAACACCCATGTATTTGCCATGGGTATGGATTCCGGTTTTGCCGTTGCGGACCGTCACCCCGATGAGGGCGGTTTCTTTGCCGCCGTGAACCACGATTTCCGCACCATTGCCATCGATAATCGTGTCTTCCACCCCGTCACCGACAACCATCACCCCATCCGGGATGGTCAGTTCGCCCTGGTACGTTCCGGCGGGGAGGGTGACGACATCACCGGGGTACGCAAGGTCGAGGGTTTGCTGGAATTCCTCCAGCGTAAGGGCAGAGGCCGACAGGGACATGGCCACGGACAGGCACAGAATGAGGGTCTTGTTCAGCATGCTTTCAGTATACGCCGCCGGCCCGGATTGATCAATCCTTCATCCGGCGATGCCCATCGCGGTTTCCCGCATGGCCTTGCGGGTTTCCGGTGATAGCGGCGGCAGCTCCAGCGCGGCGAGGGCGGTTTCATAATCCTGCAGGTTCTTGGCCCCGAGGCAGATCGTATGATGTCCCGGGTCGTCGAGGATCCACCGGATGGCGGCCTGGGCCATCGTCCATCCTTCCGGGATCACATTCTGCAAAACCGCATACCGGGTGAAATCATGGTCCCGGAAATGCCGGGACCGGTTGTCGTCCCCACGCCAGACCGGCGCCTTGTCGAAGTATTTGCCGCTCAACCGTCCCTGGGCCATCACACCTCGAACCTGGGTTCCGATCCCCTTGTCGACACAGAGCCGGGTCAGGTTTTCGAAAGGTTCAAGCAGGTTGGCGTGAAACTGGAGAACATCCAGCATGGCTTTGTTTGCCATCTCCATGGCCAGCCCCTCGTTGTTGGTCGAAATACCGTATGCGCGGATCTTCCCGTCGGCTTTCGCCTTCTCGAGGATTTCGCGGGAGGCATCGAGATCCTCGACCAACGGCTCGCAGTGAAAAAGATACACATCGATATAGTCCGTGCCCAGGCGCTTCAGGGAGCCTTCGAGGCTTGGCATGATGGTCGGCGGCGAGGCATCGTCGATGCGGGTCTGATCCGGGCCGACGCGAAATCCGAACTTGGTCGAGACAACCCAACGGTCGCGACGGCCCCGGATGGCCTCCCCCACCCTCCGCTCGGATTCGCCCGCGCTGTATTGCTCCGCGGTGTCGATATGATTGATGCCTCGTTCCCCCAACGCCCGAATCATGTTGATGACCTGCTCCCGCCCGGGATCGGGATGACCGTCCGGCTTGCCGTCAAAGAACAACGGCCCTCCAAGCTGCCAGGCCCCGATGCACAGGGGTGATACGGAGATTCCGGTCTGTCCGAGCAGGGTTTGCTTCATCATTACTTCTTCTCCCGACTCGCGAAAAGCTCCTCGCCGGTGTCCTTATGGCTGATGGAGAAATCCTCGATGTGGTAGTTTTTGTCGGCGACGAACGTGAGGTGACCATGGAATTTTTCCTCCATCTGGACCAGCAGCGCCTCGTCCTCCGTCCTCAATCGCTCCAGCACCGAGGGATTCACCGTAATGCGGATCGGTAACTGATTGGCCTCCGAGGCTTTGTGGCGCCGCATGACTTCGGCGATCCGCCGCTGAATGCGGACACTCATGCTCAGGGCCGATAGCACTTTCCCGCGGCCGTCGCAATAGGGGCAATTCGCGTACGTCGTGGCGCGGACGCTTTCTTCCTGCCGCTGCCGCGTCATTTCCAGCAGGCCGAGCGGGGAGAGGGGCAACACATTGGTGCGCGCCTTGTCGAGGTGGAGACATTCCTTGAAGGTACGATACACCAGGTTCTGATTCTTCTTCTGTTTCATGTCGATGAAGTCGACCACCACCAGTCCGCCGATATTACGAAGCCGAAGCTGGCGGGCGATCTCATCCGCCGCTTCGAGGTTGACCTGGACAATGGATTCCTCCTGGTTGGAGCCGCCCTTGTGCCGACCGGTGTTAATATCGATGGCCACCAACGCCTCGGTTTCATCAAAGATCAGGTACCCGCCGCTCTTCAGCCAGACCTTCCGGCTGAAGGCGTTGTCGAGCTGACGTTCAATATCGAAGTGCTCAAAGATCGGGGCGTCGCCTTCGTATGCCTGAACCCGCACACGGGCGCGGCGGGCGAAACGGGCGATGACGGTCTTGATCCGTGCCGCCTCATCCTTGGAATCGACAACGATCCGGTCGATATCCTCGGTCAGTGAATCGCGGACCACCCGCTCCACGAGGTCGGGCTCCTGGTACAGACGCACCGGCGCGGGTTTGTTTTGAATGCCGTCCTCAATTTCCTTCCACACTTCGGTAAGGGCCCGGATATCCCGGACGAAACTCACCTTGCGGGCTCCTGCACCGGCGGTCCGGACGATGATGCCGTTCTCCCCCGGCACCGGGAGACGGGCGAGAACCTTCTTCAGCCTCTCTCGCTCTTTGGCGTCCTCGATCTTGCGCGACACACCCTTGAGCTTGGTTCCCGGCATC
This sequence comes from bacterium, assembly GCA_030432155.1. Taxonomy (GTDB): domain Bacteria; phylum Verrucomicrobiota; class Kiritimatiellia; order CAIVKH01; family CAIVKH01; genus JAUIHQ01. The sequence continues at coordinate 2,287 of JAUIHQ010000205.1, read as the reverse complement.
ATGACCAGGTACCGGCCGGGAACGCTGAGGTTCGCGGTGACCCGCGGTCCCTTGGTTCCGATCGCGGCCTTGGTTACCTGCACGACGATTTCTGATCCGACGGGAAACCGCTTGGCAATTTCTTCCGACGACACCTTCTTCCGGCGATTGGACGACCGGCGGCTGGTCCCCTCCTCCGCCTCCAGGCGGGCCGCATCCTCGGGGATCATATCCCAGTAGTGGATGAAGGCATTCTTCTTCAGGCCGAGATCCACGAATGCGGCCTGGAGGCCGTCCTCGAGATTCTGGATCTTGCCTTTGAAAATACTGCCGACGATCCGGTCATCGCTCGACCGCTCGATGGAAAAGTCTTCCAGGCGTCCGTCCTCCTGAACGACAACACGGGTCTGAAGACTTTCCTTGTTGATGATGATTTCCTTCTTCCCTTCGCGACGGGTCAGGCTTTTTACAAGTTTCTTGAACATACTCTTCCTCTTCTCTCTACCGCGGTTGGCGGCGTATATACACACTCTGGATCAGCCCGAGACCGGTCATGGTGCAAATCATGAACGAGCCCCCGTAACTGATCAAAGGCAGTGGCAGACCGGTGATGGGCATCAGGCCCACGGTCATCGCCACGTTGACAAACATATGGCAGAACAAGAGACCGGTCATCCCGGCCGCAAGCAGTCGGCCCAGACGATCCCGCGCCCGGACGGCCGCCCTCATTCCGCATCCGATCATGACAACATAGAGCCCCAGGACGACGGCGGACCCGACGAAGCCGCTCTCTTCCGCGATCACGGAAAAGATGAAGTCCGTCGGGGCCACAGTCCTCGGCAGAAAGCCGAGGATGTTCTGGGTCCCCATCATATATCCCTTTCCATCCCAGCCTCCGGATCCCACGGCGATTTCGGACTGGATCTTGTTCCAGCCCGCGCCCAGGGGATCCCGGCCGGGATCAAAAAACACCATGATCCGTTCCTTCTGGTAATCATCGAGCACGAACCAGCCCAACGGTGCACTCAGCAGCGCCAGCCCGCCCAGTACCAGCAGGTACACCATCGGTACCCCGGCCACATACATCATGATGAACACCAACGGTGCGAGCATCATCGCCGTTCCCAGGTCGGGTTGCTGGAGAATCAGCACAAACGGGATCGCCGTGATCAGCAGGCAGGCTCCCACGGTGGCAGGATGGCGCAGATCCCGCGATGGCGTCCCGAGGTAGTGCGCCAGGGCCACCAGGGTTCCCAGCTTGGCGAACTCGGACGGTTGGATCTGAAAACCGAACAGATTCAGCCAGCGGTATGCACCGTAAATCCGGATGCCGAAAAACAGCACCAGCACCAGCAGAACCAGACAGGCTGAATACAGCCAGAATGCCTGACCGGCCACGAAATCGTAGTTGGTCAATGCGGCGAGCAGGAAGCAGCCGGTGCCCACCATGACCCAGACCAATTGCTTCCGGGTCAGTTCGGTCATCGGATTTTCGGCGCTCCGATAGGTCGCGCTGTAGATGAAGACGATGCCGACAAGAATCAGCAGAATGACCGACAGGATGAACACCCAGTCCAAACGCCGCAGCATACGGATCATGCGCTGGAGGTCAAACATCAGCCCGCCCCTCCGGTCGGCTGGTTCCCGTGGAACAGTCCCTGCAGAATGGCCTGCATGCGCGGCGCCGAGGTTTCGCCCCCGGATACACCCTCATCGACCAGCAGCGCGATCGCATAGCGCGGTTCGTCATACGGCGCGAACGCGATCATCCAGGCATGGCGTTTGCGATCTTCTTTGCGGCCGAATTCCGCGGTACCGGTCTTCCCCGCCACCACGACATCGGGAATGCGTGCCTTGCGTCCGGTACCGGTGGGCGACATCACCACATCCCGCATGCCGGCGCGAATGGTATCGATATACGCCGGGGTCCAGTCCATCCGGTTGACCACCTCGAGCAGGACGCGGCTGTAACTGCCGGTTTCGGGATTCCAGGTTCCGAGAACAAGCCTCGGTTTGTACACCGTACCACGGTTGGCGAGAACCGATGTGAGAATGGCCATTTGGAGGGGCGTCACCACGAGCGCCCCCTGGCCGATGGCGATGTTGCAGGTGTCGCCGTCGCGCCAGGCGTCTTCAAAGGTCTTCTGCTTCCAGTAGTCATCCGGCACGAGTCCGGAGATCTCGCCGTCGAGCTCGATGTCGGTCTTCTTACCGAGCCCGATGGCATCGGCCATGTGGATCACCGCCCGGTGACCGCAGGCCAGTGCGGCATGAAAGAAATACACGTTGCAGGAACCCTCGATGGCCC
>JAUIHQ010000204.1 GCA_030432155.1 bacterium | reverse complement strand
GAGGCGGATAACGACTATACGATCGGAGCGGGTGAGGGAACGGTGAAGTTTACCGCCCCCGGGGGCGGCATTACCGCAGGTTCGGTGATTACATACCAAGGCAACTCGTCCTACTTCACCACAGAGGACAGCGGTTTCGCTCTTGGTAACAGCGGTGATGGTGTGATCGCCTACCGCGGGTCCGGTCTCAATGTCTCTGAATTTCTCCATGCCGCAGCCGAGAGCACAGCGTTCCTCGGCACATTCCCCGGCGGGTTTTCGAATTACATCACTTTCGGCGCGGATGACGGCGAGTACAACGGCACCCGAACCGGCGGCGATGCCGCGAGCTATTTGACCGCGATCAACAACGCCGGAAACTGGACGACATCCGGATCGGGCGTTCTTCCGTTCAACACGACCTCATTCGACATTTCCTCCGGGCCGACGACACCGACCGTGACCACGACATCCGTCACCCCGGGCACACCGGCCGACCCCCGCCTCGCATCCGGCGGAGGTGATGTGACGGCCGACGGCGGGGCCTCGGTGACATCCCGCGGCGTGGTCTGGAGCACCTCGTCGAGCCCGACGACCTCGGATGCCGCCACGACCAACGGCTCCGGCACCGGATCCTTCTCCTCCACTCTCACCAATCTGGTTCCCGGGCAGAGTTATTATGTCCGCGCGTATGCGATCAACAGTGAGGGCACGAGCTACGGCGGCGAGGAAACCTTTACCGCCGACTGCTTCGGCGCCCCGACCACCACCGCCGCCACCGCAGTCGGCGGGTCGCAGTTCACCGCGAACTGGGGCGGTGTGCAGGGTGCGGATGGGTATGTGCTGGATGTATCCACCAATTTCAGCGCCGGCGGCGGCGGTCCGGGGAGCGCCCAGCTCGGAGACGATTTCAATAGCGGCCTCTCCGTTTCCTACACAACCGGCAACCAGTCTCTCACCAGTGGTGTGTGGTATACGGACAGTGTGATTCAGGAGTCATCCACCGCGTCCCGCGGAGGCACCGGCAATGCCGCCCGTATCAACGACGATACATCAGGAGCTCACATTCGTACGCCGGCCCTGAACACGATCGGGTATGTGGTGTTCTGGTACCGGGAACTGAATTCCGGCGGCGGATCGTTCAAGGTTCAGAAATCGTATGACGCAAGCGCCTGGACCGATGTGGATACGGTTTCATTCTCCGGCACGACCTACACCCAGTATTCAAACAACGTGAACGATGCGGCTTCAACCGTTTACATCCGCATCCTCAACGACAATCAGGCCGGCCACCTGATCATCGATGATTTTGAAGCTTCGGACTACACGGTCGGCGGAAGCGCGTTTGTGGACGGGTATGACGGACGGGGCGTTGGCAATGTCTCCAGCGCTACGGTCACCGGATTGACCGCAGGTATTACCTACTATTACCGGGTGCGGGCGACCAACGAGTTTTGCGTATCCGAAAACTCCACGACGACCTCGGTGTTGACTGTCGCATCCAACCCGGAAATCGCGGTATCCGGGAATGGGCAGAATATCGTCGATGGCGATTCCACGCCGACCACCTCCGATCATACCGATTTCGGCAATGTTGGGGTTGTCGGTTCAACCCTGACCCGCACCTTCACCATTACCAACAGCGGGAATGCCAACCTGACCGTCAACAACGTGACGACCTCGGGCACCCATGCCGCGGACTTTGTGGTGGTCAGTCAGCCGGCCTCCCCGGTGGCGGCCGGAGGTTCGACCACCTTCCAGGTGCAGTTCAATCCCTCCGCGGCCGGTCTGCGCTCCGCCTCGATCAGCTTCGTCAACAACGACAGCGACGAAAATCCCTTCAACTTCAGCCTCCAGGGAACCGGGAAAGACCCCGGGATCGGCTACGGACCGTTATCGATTTCCAATACCGTCACCCTCGGCAACAGTCTGTCGTCGGCGAACATGGGAGTCACGAACACCGGGTTGGGCACCTTGAATTACACGGTAACGGATAACGCGGGATGGCTTTCGGTCAGCGCCGGATCCGGAAATCTCGCCGCCGGCGCCGGCCAACAGCATACAATCAGCTACACCCTGACCGGTCTTGACGCCGGGACCTCGAACGCCACCATCACGATTGCCGATGGCGCGGCGAGCAACACCCCGCAGACCATCGATGTTTATGTGACCCTCGCGCCGATTCCTGATCCGTCGGCTGCCACCGCGACCGCCGACGGCAGCGAGCTCATCGACCTCGCATGGACCAAGCATGCCTCCTACGATGTGATGATCATCTACAACCAGGGAAGTGCGCCCGGAACGCCCGACCAGGGAACGTCCTATGCAATCGGCGCCGCCATTCCCGGCGGCGGCACCGTACTCTACAAGGGGAATGGCGCCACGCTGGAGCATGTGGTACAGCCCGGGGCCTCGCACTACTACGAATTCTATTCTATCAACAACAACCATTATTCTCCCGGGCTTTCGGCGAATGCTTCTACGCTGGCCTATGGAGCCAACGAGCAGGTCGACCAGGTTGCATACACCAACGGGGTCAACCTGCACGGGCTGAATGGCGGCGCGGGATGGACCAATGCCTGGGCCGACGACAATCCCGGGGCCTACACCGTTTCTGCCGGTAGTCCATCGAGTCAGACCAACTATCCCGCCAATGCTGCGAATCGTATTCTCGTCAATCCGCCGAGTGGAACCGCCCGCAATGCCTTTCGCTATTTCGAACCGGTGACCGGCGGCCGAATCTATATCGGCTATATTCTCAACTATCAGTACAACGGTCCGAACAAGTGGTCCGGTATTTCAATCTATGATGAAGGCTCGGAGAAAATGTTCTTCGGCGAAGTCGGCGGAGCCGACCAGAAGCTGGGCGTCGGCGGTTCGACGTCTGCCTATACGCTCAATACCACCAACGATTACATCATCATCGGGTACTATGACTTCGATGCCGATGAAGGGAAGATCAATGCCTATGCGATAGGTTCGCAGGCGGTTCCCGAGACCGAGCCGGGAAGCTGGCAGGCGACGTATAGCGATTCGTCGATTTCTTCCATCAACGGGATCCGCCTAGCCTCGGGAGCTGCGTCCGGAACACCCGGGGAAACCTATTTCGACGAGATTCGCATTGCCACGAATTGGGTCGGCCTTCTCGGTCTCGTTGCCGCACCGGAGATTGCCGTTCTCGGCACCAATGGGGCGCTGATCGTGGATGGCGATGTGACCCCGGCTGCGGGCGACGGAACGGATTTCGGAGAGATCAACGCCGCCTCGGGAACCTCCACGCATACGTTCGCCATTACCAATCTTGGGAACAGCGTGTTGACCATCAGCTCGGTTTCAACTGCCAGCACCATGGGCGCGGCCGCCGATTTCCGTATTCTTTCCTGGCCTGGCTCCGTATCCGCAGGGGCTGCATCGAACCTGGTGATATCGTTTGACCCTGGCGCGATCGGACTCCGGACCGCCGTGGTTACGGTCGCGAACGATGACACAGACGAATCCTCCTACACCTTTGCCGTTCAGGGGACCGGCACCGGCCAGTTTTCCACCATCGCATTCCAGGGCTTCGAGGGAACGCCGACGGATAATTGGCTCTATTCCTTCACCTCCAACGGTGCCACAGTATACGTGGACGCCGATACCAATGCAGCCGGGGCACATGCCGCGACCTTGGCCGGATCGGCCATGCTGGATGCGGACCCGTATATATCGTTCCGGCCAGTCGACGTATCCGCCTTTCTTTCCGTCACGATTGAGGTAGCTTTCGCGATGGCCGGGCCGGATGCCGGTGACGATCTTTATCTGGACCTTTCCTATGACGGTGGCTCGTCGTGGGATGGGCCGGGCAGCGTCAAGCTGGCGGATGGTGCGGCAAACACCAATCTCGGGTTCGGTGGTATCGGGTCCGGTACGGTGGCTGCCAATCCCTGGCAGGTCGCCGTTCCGGCCACCGCCGACGTGGTTGCCGTCCGGCTCCGGTTTGATGAATCGGCCAACAGCAATAACTTTGACCGCTACTTTATCGATAACGTGAAGATCACCGGCACGGGCGGAGCGCCGGGCGCGTCATTCGGCGACTCACTCTACGTAACGACGGAAACCAACGGAACCCTGACTGTTCCGGTGCACCTTTCGTATGCCGCGGATGCAACGGTTCGGGTTTCGCTGGCAGGCACCGCGGTCGTCGGCGGAGGAAATGACTTTACCGTCAACAGCACGAACGTGGTCTTTACGTCCGGGGGTTCCACAACCTCCAATCTCGTTATCACCCTCAGTGATGACGCGTTACAGGAAGGCCTTGAGGATATCTTGCTGGAGTTGACGTTGCTTGACGGCGCGATACCCGGCGGTCCGGTATTTTCCTCGGTGCTGATCCAGGACGATGACACTCTTTCCGTTATGACCGCCAATCTGGTGAGCGGCACCAATATCGTCAACAATGTCGTCAGCTATGATGAAAGCGGTATCCGGATACTCCAGCGCATGAGGCCGGATGTTCTGGCCATCCAGGAATGGAATGTCACCAACGCGAGTTATCGTTCGTTTGTGGATACCGTTGCCGGGACCAATTACTACTACTATGTGGAGCCTGAATCGGATTCATTTCCGATACCCAATGGTGTCATCAGCCGTTACCCCATTATCGCGACCAATGAATGGGCGGATAGTTTCGTTGCATCCCGCGATCATGTTCATGTGGAAATCGACCTGCCCGGTCCCCGAAACCTGAACCTGATCAGTGTTCACTTCAAGGCGGGACCGGGAGAGACGACAGCTCGCGAAAACGAAGCACGCGAACTCACGAATTACATCGCCACCGCAGGATTTTCCACCAATGACTACCTGGTGATCGCCGGAGACCTGAACCTGAATGACCGGAATGAGTCCGCGTTCCTGGTCCTGACCAACCTGCTGGTAACCGACAACCATCAACCGTCCGATACGGAAGGCGATACCGATACCAATCTCGGCAAAACATCTCCGTATGATGTCGTTCTGCCCAACGATGTGCTGGATGGAGACCATCTGTCCCTGACGTTTGCCGGCTTCACATTTGCCAACGGCATGGTATTCGACCCCTCCCAGTGGGCATACCATCCGCTTCCCGCGCTGGTGGGCGATGCGTATGAAGCCAATCGGGCCCATTTCGCGGTGATGAAGCTGTTCTCCCTGGCGACCGGAGCGATACCTCCCACGGTCACCACGACCCTTGCGGTGGATACCAATGTCACCGATGCTTCAACCGGGGGTGATGTTGTTTCCGATGGCGGCGCTGCCGTGACCAACCGTGGCGTGGTGTGGAGTACCTCGACGTCACCAACCATCACTGACAACGCGGCAACCAATGGGTCCGGTACCGGAATGTTCAGTGTGAATATGACCGGGCTTGTTCCCGGCGAAACCTACTATTATCGAGCCTTTGCTCAGAACAGTGCCGGAACTGCCTATGGTGCGGAGTATGACCTGACCGCGCTGTGTTTCACCTCGGTGGTGACCGGTCTGTATGCCGATCCCACGAATAACACCGATTTCACCGCGAACTGGTCGTCCCTGGCCGGTGCGAGCGGCTACCGGCTGGATGTATCCACCAACGAAGCCTTCGGCGGCGGAGGCGGGGGAGGGGCGCTGTTGACCGTCGATTTCGAAACGGTCAACGATGGTTACACGCCTTCCACCACCACCGGCAGCGGCGATACCGATATTTTCAACCGCACCGATACCTCGAACGGCAACAATGACGGTTTCTATTGGGCGGTGGAGGATCTGCCGGTTACCGATCCGTCCATGACCCTCGACTCCATCGACATCACCGGGGTGTCATCCTTCGATTTCTCCATCGACATGCTGACCCCCAATTCCGTGGACTGGGACAGCACCGACAGCATGTTAATTACCTATGCGGTGGACGGTGGCGCCCCGCAGAATCTGATGGCGGTGGAAAATGACGGATCAACCTTCAACACCCCCGCCCAGCTCGATTCTGATTTTGACGGAGACGGCGACGGAGCCCTGCTGCCCGCGCTGGTCGATGGATATTCCGCCGGCGTCGGCAGCAATTTCGAGACCTTCACGACCAACGGAATCAGTGTCAGCGGCACCGGTCTGGTAATTTCCATTCAACTCTACAGCCTGGATTCAGCAGACGAGGGCATCTATTTCGACAACATCATCGTCAGCAACTCCGCCGCCGGAGGCAGTCCGAACTTTGTCGCAGGCTATTCCAACCGGTCGGTGGCCGGCACCAGTGAGTCGGTGACGGGTCTGACCGGTGGGGTGACCTATTATTACCGTGTCAGGGCTGAGGGTGCGAATGGGTGCGAATCGGATTCATCAAGCACCCAAAGTGTCACCACCATCTCCATCAACCCGGAGATCGCGGTCAGCGGCAACGGGACGGATATTGTGGACGGGGATGCGGTGCCGTCGGTCGGCGACGATACGGATTTCGGCTCGCTGGGCGTCGTGGGCGACACGGTTTCCCATACCTTCACCATCACCAATACCGGGAATGCAAACCTGACCGTAAACAATGTGACGACGTCGGGCGCCGCGGCCGCGGACTTCATCATCACCAGCCAGCCGTCCTCCCCGGTGTCTGCCGGCGGTTCGACAACCTTCACCGTGCAGTTCAATCCGTCCGCACCGGGTTTGCGCACCGCGGTGGTCAGCTTTGTCAACAATGACCCGAACGAGAATCCTTTCAATTTCACCCTTCAGGGGACCGGCGCGGATGCCGGGATCCTTGTAAGTCCGGTAACGATATCGAACACCATAACCGTGGGTGACAGCCCGGCCGGCGATGGTTTCGGGGTGACGAATGTCGGTTTGGGTACCCTGTCCTACGATGTCTCCACCAATGCGTCATGGTTGACCGTCAATCCGGTGTCCGGATCGCTCGCGGCGGGCGCGGGTCAGCAGCATACGGTTTCCTATGACACGTCAGGATTTGCGGTCGGAACATCCAACGCGGTGATCACGCTAACCGATGCCGCCGCCTCG
>JAUIHQ010000203.1 GCA_030432155.1 bacterium | reverse complement strand
GCTGCGTCGCCCTTCAGGTCCACCACGATTTCATAATCAAGCGAGGACGCTCCGGCCGAGGCAAACGATACATCAACATCATGAATCAGCTCCGGCTTGATCACGGCAGCGAGTTCCTTTTCCAACCCTGCCTGGAAGACTCCGGGAATCTCCGTCGTGGCGATATCCTGGTGTTTATAGTCTACGCCGAATATGGAAAGGATCCGGTAATTGGTGGAAAGAACACGGGGTGAGAGGGCAAGAAAGTCGGATGTCTGATAAACATTCTGGGCCCCGCCCAGCTCCACGAGCTGCACGGTACTGGGGGTCTGATACGCCACCCGCCCGGTTTTGCCGTCGGAGAGCTCCACCCAGTCGCCCTCCTTGCAGGGAAACCATTCCTCGTGTTCGCCGGCGGGACGGGAATGCATGCCGACGAGATATTTCACGGGCGGCGAACCCGAGAGATTCAACACGGAACGGGGTTCCGTCGAACATCAGGCGCTCGCCTTCCTTGACCGCACCGATATTCAGCATCAGCTTTACCGTTTCCACATGCTGGGGGAGGGTGTTGATGCTGGCCCAGCCGACCCCGAGGAGGAAGATCACGATGATGCCGAGTAGAAACCAGTCGCCGACCATGTTGAACACCGCGAGGGTGGCCAGCAGGCCGCCGGCGATGCTGAAGACATGAAAGAGCAGGGCGGTCAGGCGGGTCCCGAAGTTTTTCTTTTCCTTCCCGCGTTTCAGTTTGCGGACAACGTACTGGAGAAACCGGACCCCGAAAAATACCGCACAGAAGGCGAGAATACCGAGCAGCAGGTTGAGGCCCTTGGTACGGAAAAATTTCTGGGCGTAGGCGGTAGATGAATCGATAAAGGATTTCTGTTCGGCCAACCGGTTCTGAAGCTGGAGATCCAGCGCGGTGTATTCATTCTTTGCCTGGTCGTAAGTCCTCTGCCATGCATCCAGCCGCTCCTGAAGGCGGGAGGCAAGATTGGTCGAGAGGTCACGGGCCATCAGGCTTTCGAGGTTCCGGACCGCTTCCTCGGCGAGATCGCGCTTTTCGCCGAGTTCCGAGAGACGTGACCGCAACTCGCCGATCTGCCGGGATTCAGCGGTTGCATTCTCGATCTCGGCCATGATCGGCTCGAGCAGCTTGGCCAGCTCCTCCTGCCAGTCGAATGCTTTTTCCTCTTCGGTGATGAAGGGACGTAAATCGATTTCGACCGCAAACTCTTCAAACTGCCGGCGCTGTTCCTCGTACTGGTTCTTGAGGTCGATGAGTTTGGCCCGGGCTTCTTCCCGTGAGACATCGTCCTGTGCGTCCACCAGCCTCTGCTGGGCGGCATCGATTTCCTGTTGGGTGATATCGAGCGAACGTTCGAGGGCCTCGAGCGATGCCACTGTGCCCTCGCCGGGTTCGCTGAGTACCGTAACCGGTTCGGCGGCGGAGCCGATGTCCGGTTCCTCCTGCGCGGCCGCCGCGTGCAGGAAGACCGGAAGTAACAGGGCGGTCAGGCAGAAGATAATCGTTTTCGATTTCATGCGGCAGAATACGTCGCCCATTTCGTCATCAGCTCCTTTCATCAACATTGGATGACACCGGCTTGAACCGGATATGGGTTACAAACCATTCGCGGCCGTCACGATAGCCGAACAATTCCGCGCATGCCATCATGAAGATCCGCCAGTAGTTCCACCACACCTTGTATTGCGATCCGTATGTGTCGCGGAAAAGCGGGATCAGCTCGGATCGCGCCGCATCCATCTTCTTGAGCCAGTCGTTGAGGGTGCGCTCGTAGTGGCGGCCGTTCACATCCCACTGCTCCTCCACCTCCATATCCCGGTCCAGCCGGCGATACAGGTTGCGGGACGGCATCATGCCGCCGGTAAAGAAGTAACGGGCCATCCAGTCATGGTCGTCGCCGGTTTCGAACAGGTAGGGCAGATCCTTATGGCAGAAGATGTGGACGAACAACCGGCCGTCGGGCCGCAGCCAGCCGCGAATTCGCCGCAGCAGTTCACCGGTGTTCCGCATGTGCTCGAACATTTCCACCGAGACCACTCGGGCAAACGTCGATCCGATGCTGAACTCATTCATGTCGGCCGTGATGACCCGCAGGTTGGTAAGCCCGAGGGCACGGGCCCGCTCGTCGATATATTCTTTCTGGGTACGTGAATTCGAAACCGAGGTGATGCGGGATGCCGGATAGGTTTCGGCCATATACAGGCTGAGCGATCCCCAGCCGCAGCCCAGCTCGAGAACATCCTGGCCGTTCTGCAGGTCCGCGCGCTCACAGGTAAGCGCCAGCATCGCCTCTTCCGCGTCGTCGAGGCCGTTGACCCCTTCGGGATAGAAGCAGGAACTGTACTTCAGCCGTTTGCCCAGGGTGGCTCGGAAATAGGCGGTGGGTACTTCGTAGTGCTGCTCGTTGGCTTCGGCGGTGGCCACCGCCACCGGCTGACCGTCGAGGGATGCGGCAAACGCCTGTTCATGGGCATCACGATCGTTTCCGGCGCGGGCGGATTCAGCGGCAATCCGTCCGGCGAGCAGTCGCCGGATGCCGAAGCGGAGGAGGCCGTCGGGAATCATTCCATGTTCAATCAGTCGCTGGTACCACATATCAATCCTTCCCATGCATGAACGTTACGTCGATGAAGAGCGGGGCGGGAGAGGAACAAACACGCTGGTTCGCGCCATGTAGGCCCGGTAGGCGTCGCCCTTGCTGCGTAGCGAGGACGCTTCCGCCGCGGGAATCCCGGTGACCTTGAATAGAAAGAAGAGCATCAGCACCGGGCACAGAATGGCGACCCAGCCATACGGCCCGGGCCACGCGGCGAGGGCGAGGCAGACCCAGATCATCCATTCGAAGAAATAGTTCGGGTGACGTGAATAGCGCCAGAGCCCGCGATCACAGACTTTTCCTTTATTCGCCGGATCCCGGACGAATGACTTGAGCTGTCGGTCGGCCGTGGCTTCACCTGCCCATGCCGCAGCAGCCAGACCGAGGCCGATCCATTCCATGCCCAGGAGGTTGGAAGGGGGATCGCGGATGATCAGCCAGTAGGGCAAAGCGAACAGCAAGGCTGCCGCGGCCTGGAATTGGAAAAATATGAAGAATTTCCACTGAAGACTTGGCTGCCAGCGCTTCCGGAGGTCCGCATAGCGGGAATCTTCCGGTTTGCCATGATTGCGGCGGTGAATGTGCCAGACCAGCCGCCCCCCCCATAGGACGGCGAGGCAGGAGGGGAGGATTTCGCGAAGCGTCCAGGGGCAGCTCGTGAAGGCTGCCAGGACCGCGAGAGTCGGTACCAGGCCCGACCAGCCGATATCCACAACCCCGGCATTCTTTGTCTTCAACTGGACCAGCCACAGACCGGTCATAACCCCGACGGAGATCAGAGCAGATACCATCAACAAATTCGACCCATTCATCATGATCCCGCTCCCGGTTCAGCCTGTCGGCGGGCGAGGATATGCCGGAACAGGGGTTTTAAGATCGAATACAGGACGAGGACCGCGGGTATCGAGGCAAGTCCCCAGATTGTCAGGGCGTGCAACGTCGTCCGCCATAGATCCTGTACGCTGCCCCAGAAATCCGTCCGGAACATTTCAATCAGCTCCGGCGGGGAGAACGTCAGCGGCTCCACCCCGAACAACATGTCGCCGGCCCGCATTAAGGGTAGCAGCAGCAGAAGCTGGAGTCCGTAGACCGACCAATTTGCGGCCTGGATCGCCGGCAGGTTCAGGCGGAGAACGATGGCGGTGATCGTGCAGAGAATGGTGGTGGTGCCGAGGAGGGGGATGACCCCGATGACCGCGCCCAAGGCCATGCTGATGGCCAGTTTTTCCGGGGTAATGCCCTGCATGAGAAGCTGCAGGACCGGATCGATCAGCCTGGCCTTGATGGTCCGCCGGATCGAACCGGTCTTCTCCGGTTGGTCGATATCTGCATCCTCTCGTGTCATTTGTAAATACATGGGAGAGCCTACCACAGCCCCACATGCATGCCAAAAGCAGTATTTCGACTAGATGCGGACGGCTCGACACCCCCCGGTGTGCACCCGGGGGCAATCTCCGGTTGACCATTCTTTCCCCGCTGGCGTAGATTGAACGTGACTTTGGAAGGAGCACTACGTGACGACATTGGAACAACTGCTGGTTCTGCAGGATCGGGACCGGAAAATCATCCAGTTGACGAGGGAAACGCAGGACATTCCCAAGCGGAAGGAACTGACGGAAACACGCCTCCAGGAGCACCGGGCTGCGGTCGAAGCCGGCCAGGAGGATGTCAAGAAAAACCAGTCGGCCATCAAGCAGGTCGAACTGGAAATCGATTCACTTCGGGAGAAGATTTACAAGCTCCGCGACCAGCAGACCAAGATCAAGACCAACGAGGAGTACCGGGCAATCGAGAAAGAGGTTGCCGTTCTTGAAGGAAAAATCCGAGAGCAGGAGGAACAAGAGCTGGTGCTCATGGAGCAGGCCGAGTCCATCAAGGCCGAGCTGAAGGAAAAGCAGACGGAACTGAAGCAGGAAGAGAGCGTGGTCCAGGGCGATATGGATGCGCTGGACGCCCGTCTCGGCAACATCCAGGCGGAAATCGACAAATTGAAAGCCGAACGGACCGAGCTGGCCACCGGCATCGACGAGGAATGGCTGGCCCGCTACGAGCGGGTGATGAACAACAAAGGCGATGTTGCCTTCGTGCCGATCGAGCGTAACGGGGCCTGCGGCGGATGTCACATGAAGCTACCACCCCAGGTATTGCAGGATGTGAAGCGGGCTGAGGCCCTGGTCGCCTGTAACTATTGCGGCCGGCTCTTGTTCTGGAACGGCTGATTGGGTATATTGGTTTCGAATCTGTGAGACATTCGGTCGCTTCCCGGTGACGGGGAGAGGAAAGTCCGGACTCCACAGGGCAGGATGTCCCCGCTGGATCGGGGAAGGCGTCGGGCAAACCGGCGTGATGGAAAGTGCCACAGAAAACAAACCGTCCCGCAACTGCGGGATAAGGGTGAAAAGGCGGTGTAAGAGACCGCCGCCTCTACGGGTAACCGGGAGGGCAGGGTAAACCCCATCCGGAGCAAGGTGGAATAGGAAACCTGGAGCGGCCCGTTCCTTCCCGCTTTTTGCGGGATAGCGTCGCCTCGGCGGCGCCAAGGTTTCGGGTTCATCGCATAGATACATGACCGAACGGTCCGCGAAAGCGGGCGCGACAGAATCCGGCTTATCGTCTCACGGATTCCTTTTTTGTTGAAGGCGTGTCAGGCAACCGGAACATGGGAACAACGATAGCAAAAGAAGCGGGGCTGTTCCGCATAGCCGGGCTTGTGCTCCTCGGCATCCTCGTTCTGCAGGTGGTTCTCTATGTTCGACAATTCCGGCAATTGCCGGTTTCGGATGCTGAGAAGGGCGCGGTAGTATCGCCGGTTCAGAAGTCGGAGATGGATGTCGCGCCGGAGGCAGGGGCCTGGAATGTATTGCAGCCGGGTGAACCGGCCGCCCGGGTGGAATCGCGTCCCGCCGGATCGCTTGCCGATCGGCTCCGGCTCGCCGGAACATTTTTCCTGTTCGGCGCGGAGGAAGGTGATCGGGGAGCCCGGCGGGCGATCATCGATGACCTGCCGGCCGGGACCCAGCATCTGTTGAGCGAGGGCGATATTTTCGAGGACATGACGTTGACCACCATTGACCGGGAGCGGGTCGTCATGTCCCGAAACGGCGTGGATACCGAACTCTTCCTCAGCTTTGCTCCCCCCGGAAATGTTGCCAATCCCACGGCGGGCTCCGGACGAACCGGGACTGCACCCGTCGACGAACCGCCGGCCCTCGAAACCTCGCGATTCGGAAAACGTATCGGGGATAACCGGTGGATCCTGCGCAAGGATGCGTTGATGGAGTATTACTACGAGCTCCTGGATGATCCCGAGCGGATCGCCAACGTCTACATGTCCATGGAACCCGACTACCGGGAGGAAGGCAATGTCGGCGGCTACCGGGTTGCTCAGAAAGGCGAGCAGGACTTTTTCCAATCGGTCGGATTGCAGGAAGGCGATACCATACGCCGGGTCAACTCCATGAACATGACCAGTCAATCACGTGCCGAATACTTCATCAGCGAGTTCGTGAAAGACCGCATCAGCGCCCTCGTCCTTGATATCGAGCGCGATGGGGAGCCGCAGAAGCTGATTTATATGATGCGGTAACCGGGGGGAAGAAGGTTTCAGGCCGATCCGTTGGCAGATCGATCACAGCCTCGGCTATGGCGTTTTAAGTCAGTCCGTATCCTTATCCTCGGCGACTTCGACCCTACTCGTACAGATACTTCTACACGCCGATCCTGTGTACGAGTGTGTGTACGAGTACGAGGTGAGCGGCTACGACATTTTTGAAACCGCCCTGGCCGTTCAGGATCCAACGGCTCGCGAGGCGCTCGCCCTCCCTTTTGGCCGTGTGGAGATAAACGGGAGGGTCGCCGGCCTCGGCGACCGGGTTGCCTGCAGCAAATGTGATCATGACCAAACACCCATCCCGTCTCCGGTCATCGAAACAGGCCAATTGACACGATTTTCGTGTAGCACTATAATCGTGTTATGAAGAATATTACCATCACCCTTTCCGAGGAGATGGCCCACCAGGCCAAGATTCTCGCTGCGGAGAAGAACACAAGTGTTTCCCGCTTCGTTGGCGAGTTGTTGGCGGAGCGGGTCGGACGTGAACGGACCTATGATGCAGCGGCCCGCCGTTGGACATCGCGCAAGCCCATGGTCTTGAATGAATCGGGCACGGCCTATCCTTCGAGGGACGAACTGCATGACCGATAAGGCTTTCGTCGATACCAATGTACTTGTGTATGCCCGAGACCGTGCTGCCGGCTCCAAACAGAAAATCGCGCATGAGCTGATCTCAAACCTCTGGGACTCTCGATGTGGTGTCATCAGTACGCAGGTATGGACTCTCTAAATGCGCCTCCGGCTAACAACGATCCGGATGCCACTGAATTAAATGATGATGATTTAAAAGCGTTATTAATTCAGATTGCCACACAGATTTTGGCATATCAAAATCAAGGTGTGGACCCTACAAATCCACC
>JAUIHQ010000202.1 GCA_030432155.1 bacterium | reverse complement strand
GGGGCGAACGGTGAAGCTGCACGACCATGGGCAGGCTGTACCATCCCCGGGTATCGGCCCGGTCTCCCACCACGAATCCGATCTGGGAGAACAGTCCGATCATATTCACCCATTCATTGTCCGATTGCAGCATCGCCCGCTGGGCGGCGGCGCGGCTGATGGCCCGGGTAACCGTACGCAGAACGATGCCCGGCATTTTCTCCTCGAGATCTTTGTAGGCCAGGGATTGCAGGTAGCAAACCGGGCTGCAGGAGCCGAGGGGCGTACCATCGGCAGCGATCTGAATGACGGAAGGAACGTAGCCGCCGTCCAGGTAGGTCGGAAAGGAAAACGGTTGGATGGTGTGCATGATGGGTAGAGCGATCGAGGCATGCTGCCGCCGGGAGATCATCGACTCCTCAAACACCACGATGATTTCGGCCGTCGGTTCCGGTACCGGCTGCATCCCGAGCTCCCGGATCAGGCGTTCGTGATCCAGGGAATTTTCGGTCGCGGAAAGCCGAACCACATCCCGCTGGATATCGGGATGTTCGGGCCTCAGCTCGAACGCTTTCTTGCAGGCAATGTAGGCATTGGCCCGATAACCCGCCACCTCATACAGAATGCTGCTCATGTACCAGACATACGGATTCAGGTAGGATGCCTTGACCCGTCCCGCAACCTCGGATACGCCGGACAGGGCCTGCCGCATGGACTGAAGGGCCAGCATTTCATCGTCCTGGTCCAGCTTCTGCTCCGCCTTGGCGATCTCCTCTGCGTATTCGGCGGCAATCTGATCCTGGGCAAACACTGCGCGGCGCATTTCCACCAGGGCGCTATCGGGGTGGCCGAGGAACAGGTGATTCAGGGCCTGGCATTGGAACACCATGATGGTTTCGAATCCAGGGAGGAGATACCGGCGCGATGTGTCGTCAAGGATCGTGGAGGCAAGGAAGGACCGGCTGACATCACGCAGGCGGATGATCGCCCCCTCCTCCATCTCCGCGATCTCGTCGATCGCATCGGCAAAATCATTCCGGGATTCAACAAACCGGCCCGCCATCATCCGGTACCGCCCGCTCTCGATCAGTCCAAGCGGGCGGTTCCCGCCGTCCTTCATACCGTCGAAGACCGCGATCGCTTTATCGGTCTCGCCGGAACGAAAGCGGGCGGCGGCATCGGCGGACCGGTCGGTATGGGTTGCGCACCCGGCTGCGGCCGACAAGGCGGCCGCAATGCCGAGCGATTGCACCAGCTGCCGACGACCGGATGGTTGAATCATCCTGCCGCCCTGTTATTCCGATGTCCGGTTGTTCAAGCCGCCCTGGCTGATGTTGTCCAGGTCTATGGTCGTCCCGCTGTTCCCGATGGCGGCATTCTGCCATGCCGCAGTATCGAAATTGATTTTGATACCTTTGGTGTAGGCGGCCTCGGCGTAGATCAGTGCGGTCGCAGCGCGGAAGGCCTCAACCGAACCGAATTTGCGGATCCCCTCATCGGAGAGCTCCAGAGCGACGTTAAAATTCGAGCCCTCCCGAATTTCCACTGTCTTCTGCCACGGCTCCATCCACTGGCGGGTCAACCGAAGCTGATGCATACCCGGCGCGGCCTGGAACGTTCCGGGTGAGGTACCAAGCGCGAGGCCGTCCAACTCAACGGTAACACCCCCAACCGTACGCCGCAGCTCATCCAGGAGTTCGTTGGGTCCGCGAGCGCCCTGCTCAAGACCGTTCACCAGCTCATCGATGGTGGTGGACACGGTGAAGGATACCCGGGCCACGTCACGATCCGAAGGCGCCCGCCATTTGTCACGGGAGTCCATGATCGTGGAGGCGATGCGATCGCCGGCGCGGTTGAACAGATCGGAATAATAAACGGTATCTTCTGTGCCGCCGGCCCCCTGGGTCGGATAGGTCATGGTAATCACATCACCGTACACGCTTGCCCCGGTGACGCCGTCGAGCACTTTCACCGGCATCGATACCCGGTAGGTCCGCACCGGGGCACCGCCCATCTCGCGCTGCCGCACATCGGCACTGCTGATGGATACGGTCACAATGTAATCGGCATCGATCATCCCCGCAACCCTCGTGACCGAGCCGCCGGAAAACACGCCGTCCACCAGGCCCGCCTTCTCTTCCGCAGTGGTGATTTTGTAGCGGGTGAACGAATCGGCGACATCCGCGGGATCGAGAATTCGCACCCCTTCGCCGGCGAGGCGGGCGATCACACTGTCACGGATACCATCCACCTCGTCGTCGATGAACGCCTTGCGGGTCCGGTTCCGGACAAAGACCGCCATGGTCGGGTCATCGATGACGCCCTCCTCCGCGACGGCGTCTTCATCTCCGGCTGCCGAATCGGGAAAGGTATCCGCCACCTGCTGCCGGAATGCTTCCAGCGCCGATGTATCTCCCTCATCCTGTGCGACAGCCGCAGGAATCGCGAGCAAACCGGCCATTACGGCCAACGCAAGACTCATCACCCACCCTTGAATCATTTTCATCATGCAACTCCTTCTCAACGTTCAATCAGAACAGCCACGAGAACCCGGTGCGGATTTCAATGCCGTCAAACTTCAGGTCCTCGAACGTACTATCCGAGGCTTCACTATCCAGCAGGGATGCACGGTACACCGCGCCGACATCAAAGGATGTGGAATCGCCGAGGCGAATCCTCAGGATCCCGTGCACGGTTGCGCCGATGCCGTTATCATAGTCAACGCCGGCCGGCTCAAAGCTCACGATCTGGTACTGCAACCCGACCCCGGCCTCGAGCATCAGGGGCCGGTCGCCGGCGGTATACGCGCTCAAGGAAATACCAAGCGGATACATGTTGGCGTCATCCGTCCCGTCGGTGCTCCACTGCTCGACCGCGGCATGAAGGTTGACGGAGAAGGACGGCGGCAGGGCGATCTTGTATTCACCCCGGAGACCGTAGGCATCCTCAAACACATCGTCGCCCGGGCTGGGCAGGAATGAAAAGTGTATGGAGAATTGATCACCGGGCGCGTAGTAACGGGATTCGCGCTGGACGACCCGGGCATTTGCATCGTCGGCGACGATGGAAGCGGCATGCCGCGGAAGCTCTTCCGCCCGTGCAACGGCGGCGGTAACAAGGACGACAGTCATGAAGGAAAGAACGCGATTCATCTTGGTGATGCCTTTCTGCTTAGGATGATGGATTCATCTTTTCTTATTTTACGACATCCCGGCGGGATGGAAAGAAAATAGCAGGCGCAACGCGGCGGCGAAGAGAATCGCAAACGATCCGAGGAAATCACCGGTACTTCCCGGCCAGAATCAGTTCTTCCAGCATGTTTTGCTTCTTCAATACACCGGGTTTGCGGCGGGTATCGGGTTTGGCGAAGGCGACCGGCTTGTTCTTCGGCTCTCTTGTTCCCTTGACCGGCTTGTCGGCCCATGTGCCGTTGATGGAGACCATGGCCGTATCGTTGTCGATCACCACGGTCACGGTATCCGCCGGTTTCATCAAAGGCGCCAGCGCAAACCGATAGCCGCCCGCGGGCAGGTCCATTTTTACGGTCAGCTCACCCGGGCCCCCTTCCATCCGGATCACATACACATGTTTACCGTGTTCGAGTCCGTAGGCGACATGCAGGGTTCCATCGCGGCCGAAGGGATATCCGGCGCTGGCATGATCCCAGTCCAGCGGCAGGGAAGGCTTCAACCGCAGCTCGTTCTCCAGCAGGCGGGGGTCGAAACCGCCGTAATCCTGGTATCCGTTGCGGGCGAACTCGGACGTGCTCCAGGCCTGGGTCCAGGTTCCGGACAGGGTGATATTGCCTTTGGCATTCGGCCAGGCGTCGAGTAACTCACTCATGCCGCCCCGGCAACCGTGGTTGAGGATCTGGTCGGCGAGATTCCGGGTCAGGGCCCAGGCGGTAGCGGTCTGACCGGTGCGGCAGAGGGCGGTCACGGTGAAGCCGGCATTCCAACCCCATACCGTGCCGTTATGATAGGCGGCGTCGAAATGATACCAGGCGTCGTCCTCGTGATGATGATAGGGATGGAAGTACGGATCCTTCTGGGACAGGGAGGCGATACCGTAGGGGAACAGAAGTTCGCCGGCTGCGTTCCGTACGACTTTTTCCATGCGCTCCGTCGTCAGAAGGGGATCGATCATGGGAACGGATATTGTCATCAACTGGTTGGGGCGTACTTTCAGGTCCCGGGTGTTGTCCGGACGGAGGCGGTCGGCCATCTTTCCCTTGGCAGGGTCCCAGAACCGGCGGTTGAAGGCTGTCTTCACCTTGCCGGCAAGGGCGGACCAGGCTTTGGCGGATTTCGTATCGCCGGTCATCCCGGCCAGGCGGGCGCCGATCTGGAGGGAGGTAAACCACAGGGCCTGGATATCATTGGCCCGGTTTCCGCGGGCCGACCACGGCTGTTCGCCCCGGATCCGCGCATCCATCCAGGTATCGGCGTCGTCGTGGGTCATGAGTCCCTGGTCGTCGACATAGTGTTTGATCGCGCCTTCGATCGCGGTTTTGACCGTTGGAAACATTTCCTCGGCGAACGAGGTGTCCCCGGTGTAGCAGAGGTATTCATACAACTCCCGGATCAGCCACGGCGTGCCGTCGGCAGTGTTGTAAATCTTGTCGGCGTCACGGGTCCCGGTCACCCGGTTGGGGACCCGGCCGTAGTCGGGCGATTTCTTGTCCATACACTGCCAGTGAGCGAAATTCCGGATCACCTCTTTCGCATCTTCGAACCGGCCCGTCACCAGCAGGGTTCCCGGCAGGGCGATAAATGTGTCGCGGCCCCAGTTGTTCTTGAACCACGGCAGGCCGGCCCAGATCCCTTTACCGAATTCATCTTCCACGAGGAAATAACTACTGAGCTTGGCCCACATCAGGGCCCGGTTGTAATCGGTATCCGACGTCCAAAGGTAGCTGCGGGTCAGGATCTGCTGAATCCCCTGCTTGTGGCGGCGGACCCCGTCATCCTCGCGAAGCTGCTCGGCATGCCGCTGGGCCGCACGTGGATGATCGGCGAAGGCGAGGTACAGGGTAAAATCCGATTCGTCCCGGGCTGTGCGGAATCGCGGGGCGGCGAATCCGTCTTTTTCTCCGGTTTCCACATGACGAAACGGCTGGCTGGAGCTGACGCCGATGCAGAAGGATTTGGACCGGTCATACAGAAGATATCCCCACTCCCGCTGCTGCACGACCAGCTCGTCCGGATCGAGTTCCAGCATCGGGGCGAGAGCCAGCGACTCGGGTTTGCGGGACGAGATACGAAGCGCCACCGCATGTCGGCGCCGGAGCAGCATGCATTCATCCCACCAGGATACGGAATGACGGTGACGGATTCCGTACGGATACAGGAACGCCCGATCGGCCTTCGCCTTGTCGTTGAGGAACTTCCCCCGCCAGCTCAGAAAGTCCCGGAACAGGGATCGGCCGTGCAGCCGGTATCCGTCGCCTGCGGCATAACGATACGCGTGGCCTTCGAGATAGCCCTCGATGTTGTCGCCGAAGAAATACCGGGCTACACCCCGCTTCGGCATGGCGATGGCGAGGGCTTCGAAAAGATGATCCTGTTCCAGTTGCATGGCCGCATCATACGGCGGGTAAAACCTTTGGAAATAAAAAACCCCCGAAACCGCAAAGGTCCCGGGGGTCTTTGAACGGCCTGGGCCGTTACTTGATCTTTTCGGCGTCGAATTTGCCCTTCACCGACTCGGCGATGTACGCGCCTTTCGATTCGGCCGCCATCAGCTCGTCGTAGATCTTCGACGGCACACCCGAATACTTGTAGGTGCCGCCCTTGTCGAAGGTGACGGTCATGGTCTCAGCCGCCTCGTCGTAGGACACGGCATCGATCGCGTCCGAGGCAACGGTTTTCATGTCGGCGGGTACTTTCGAACCGCCATCGAGCGTATCGCAGCCTGCGAACGCAATCATTCCAGCGGCCAGTGCGACCGCCGCCATCCACTTCTTATGCATAGGAACCCCCTGTGACGTTGATAATGATGATGGTTTGCAATTCGCTAACGTAGCAAAAAGCGATTCACGGGCAATCCCTTTTACGGAGAAACCGTGAAAAGGATACAATCAGCGCCGCGGAGACAGGACCCGGGCCTGGGCGGCCAGCAGCTCGCGGATACCTTTCCGGCCGAGGGTAATCATCCGGTTGAGCTGGGCGCCGGAAAAAGGGGATTCCTCGGCTGTGCCCTGAAGCTCGATGAAGGCGCCGGAACCGGTCATGACAAGGTTCATGTCAACATCGGCGGCGGCGTCCTCGAGGTAGCAGAGATCGAGAAGGGCCTGTCCCTCGAGGAGACCGACACTGACCGCGGCCACGGAGTCCTGGATGGGATTGACCTCCAGCTCCCCGGATTTGAGCATCCTGCGAACCGCCATCTCCAGGGCCACGTAGCTTCCGGTGATGGATGCGGTGCGGGTTCCGCCGTCGGCCTGCAGGACGTCGCAATCGACCCAAATGGTCCGGGGTCCCAGCGCTTTGAGATCCACCACCGCCCGGAGAGACCGGCCGATCAGCCGCTGAATTTCCTGTGAACGACCGCTGATCCGCCCGGATGCGCTGTCGCGGCGGGCCCGGTCGGTGGTCGAATACGGCAGCATGGAGTATTCCGCGGTCAGCCATCCCCCCTCGGCCTTGGCTGATTTCATCCAGCGGGGGATTTCCGGGAGGACGGACACCCCGCAAATCACCTGGGTATTGCCCATCCGCACCAGCACCGATCCCGCAGACGCGGGGGCTACATCGGGATCAAACGAAACCGGCCGAAGCTGGTCGGCCTTGCGTCCATCCGGTCTGACATAGGATTTCCTGGGCATGGACTTGAATCAAAAAATACGCCCGGCGGGAGTCGAACCCACATCTACGGCTCCGGAGGCCGTTGTTCTATCCATTGAACTACAGGCGCGTGTTGGGGTCGGATGGTTGTTGGTTTGGGCCGTCAGGTCAATGAAATTCAGCCGTTCGCCTTGGCAAATGCATCCATAAACGACACGAGGGCGTCGACACCCTCCGCGGGGAAGGCGTTGTAGATCGACGCCCGGATGCCGCCGACCGAACGGTGGCCTTTGAGACCCTTCAGACCCTGGCCGGCC
>JAUIHQ010000201.1 GCA_030432155.1 bacterium | reverse complement strand
CTTGAACCGCAATTCGAGGGTCGGCGGAAGGTCCAGGACTCGCTGGAGAAGGGCGAGCAGTACGACGAGACGCCGGCCCGGCCGATCCTGTGCTGGGTCGCGGGCCTCGCGCTGATTGTCGCCGGCATCGACCAGATGATGCTCTGGACGAACGACAACGTCGCCTCGGCCTTCACGCGCGGCGACAACTCCATCTTCATGCTCGGCGGCGTCCTGTTCGGCGGCCTGTACCTGCTCGCCAGCTACCTGATCCTGCAAACCCGTCGCGCCGGCATCTACATCGCGTGGCTGGCCGTGCTGCTGGAGACGGGCTGGACGTTCCTCGTCTACCTCGGCGGCAACGCGGACCTGCTCAACGGCTATCGGGCCCCGTTGTTCAATACGATCGGGATCGCCGACGAGTCGCTGGTGCTCGGCGTGTTCATGCCGGGTATCTTCTATCTGATTTGGCAGGGTGCGTTGGTGCTGCTTGCGGCGCTGGCGTGGCCGTTCTCCGAGTAACGCCGACCACCCCACGATGCCGATGGCGCGCAACATATTCGATTGGCTGCACGATCGGGTCCGCTCGATCGCAACGCAGGCCGGGGTAGCCGTGCCGCGCGGGGCGAGCGATGCCGCGGTGGAGGACACGCAGGCCTACCTTCGCCGCACGCTACCGCCGTCGTTCGCCCGGCTGCTGAAGATGCAGAACGGCTGGCCCGACGCCTGGAACGGCCTGTACCTCTCGGGTGTCTTCGGCCCGTTCGGTTTTCTGGTCATGATTGCGGGGATCGGGATGATGATTCTGTACCTCGAAGCGCCGGGCAACCGGGCATGGTTGTACGCCTGCACCGGGGTCCTGGTGATCATCGGTACCGCCCTGTTCAATGACCACTTCCTGATGTGGGCCAGCCGCCGCTTCATTCCCGTGATCGTTCCCCTCGGCGTGATCGCCATCGTGTTTGCGGTGCGGGAAGCCGCGATGCGCACCGAGGTGCGGGCGTTGAAGCCGGCCGCGGCCTTGGCCGTGTTGGCCCTCGTGCTGTGGACCCAGTTGCCGGCTTCCGCGGTGATGATCCGAACCCGGGACTGGCTCGGTCTTCAGGCCTGGTACCGCCAGGTCGACAACGCGATTCCGGATGAAGCACTCATATATTCCGATCAGCCCGGCTTTGCCGCCCCGCTTCGCTACATGTACAACCGCCGCAGCTATGAGCTTCAGGCCCGGGACGACGACCGGTACCGGAGGCTCTACGACCTCATGGCCGAGAAAAAGCTCGCCGGCCATGATGTCCTGTTGCTGACGATGAAGGAACATGATCTCCCTGAACCCTGGTCGCTGGAACCGCTCCTGCATGCCCCCCTGTCATCCGCCATTCTTCAGCACCACCGGACCGGCATCCCGAAAGGGACGAAAGAACGGGGCGGAGACTTCACCCTCTATCGCCTCGTGGAACGGGAATCAGGGGGCTCGGAACCCTGACCCATCCCGCTTTCGGTTGACGAAACCCGGTTCCCGTCGTACCTGTTGAACGAAATGAACGGACCATATTCATTCTGGAAAATGCACGGGGCCGGTAACGATTTCGTCCTCATGGACGATCGCGATCTCACCTTCCCGGTGGATGACCATGATCTGATCGCCCTGCTCTGCCACCGACGGACCGGGGTGGGGGCCGACGGGCTGTTGCTGATTCAGCCGTCGAAGACCGCGGATTTCCGCATGCGCTATTTCAACGCCGATGGCGGCGAGATCGATATGTGCGGCAACGGAGCCCGCTGCATCGCCCGCCTCGCCCACGATATCGGCGCGGCTCCGGCCTCAATGTCGTTCGACACCATGGCCGGCTTGATCCGGGCCGAGATGGTGGGTGACCAGGTGCGGCTTCAAATGACCCCGCCTCATGATTGGCGGATGGGGCAGACCATCGAGATCGACGGAGTTCGCTACAACTACGATTTCGTGAACAGCGGCGTCGAGCATGTCGTGATCGAAGTGCCCGACGTCGATGACGTGGATCTCCAGTCCCTCGGATCCGCCATCCGCTACCATGAAGATTTCGCTCCCCGGGGCACCAATGTTAATGTGGTGACCATCACCGGACCCTCCGATATCCGCATCCGCACCTACGAGCGTGGTGTGGAAGCGGAAACTCTCGCCTGCGGTACCGGCATGGTCGCCGCCGGTCTTCTTGCCGGTCGCAACCGGCGGGTAACCTCCCCGGTTCGCCTGACCTGTGCCGGCGGCGACGTCCTGGAAATCGGCTACAACCTCACCGACGACAGCGCCGCAGACGTAACCCTCCTCGGCCCCGCCGTCTACGTCTTCCGAGGCGAAATCGGCAGTCATTAGAGCGGATAAAATAAAACCATAGCCCCCGTCATCCGCTCCCGGATGGGCACGCTCCCGCGTACCTCTTTTAGGCGGTTTCAAAAATGTCGTAGCCGCTCATCTCGTACTCGTGCACATAACTCGTACTCGCGATCCACCTATCCGTATGCGTAAATATGTGTACGAGTAAGGTCGAAGTCGCCAATGAAAAGGATACGGATGAATGTAAGGCATCCTGAACGGGCGGTGCCTGTCCCTCGCTGCACCAACGTACGTGCAGACATCGCAGACAGAAATTCCATTGACTGAGTAATCGCCATTCTATAGAATAATGATATGAAATCTACGTATTCTGTGACCGAGGCTCAGGCTCGATTACCCTCTCTGGTTCGTGAGGCGGAGAATGGGCCGGTAACCATTTCCCGGCACGACAAGACCGTCGCCTACATCATTTCCCAAAAGAGAATGGATGCGATAACCGAGACCTTGGAAATCCTTGCCAATCCCGAGGCCATGAAATCGCTTCAGTTATCTCGCGACGAACGGCTGACCTACACACGGCTGGATGAAATCGAAACAGATTGAGTTGTCGGATCAGGCCGTGCATTTCCTGCGGACACTTGCACCTGAACCGCGGCGAAGGTTGCGTGCGGCTTTGAAACGCTTGTCCCGAGGGGAGGGAGATATCATCGAGCTCGAACATCCGCTGGACGGATTTCTACGGCTGCGTGAGGGAAGATTTCGGGTTCTTTTTCACTATCATGTCGAAGGACGGAAAACCGTGATCAGGTGCGACTTCATCGAGCGCCGCCAACTCGTCTACGAGTTGTTCCGGGACCTGATCAAGGGAACCTGATAAGCCCTCTCCCAACCGCCCCCCACAAGAAGGTCATCCTTCCTCCTTCTCTACCTCCCCCGCATCCCGGGAGGGCGAGCGGCCCGCGAGCCGGGCAGCACTCACCAACAGAATCTCTATCCGGAAAGGAATGTCTGCCCATGGGCATTCGAGAGATCCGTGATATTCGTGGGCCGAAAATAAAAAAGCTCGTCACCAAAAGCCATCCCCATCCCCCCCACACGCCTCGACAAAAGGCCGCGCAAAGGTCACCCTTTCTCCTTCTCTACCTCGCTCATCCCGGGAGGGCGAGCGGCCCGCGAGCCGGGCAGCACTCACCAACAGAATCTCTATCCGGAAAGGAATGTCTGCCCATGGGAATTCGAGAGATCCGTGAAATTCATGGGCCGAAAATAAACGACCTCCGCCTTTTCATCCTTCCTACTTCCAAAGACCCTCTGCCGCCCGCAACCAATCTCCCCCCGCGCAGCCCTCCTCAAGATCAGCGCGCGAAGCGCCCCGGCCCTTCATCCTTCCTCCTTCATCCTTCCTACTTCCAAAGACCCTCTGCCGCCCGCAACCAATCTCCCCCCGCGCAGCCCTCCTCAAGACCAGCGCGCGAAGCGCCCCGGCCCTTCATCCTTCCTCCTTCATCCTTCCTACTTCCCCCGCCTTAACCCTCTCCCAGACTTCATCCATCTCGGCCAGGGTCATGGTATCAAGGGAACGCTGCTCTTGGTGTACGATGGATTCCAGTTGCTGGAACCGGTTGGAAAATTTCTCGATCGTGCGTTCCAGGACCTCCTCGGCATTGTGGCCGTAGGACCGGCTGACGTTGACCGCGGCAAACAGGAGATCCCCGATCTCTTCACGAATCGCATCGGCATTTTTGTCGTCGATCGCTTCCTCGACTTCGCCCAGCTCCTCCCGGAGCTTCTCCAGCGCCCCCCGCGCATCCTCCCAGTCGAACCCGACCCGGGCCACGCGCTTCTGGAGCAGGTGGGCTCTTCGCAGCGCGGGAAGACTGCGGGGTACCCCGTCCACCGCGGAGCGAGGGGTATCGCCTTTTTCCTGGCGCTTGATCGCTTCCCAGTTCTTCAGCACGTCATCCGCGTTGTCCGCGGCGACATCGCCGAACACATGGGGGTGGCGGCGGATAAGTTTGGTGACGATGGCATCGGCAACGTCGTCAAAGGTGAAGGCGCCTTCCTCCGCACAGATCTGTGATTGAAAGACAATCTGCAGCAGCAGGTCGCCCAGCTCCTCGCAATGCGCCTCCCGGTCATCCCCGGTCATGGCATCCGCCACCTCGTAGGTCTCCTCGATGAGATGGTCGCGGAGGGTGGCAAGCGACTGCTCACGGTCCCAGGGGCATCCCCGGTCCGAGCGCAATATCCGCATGATCTCGATGAGCCGCTCGATGGGCCGGAGGCTCTCCGCGGGCGGTTGCACCGGTTGCCGGTCGTTCATGAGGATGGGCCCGGCGGACGGATCAGAGAATGTCGGCCAGAAGCTTCTTGAAGTCGGCGTCGTCCAGCGAGTCGATCACCGCATCCGCTCCGCCGAAATCCTGGAAGGCGGTAAAGTCGTCGGGAATGACCACGCAGCGCATGCCCGCGGCCAACGCGGTCTTGGCCGCTTCCTGCCCGGCCGCCACCGCCACGCAGGACCGAGAGGTCTTGCTCTGCCCGCGGCAGATTTTCAGCCAGGTATCGACCCGGGGAAAATGCTTGTCGCAGTCGGGATAAGCGGCAATTTCGATCGCATCCGCCGGAAGGCCGGCTTTCTCCAGGGCCGCGGTCGCGATATCTTCGGGCAGCGTGGTAAAGGCCGCGAGATCGACGCCCAGCGGTTTGGCCGCATCGAGAAGCGCCTGGGTTTTCTCGCTGAACTTGACCTTGCCGCTGCGGAAGGCTTCGTGCATGGCGTCCTGAAGGGTAACCCCCAACTCCTCGGCATCCACCTTTTCGTTGCCCGCAAATTCGGCAAGAGCCTCTGCGATGTAAACGGGGTGGGCGATCAGGGCGATCCGGGAAAATTGCGGCTGGGTCAACTCGGTGCCTGCAGCCTTCAGGGCTGCCTGGGCCGCTTTGAACACCACGCGGCGGCCGTCGAAGGCCGCGTAATCGAGGTCCATGATGATGAGAGGTTTTGCGGTTACTTTCTGCTCCGGCTTCCCGGCGGTTTCGACGTCTGCTTCTGTCACCATGTTGTCTGACTCCTGTGCGCTGTAAAGGGTTTGGCGAAAACACAAGACTGTAGGTACCAGGAGCGACTCAGGTCAAGCGAAGTGTTTGAGCCGGCCGACGGGGAAGGGGTCAGTCGATCTCGTCTTTCCAGGCGTAGACCGTATGTTCAAACACCGGGGGGGCGTCCGAGGCCAGCACCAGGTTTTCGGCGTGCGTGACTCCGCTTTCGTCAATTTCCTCGGATTCCCAGGTCCCGCGGGTGATTTTGAACTCGATGTCCCGGTCCTTCGGGAACGGTATCGATACGCTCCAGTCATGGTCTTCCGACCGGGTGAGGGGAATACCCTGCGGATCCCAGTTGCCCAGCATTTCACAGTTTCCCGAAAGAAAAACCTGCTGGCCCACCGGAAGGGCCCTTCGGGTGTGAATGAGGAACGAAACCATCCGTTCCCCCGGCGCCGCCGCCTTCTTTTTCGCGCGCATCGTACGTCCTCCAATTCAACGTACCCCATCATGCTCCCGCCCCGCCATGAAATCAAGCGCAGGAGGGTCTCGCCGCAACGAACGGAACAGGAAGCTGCTCAGACGAGACTCCGGATGGCTCGAGGACCCGGGCCGGAGGGCGATTGGGGCGATCACCACCCGCGTTCGCCGGGCCGGTCCGGGTGGGCGCCTGCCTTCACGATGGTTGCCGTCAGGGAAATGTCGGTCTGCTCACGTTCTTCGTTCGCCGCATGACCGAACAGGTATCGCCGTGCCTCGCTGTCGGCATTCGCGAACCCGCCGATCCGGAAAGGCTGGCCGTCATACACAACCACGTCGGATGCAAGGGTGACAAGTCGCAGGGGATCGCCCGGGTTCGAGGCGTCCGCGATATACGGCGTAAGCTGTACCCGGATCATGCCGGTGGAAGACGATGCCAGCGGCGTTACCATCATGCCCGTCGTAACCTCTCGCCACGGCGGCTCACGGACGATCCAGCCGTTGCGCAGGCAAACCTGGTATAGGGGAAGCGGATCCTTGACCAGCTTCTGAATCGTGAACGACGCCGTCCGCCCGTTCGCCGTCAGGACGAACTGGTTGACGATGCCGGATTGCTCATCCCGCTGGCGGAGAATATGCGGCTCCAGCTCAATACGGGTGGAACCAATCCCGTCCGTGCGGCGATACACCCCGGAGCCGGAAATACCCGTCTCGCTGCGGGTCGCCATACCCGACCGGTTCATGTCGATTTCAATCCGGATATTCAGCGGCTCCGGCCGGAGCTTCGCCATGGCATCACGGATGCGCTCGTGGGCGTCCGGCTCCGCAACCACGAGAATGCGATCCCGGTCGGGATCCGCGGTGACGGTACTGTCGGGACCGGCCAGCTCCCGGATCACCTCCAGCGCACTCCGCCCGTCCGCCCCCTGAAGGTCATAGATCTCAAAGACCTGGGAGGCGGATGAAGCCCAAATCACCGGCGCAAGAAGCAAAAGCGGAATCAGTCGGCGCATGTACATACCCCCAATCTACCCCGTTCCCCCCCGGGAACAAATTCCAAAGACAAGCTCCCCTCCACCGGAGGGGTGGATCCGCGGCAGCGGAGACGGGCCTGCCTCGGCGTAGCCTGGCGGAGACGGGCCTGCCTCGGCGTAGCCTGGCGGAGACGGGCCTGCCTCGGCGTAGCCTGGCGGAGACGGGCCTGCCTCGGCGTAGCCTGGCGGAGACGGGCCTGCCTCGGCGTAGCCTGGCGGAGACGGGCCTGCCTCGGCGTAGCCTGG
>JAUIHQ010000200.1 GCA_030432155.1 bacterium | reverse complement strand
AATCAACTGGCTGGACAACAACAGTTTTTCATGTGCCGGAAGCAATCTCACCAGATCACGACACCAACGCCTGAGATCCCGACACGACGTCCAACACTCCAAATCCTCAAATGTTCGAAGCGCAGGCAAACTGTCCTCTATGCACGTAAGGTACCCCAATCAACCAATATCCAATCCCCACTCCGCCATGCGGGCGGACTTCGTCCCCGTCAATTCCCGGATGGGCTTCGACATGGCCATTCTATGATGTCGGGGTGACCTCATCGGTCACTCGGAACGTTGTCCGGCTACAGCAGTTTTCGGACAATCGGGTTATCGATCAGGGATTCCAGCCTGGCCCGGCGGCGCTCCGCATCAGCCAGGCGATCCCGAAGCAGCTTCGCATCTTCGCTGTCGGCTTCATCGATCAGGGACAGGGAACGTTCAATCTGATGCCGTGCTGAATCCAGCTTCTTGATGATGGAGGGAAGAAGACCTCGCTCAATCAGGCGGCGGATTTCCATCTCCGCTTCGAAAAAATAGCGGCGATCCCCCCGCTTCCAAACGCGGCGGATGGCCCCCCACGACTCAAGCTGGCGGCTGACAATACTGATGCTGGCCTTGCTGACCCCCAACCGCTCGGCAAGCTGGTCAAGACACAGCGGCTCCCGGCTGAGATAAAGAAGCATATACATCTGGCCGAACAGAGGGTTCAGGCCAAAGGACTGGCAAGTCCGCCCTCCCGCTTCGATCATCTCCCACCGCGCATTGTCGATGTTCGTCCCCACGATTCGTTTACAATATTCTAAACGATCGAAACGGTCAATCCTGAAGCCGTTGGGATGGGGGATATTTCCTTAGAACGAGAATCATCGCAATTTTCTTGACAACAAGGAGTTATGCACTGTAAACGGTCGTTAGCAGGTCGCCATGCACCCGAAAAAATCCCATTTCATTCCCCTGTCCCTCATGGCCGCCGGGCTGATTATTCTCGGGCTTACCGGCCTCTCCATCTACCCGGTGCCGCTTTCCATAGAGCTTGCAACCGGAGAGGTCCTGTCTCCATGGCTGGCCGGACTGATGCAGCATGGCCAGGTGATGCTTGGTCTCTGCATAATCCTCGCAGCTTCACTGGTTGCCATCACCCGCCGATATGGGGACGCATGGCGCGGAGTATCCGGAACGGTTTCAAATACCCTGTTGCCGGCTATTACGGGCGGATTGCTCGCCCTGCTGGTTCAGCAAGCGGTGTTTGACGGGCACCCTCATATTACCGATGCCACCAGCCATGCGTTTCAAGCAAAGATATTTGCCTCCGGCCGGCTGGCCGCCGATCTCCCCCCCTGTTATGAGGCGTTTTTCCAACATAACGTCATCATGAGCCGGGCGGGAACCTGGCATACAAAATACTTTCCCGGCCAGGCCCTATGGTTGACCCCGGGCTACCTGATCGGCGCGCCGTGGTTGATGATGCCGCTGGGCTGGTTTCTAGCCAGTCTTGCTTTTGGGTCGATCGTCCGCCGCGTTTATCCCCCGCCCATCGCCGCAGGGGCCGTTTGGGTGTTCGCAACCTCGCCACTGGCCCTGCTTCTCAGCGGATCCTTCATGTCGCACAGCACCGCATTAATGTTCTTTCTCGGGGCATTGGCGGTCTACCTTGCGTCATTACAAACCTCACATGCAAACAGATGGCTACAGGCGATCGCCGGACTGCTGTTCGGCTTCGGCGTTATCACCCGCCCCCAGGACATGCTGCCGGTCCTCGCCGCGCTGGGCGCCGCCTGGCTCCTGGCCTCCCGATCCGTTAAGTACTCGGTGCTGCATTCCGCGGTTTATGTGGCGACGGGCGGCGTGGTCCCGCTGCTGATTCTCCTCGGGTGGAATCACTCACTCTATGGATCATGGATAGCCACCGGATACAACTTCAGCGATCCTGTATCCCTCACCCCGATCATTCGGGATGGCATCGGCTTCAGCGACCGCTACCCACCCGCGCTCGCGATTCGATACACCCTGCTGACCCTGTTCCGGTTCGACGGGGTCATGACCGGGTGGCCCATCTCCCTTCCGATCGCGTTACTCGCGTTTCTTCCCCGGCCGGCAATAACCCGATGGAAGGCAAATCTTGTTTGCCTCATTCTGATTGCATCAACCGTGATCCTATACCTGTTTTTTCCTTACTTCGGGTTTGAATTGGAGGCCCGGTACTACACCATGGCCATTCCCGGCATGGCGTGCCTGGTTGCGGCCGGTTGTGCGGGGATGGCAAAGATCCCGGGATTCACGAAGCTCAGGACTCCCGTCATTCTCTCATTTGTGCTCTATGCGTATCTCCATACATGGCCCGCCTACCTGATCCCCCGATTCGCCAACGGCTATGAGCAATCATCGAGGACGATACAACGTCTTGCCGAGTCGGAAGCGGCTCAAACCGGAAGCAGGCTTCTGATTCTGATTCCCGAGACGCCGGAGCGGGATTTTCTCTACAGCTCCGGCTTTCCGTTCCTCGATCCCGATCTGGAGGGCCGGATTGTGTATGCACGGGATCTTCCGGATGAGTATGAGTGCCTGGAGAACACATTCACGGACCGGATCTGGTACCGATACATGCCGGATCAGAATACGCTAATCCCGGTAAGGCCACCTGCATCAAGCAGCGATTGACCGAAAAGGCAAGAATTCACCACGGATGACTGTGGCTCGAAGTTCTCTTCATTCAGAACCATTTCAGATCCAGAGCCAAAACCCATCCGTGATATCCGTGTCATCCGTGGTTCTCCCTTCCCATACCAAACGCCTTCCGATCAAGGAGGGG
The DNA here is from genome assembly GCA_030432155.1 of bacterium. Classification (GTDB taxonomy): domain Bacteria; phylum Verrucomicrobiota; class Kiritimatiellia; order CAIVKH01; family CAIVKH01; genus JAUIHQ01. The sequence continues at coordinate 4,319 of JAUIHQ010000200.1, read as the reverse complement.
AGGATTCACCACGGATGACACCGATGGCACGGATTGTTCTCATCAATTGACAATGCGTTTCCATTGTAGCCTGGCATGCTTGAAGTTCAGAAGTAGTCCCAGCCGAAGTCCCGTGTGACTGAGGTAACCGGTCATTTGAGCAATATGCGAATCAGTGAATGTGGTAACCACTTTGGTGTCCACAAGCACAAGATCATCAACGATCAAATCGGGAATGAGCACTCCAATCTCATGCTTTTTGTAGGACACTGTGAATCGCATTTGCTGATGGATGGTGCGACCCCGCTCGCTGAGCTCGATGACGAGTGCCCTTTCGTACAGTTTTTCATCGAGCCCCGGCTTGAGGTTGTTGAGTACTGTCATGGCCGAGCCAATGATTTCCTCACTCAATGCTTCATGTATCAGCTTGTTCATCGCTCTAAATAACAGACTCTATCCGGAAGCAAACCCCATCCGTGATATCTGTGGTTCCCTCTTCATTATGACCCGCTTTCCATAAGCAACCCCTGATCACGAACTCAAGAATCCACCACGGATTACACGGATCGCACGGATAAACTTGGTTCGGAGCAGTCATCATTCAAAAAGCCGGTTCAAATCCAGAATCAAAACCCATCCGTGATATCCGTGACATCCGTGGTTCCCACTTCAGAATCAGGCAATGTTTCCCACAAGCAGCTTCTGATCGCGAAGAACGCTGATGTGGTTTGGGGTGAGGAAGGCGTAGTCGACTGCGGACAGTCCCGGCTGGCGGGGTTCGAGACGGTTTTCCTTGTTCAGAATGAAGCAGCCATACCCTTCATTCTTCATCCAGTCGAGGATGGCGGCGGCTCGTGAAGACGCGTCATCCGGGTCTCCCTGTATCTCCATCCAGGCCGCCGGATGATCGCGGCGAATCATATCCCGCCCGCCCATCAGTACCGCCCACTCGTGACCTTCCACATCGACCTTCAGGAACCGGCAGGGCGTATCCCCGGCCGTCACAACCCGATCGAGCGTGGTCAGGGGAACCCGGTAATCATGGGCGCCGGCAGCGCCACTCTCCAGCGTACCTTCATACCGATTTTCGCCTCCCACGTCGGCCGGGACATGCAGCACGGCCTCGCCGGGAGATTCGGACAGGCCGGCGGCATGGACATGAACCTGGTGATAGCCCAACTGATCCATGACCCAGCACAGCGTATCCGCGGTTTCAGGGTGCGGTTCGAAACTGTCGACATGGCCGTCCGGACCCACCGTTTCCGCGAGCAGCCGGGAGATGTACCCGACATTCGCGCCGGCATCGACCACCCGATCGCCGGGGTTGACCAGGGCGCGGACAACCGGCAACAGCGGCCAGCGTTCTCCGTCAAATCCCCGGACCACGCCAAGGTAATATCTCCGCTGTATATGCCTGCGCCATCGCGACGGAAGCCCGGACATCAACATTTGTTTCCAGCTCATGTTGCGAAGTCTACCTCACCTTCACGAAGCAGGGCCAAGATTTTCGGCCGGGACCTCGATGACCAGGGATTGCTGTATGGCTTCAACGTTCAACACGAACCGGTTTTTCCCCTTAATCCGGGTAATGACACCATCAAGCCCCTTGAACGGGCCGTAGAGGATCTTCACAGGCTTGCCGACTTCCAGGTATGGAAGAACCTCCAGGACCTGTCGGGATTCCAGCGCCTTTCGAATCTGTCGAACCTGAAAGGCAAAGGTCTCCTGATTGACGATGCCGAGTACATTCGCGATGTACTGATTCTGGCGAAGGAATGTCCGCTCTCCGTCATCAACATGTGCAAACAAATATCCGGGAAACAGGGGATTATGAAAGGTCCGCAGCCGTTTGCCGTATCGCCGGGACCGCTCAATCAGGGGAAGGTCGCGCACAATGCCCTTACGATCGCATAAGGCAGCGGCCTTCTTCTCGCATCGGGGCCGGGTATGCAAAACAACCCAGTATCGTTCCGCGCTTCCCGGCGACGCATCCTGACCCGGCGAGGTCACGCCGATTTATGGCGGGCCGCTGACTTGGATTTTGAGGGCAGCACCTGGATGGTTTTCTGATTGGCCGCTTCGGGGTCCATCTCCTGTTCACTGTGACGAAGCCCCACAATAATTGTTCGTATCGTGCGCAGGAGGATCAGCCAATCGAGAAAAAAGCCCATGTGCTTGATGTAGTACAGGTCGTATTGAAGCTTGCGGCGGGCGGCATCGATGCTCGCCGCGTACGGGTACTTGACCTGGGCCCACCCCGTGATGCCGGGCGGCACCAGCAACCGCTCTTTATAAAACGGAATGGCATCGGCGAGGGTATCGACAAATTCCGGCCGCTCGGGACGAGGGCCCACGAGGCTCATCTCGCCCTTCAACACATTCCAGAGCTGAGGGATTTCATCCACCCGCCACTTTCGGAACAGGCGGCCGACCCGGGTCACCCTGGCGTCGAACTGCCCGGCCCAAACTGCGCCCGATGCCGCCTCGGCGTCTTGGCGCATGGTCCTGAACTTAAGCAACGTATAGGGCTTCCCATCGATTCCGGCCCGCCTCTGCCGGTACAGAATCGGACCCGGGGAGTCCATCCGAACCGCAATCATAGCCACCAGCCAGATCGGGGATGCGAGAATCAGGCCGACCGACGCAACCGCGATATCCATGATCCGTTTGATTTTGCGGATGTGGATCACCGATCCGTTCATCGCCGCGTTCATTAGCCACTCATCGTTGATATGGTCTAGGGGAATGTATTGCGCCAGCAATTCATACACCGCGACATAATCGATCACCTCCACGCCGCTGCAGCGGATGGGTCGCAGCAATCGAAGCAGGGAAGGTTCACGGGACAGCGACGTGGCGACGATGATTGTCTCCGCCTCAAATGCATCGGCGAGTTCCCGTAGTTTGTCCGATGTGCCGACAACCGGAATGCCGGCAAGGAACGACCCGGGCTGCACCCGGCGACTGGAGACGACACCCAGAATTTTCATACCGGAATCGGTGGTGGATGCAATCAGGCTGACCACATCCTCGATCTCCCGGCCGTCACCCACGATGAGGGTGTTTTTCGACAGGAGGCCGTATCCCACGGCAATGCTGTAAGCATGCCGCATCAGCCATGTCCCGAGGAACATGAACAGGCCGGCCAGCATCAGGACACCGCGGCCGATGTGAAGATTCGCCTTGGCATAGAACAGCACAATGATCAGGACCAACCCGATGATCACGGTGATGAGCGGCAAACGGTACGAGGATGCTTTATGGGTAAAAGCCTGCCGCTCATACATGCCGCCGGCATAGAAGACCACCAGCATCAGAGCGAGGGATCCGGCCAGGGAAGGAATATGGGTACTGCAATACGTCAGACCGTTTTCGGCCCCGAGCCGGATCATGGAGGAAATAACAATGGAGACCGAGATCCAGATGATATCCCCGCTGAGGAGGATGGTTCTCCTCAGCGACAGGTGCCTGCCCCGATGGAACATCATGCCGTCATCTTCCGGTTACGTACTTCCCCCGCCTCGCGAACGACTGCTGCGGTCGTAGTAATAGTCGTAATTGTAGTACCCGTAATAGGTAGAATAGTAATAGTACCCTACACGTCCGAACTCGAGGTTGTTCAGGATGCAGCCGATCACGTTCGCCCCGCGCTCCCGGATGACCCGGCAGGACAGTTCCGCCAGTTTGCGCGACGTATGACCGGCCCATACGACCATGATTACCGAATCGACCAGGGACGCAAGGATCGCCGATTCCGACACCGCCATGATCGGCGGGCAGTCGAAGATGATTTTGTCGTAGGAGCGCTTCATCAGGTTGACGAAGGCATGGAACTCGTTCCGGAGAATCAGCTCGGCCGGATTTGCGGGAAATGGACCGGTGGCAATCAAATCCAGGTTGGGGATCCCGGTGCGTTGAATGACCGATTCAGCCTTGGTCTCGCCGGACAGCACATCCGCAAAACCGCGACCGCCTTCCAGGCCGAAAAATTTATGAAGCTCGCCGCGGCGCATATCGCCATCGACGAGCAGAACCCGCATCCCGGCCTGGGCCATGCTGACCGACAGGTTGAGGGACGTGGTGGTTTTGCCCTCCTTCGGCACCGCCGACGTGATGACCAGGGTTTTCATCTCCTGCTGACGGGGTGCGAACATGTAGGCGGAGCGTATGTTCCGATAGGATTCGGCGAGACCGCTCTTCTGATCGATGTTGGACAGAAGATGGGTGCGAAGGTCGTCCGGATCCCAGTTTGCGGACGGGATGATCCCGAGGAACGGCACCTTGAGGATCCGGGTGACGTCCTCGGGATACTTGATCGACGAGTCGACAAACTCCAGCCC
>JAUIHQ010000199.1 GCA_030432155.1 bacterium | reverse complement strand
TGCTTCTTGTTGCCCTCAGGAAGCATGATTTGTCGAATGCCGGCACGGGATGCGGCTAGAACTTTTTCTTTGATCCCGCCGACCGGCAGGATTCGGCCCCGCAGGGTGATTTCTCCGGTCATGGCCAGGGCAGGATTGATCGGTTTGCGGTGCAGGAGAGAATAGCAGGCCATGAGCATGGCCAGGCCTGCGGATGGGCCATCCTTGGGGATGGCGCCGGCCGGCACGTGTATATGCAGGTCGGTTGATTCCGCAAGCGCCTCGTTCAAGCCGAGGGAGGCTGCGTTTGCCTTGAGGTAGCTGAGGGCTGCCTGTGCGGATTCCTTCATGACATCGCCGAGTGATCCGGTAAGGATCAGGTTATTCTTTCCGGGCATGCGGGTTGCCTCGATGAAAAGAATATCCCCTCCCACCGGAGTCCATGCCAGGCCGGTGGCCATGCCGGGCTGAGCCTCTTTTTCCGCAACGTCCATTTCATATTTGGAAGGTCCGAGAAGGTCTTCGAGCATGTCGGCTGAGACCCGGTAGCGATGTTTCCGGCCTTCGGCGAACAGGCGGGCAGCCTTACGGCAGACCGCGGCAATCTCGCGGTCAAGGTTTCGAACCCCGGCTTCGCGGGTGTAGTCGCTGATCATTCGTACAAGGGTCGGTTTAAGAATGGTCAGTTGGTTTTGTTTGAGGCCGTGTTCGTGAATCTGGCGCTTGATCAGATGCCTTTTGGCGATATGCAGCTTGTCCTGAAGGGTGTAGCCGGGGATCTCGATGATTTCCATGCGGTCTCGGAGTGCTGAGGGCATGGTGTCGACAACATTGGCGGTGGCGATAAAAAGGACCGATGATAGATCGAACGGCACATCGAGGTAATGATCGGCAAACGTATGGTTCTGGGCGGGATCCAGAACTTCCAGCAGGGCGGAGGCCGGGTCGCCCCGAAAATCGGTGCCGACCTTGTCGATTTCGTCGAGCATGAATACCGGATTGCGGAATTCCGCTTTTCGGAGATTTTGTATGATACGTCCTGGCATGGCTCCGATGTAGGTGCGGCGATGTCCGCGGATTTCCGCTTCGTCCCGCATGCCGCCGAGGGACATGCGGATGAAGCGCCTTCCCAGGGCTCGGGCTATGGATTGGCCGAGGGACGTTTTCCCGACGCCTGGAGGCCCGACGAAACAGAGGATCGGACCTTTCATATCGTTCTTCAGTTTCAAGACGGACAGATATTCAAGAATCCGGTCCTTGATGTTGACGAGATCATAATGATCTTCGTCGAGGATCTGCTTGGCTCGTGAAATATCAAAATGATCCTCGGTGAACCGATTCCAGGGCAGTTCGGTGAGGAGCTCCAGGTAGGTTCGGACCACGCCGTATTCGGGCGAGGCGGTGGGAATGGCGGCGAGGCGGTCTTTTTCCTTGTTGGCCGCAGCTTCGACATCTTCCGGCATGCCGGCACCTTTGATGCGCTGCTCGATCTCATTGATATCGTTCTGCTGCTGATCCTGTTCACCGAGCTCCTTCTTGATGGCCTTGAGTTGCTCGCGTAGGAAAAATTCCCGCTGATGCTTGCTGAAGGTTTCGCTGACCTGGTTCTGTATTTCCATGCCCACCCGGAGAACTTCGGATTCCCGGTTCAGAATCGGCATAAGCGCTTTGAGTCGTTTTTCCGGGCTCCGTTCGGCGAGTAATTTCTGGCGCGCATCCAATTCCATGTTGAGATTGGCGGCCAGCAAGTCGGCGAGCCGGCCTGAATCATCAATGTTCGCAACTGCGATTTTCAGTTCGTCCGGTAAGGATGGAGATAGTGTGATGATTTCCTGGAACCGCTCGGAGGCGTTACGGGTCATGGCCGCGAGCTCGATCGATCGGCTTTGACGATCGGATAGGATCCGGTGTTTGGACCGGATGTAGACTTTGCTCGTATCGGCAGAGGTCAGGGAGCAGCGATGCGATCCCTGAACGAGTATGCGAACGGTATCATCAGGAAATTTCAGCATCTTGAGAAGTCTGCCGATGCAGCCTGTTGGGTGCAGGTCTTCCCATTCAAGTTGTTCAATGGGTTTGTCACGATTTGCGATCAGCGAGGCGATAAACAGCCTGTCGCTTGATTCGAGATCATCGATCATGGCGGTTGAGCGCGGTGTATTGATGATCAGCGGCATGATCATGCCGGGAAAGAGGACGGCATCCACGAGGGGGAGGACGGGCAGAACACCGGGGATGGATTCGTCCTTTACCGTCGAAATGAGGGTTATTTCGCCGGCGTCATCACTGGAGGAGGTCTCTTCGCCATGATTCTGAGCCCAAAGGGTATAAGTATCGTGACGGCTCATGAAGACAGTTCGATTGAGACATGGACGCTTTGGGCGGTCATACCAGAGCGTTTGGGTAGGCAGAGCTCTAGCACGCCTTGCCTGAGGTTTGCGGTAACGGAATCGCCATCGATTCGGCATGGTAAAGACAAAATGCGTTCAAATGGGCCGCAGGCAAGCTCCGTTTGTCGCGCACGAAGGCCGTGACCCGTCTCCCCCCGGCAGGGATTTTTTCGGATTCCGCTGATCACCAGAGCCTGTTCGGTGACATGGACTTCCAGATCCCGAACCGATACCCCTGGCAGATCCATCCGCACAAGTATGCAGTCGGCATTTTCCAGAACATCAGCCGCCGGTACCCAGGGTTGCACAGGATCACCCCCAAGAGATTGCTGAATCCAAACCAGCGGATCGATTGACCATTCACGCGACATACGAAACCCACAGTAGCACGAACACCACCACAACCACAACCGCCTGAATTAAAGGGACAGGTACCTTCAGAGAGGACAAGGGAACGGTGCCATAATCACGGTGGCTTGGTCTGTCTTCCGAGAATCATTGGGGACGGGCACAGAGGAAGCGAGGAGAGCGAAGAAGGGACAGGCACAATAAATGCGAGGGCTTGAGTTTCTTTCTGTTGCTTCCTGGTCGCAATTGAAGGGGACAGGTACCCGTTCGACTGTCTTGTCGAAAGAAATGAAAAAAGATGAAGCAGGCATCGATGTGTAAACCGTTTGTTTGCAGTGGGATGCGGCATGGGTTTCGGGTGTGTTCGCAAAAAGTGCCGATAAAGACCGGAAATCGGGCCTCCTGATTTCTTCCTGTGTATGTAGCCCCGACATAACTTGAAAGGATAATGACATGCGAGAAGCACGACTGAAAATGGATGATCGAGACGTTGTATACCATCTATACAACCGGGTAGCCGGAATGCCGGAGGAACGTCCGTTCGGACCAGATGAGAAGGCGCATTTTATTAATCTTCTGGCCAAGCTGGATGATTATTACTGCATTACAATCCTCTCCTTTGCAATCATGTCGAATCACTTTCACCTGGTCGTTCACGCGCCGGCTTCGCCACCCGACCGGAAAGAGGTTTGCCGGCGATATGCAGTAAGGTATCCAAACCGGAAACCTCTTTTGCCTGAGGATTCTGAGTGTACCGTCCATGCTGAAAGAATGCGGGATATCAGCTGGCTGATGCATGATTTGCAGCAGCAGTTTACAACCTGGTTCAACCGCACCCGCACAGCAAGACGCCGGGGCGGGCTGTGGGCGGGTCGTTTCAAACACACCATACTGACCAACACGGAAGCGGCCTGGCATTGCATGAGGTATGTTGAAATGAATCCCGTCCGTGCACGTTTGGTTCAACATCCTGAAGCATATCGCTATTGTAGCCTTGGCGTATGGAGTAGGACGGGCCGGCACCCATTCATAGACGTGGATTGTTTTGCGTCTCTTCAACGAAGATATAGTCTGTTTTTCCAGGCAAAGTCGATTGATCAACTATTCGGTCAACTTGCTCAATCTTTGGCAGGCCAGGCCATCCAAGACGTTGAGCAATGTACGTTCCATATTCACCCCGGCGCCACCAATCGATACTGGACGGATGGGTTGGCGATAGGTGCCGAAAACGACCTTGTTGATATTTCAGCGAACCACAACCGAAAAAACTTTGCGCCGGTATCTGCGTCTTCCAGTATGGGTCATCATGGAAACATGTGGTGCCTGAAGAAGCTTCGGTCCGTATATTCAGGATGATGACCATCATGATTGAATGCTATTCGTATATTTTGACGTGACACACTAGTGTTGATAGTATTGCGCTTTACCTGGGGAACGTGGAATGGGCAAACGAACAACAATCGCAGACATTGCAAGGGAAAGCGGCTTTTCACAAAGTACGGTTTCCCTGGTGATCAATAATAACCCGAGGATCAGTGATGACACGCGAGCGAAGGTATTGGCGGCCATCGAGAAGTTTGGTTACAAGCCGAATATTCAGGCGCGAGGGTTGGCATTACGATCAAGCCGTATTGTGAGTGTCGTTTTGCCGGATATCCCGAATGTGTTCTCGGATCCCTATTTCGGTGCCCTGCTCGGAGGGATTTATGCCGGCATTTCGGATATTGGCTTCAAATTGCTGATTGAACTGGCGAACATGAAGTTTATCCGAACTCAGGAGTACCTTAATATACTCGATATAAGCCAGGCTGACGGCATGTTGTTCCTTGGTTCGACCAATTATGACCAGTATTTATCCGTCTTTCAGGACAAGCCGGGCTATCCCTTTGTGCTTGTGAATAACCATTTCCCGAAGTGGCCCGATATCAGCCATGTTTCGGTGGATTACAGTCACTCTGCGAAGCTGGCGGCCGATCATCTGCTGGGACTCGGACACCGCAAGATCGGAATTATTACCGGGACCAATGTTCAAACCGCCGTCGATTTCCTTGAGACTTTTGAAACAACCCTCAAGGATGCCGGGATACTAGCTGAGGATATGCCGTGGGCAGATGGCCGATTCAGCGAAAAGGTCGGATTTGAAGCCGCCCGCGTAGTTTTGACCCTCAATCCTGCAGTTACGGCCATCATGTGCGGAAACGACACAATGGCAGTGGGGGCTGCTCGATATTTGAAAAGCCGGGGCCTTCGCGTCCCTGAGGATATTTCCGTGATGGGGGTTGAGGATCTTCCACTCGCCCGGATGATGACACCGAAGCTGACGACGGTGACACATAATCTTCATCAACTCGGCCAGCTGGCAAGCCGACAGGTTATGGCACTCGCCCGTGATGAAATAGATACTTGCAGCGATATGCTCCGGGGGGAACTGGTCATCCGAGAATCGACAGCCCCCCCGCGGTCGTAGGAATTGAACCGAATACACGGATTCACCTTCATGGCGCATTCCGCTAGATTTCCCGCATAACCAATTACCGATTGCTGGGTAGGTGCCTGTCCCCAGCCGCGTATCAGCGAATCGTCATTTCGATCGCTTTTTCACCGCTAAATAGACTGTCTGGGAGTATAGGGCCACCATCGCGATAGGGATTTGCGGCTTTGGAGCCGGTCACGGACCTCCCATTCAGAATGATTGACAATGGTTGGTCGGAATTTTGCTGATAAAGAATATTCCATCTGCTTCCTGCATCATGCCACTGCAGAGATAGGGGCGCTATATTGGAAGGTAAGACGGGATCAACGACGATTCCGCCATACCAACGGCGGATACCCAGAAGGCTGCCGATGAGCTGCTTCAGGTAGATCCCGGGCCCACTCGAATACAATCTCCAGCCGCCTTTCACGGTTACGTCACCCGTTCGAAGCTTATCGTAATGTGTCACGGCTTCATACCTGTCCCTGAAGTCCCCATCGGAGCTGCTGAAATATGTATTGGCCTGTCTCATGCCTGCATTCGGCACCGTTTGGTTTATGCTTATAGGATTTACGGCGGATAGACCCCACCAGACCCGGTCGGCTTCTCCCATTTTGGCCATTGCTTCAATGTAGCGGATATGTGCATGTACGTATTGGAGGCTGACTTCCCGCCCGAAGTATGCTGATGTTTCAGCTCTCTTGAATAGTCGCGACACGCCTCCATGATACGCTGCCGGCTTGTCCATCAATCGTGCTCCGTCCGGGTAGACGAGGTGGTCATGGATCAATTGGCTGTGCATAGCTGCTTCCGCGGGAGTAAAGATGCCGCTTATGATTCCCCGGATCATTGGCAAAAGCCGGTAACGAATCCCAGTTGTTGAATCCCGCGGATGGAGGAGAGGCTGAAAATCCCCGCTCTCATCCACGCAGGCAAATCCGCTGATAATGCCATCTCGAAGTAGATGTGCTTCAAAGTCTGAACGGATTTCCCGAATTTCCTGATGAATGCGATCTGCTTCTTGTTGATCTCCCATCCGGGTTACTACTTCATGCCATCGGGATAGTGCCTGATAATGAAGTTCCACCGTCCATGAACTGACCATCTTTTCGCGAAGTGAATCGTCAGCAGGTTGAAGGGTGTCATCCCAGTCTCCATCCCCATACCGGACCAGTCGGGTGCCGGGTATGTATTGATTACGGATGCATTCCAATTGACGATTGACGTGTTCGAGTACCGTTTCCTTCCTGTCCGTCGGTTCACTGTCGCTCCGGCGGGTATAGGGAAGTTCCTCTTCGAGGATGGAAAAGTCGTTCGTATTCTCGATGTATTCACAAAGCGCCATCAATGGCCAGTGCACAACATCACCATGTGCATGCTGTGTACGGATGTTCCGGTACGCATCAAACATGAACCATTGCGGCCAATCGCCGGTATCTTCAAATTGTGCGGTATAGACGATTCGCAGAACTGATTTCGCCGGTTCGTCATGCCCGAAGGTCAGAAGAAATTCCATGGGGCCCTGGCAGACATCCCGAACTCCCCACGCCGCTCCGGAGTACTGCTCGAGTCCATGCGGTACGCAGGCATGAATCAATGCATCATGAGCATACCAGGCGATGATTTCATTTAGATGATGAGCAGAATCACCGGATAGCCTGGTTCCCAGGGTTATGTTTCTCGGTTGATCAGCGGGCCGGACGGAGGAGGGGATAGGCTTCATGTCACCCGCGAAGTGAATGTGAACTTCGCGACTCAGGAAGGTGCGAAAGGCCAGAATGGGTGAAGGCAAGTGACCTTGGCTGAGGTGTGGAAGCAGTTCTGCGTTGCCACAGGTGGTATGTTTACCCCCCTTGCATTCAACACAGAACCCAAGTCCCGGGTAAACCTTTGCCATCATGGTGGATGTATCCGGGGTGACGACACAAGATGCCGCCGCGCATTCGAATTGCACCGGCGTGTCCATTTCGTTCTGGCCGGCAACCAGGTCGCAGGTGATG
>JAUIHQ010000198.1 GCA_030432155.1 bacterium | reverse complement strand
GAGCAGCGAAAGGACTTCGTCGAGCAAGGCGGGCGATGCGCGGCCGATCTTTTTCACCTTTCGGGCATGATAATCGATAGATTTCACCTGATCCACCATAACCACTCCGGTCACATGGTCACGGTTATCGATCGAGACGTGAAAAGGATAGTCCCGGCGTGTATTCGTGATGGGACACACGATCGCAAGTCCGGTGTGACGGTTGAAGAGGTCATTGCTGATCACCAAGGCAGGCCTTCGTCCCTTCTGCTCGTGCCCTGATTGCGGATCGAAGCTGACGGCAACGTAATCCCCTTTCCGGGGCACATAGGTCGGCACTACCAGACCTCCTTACCGGCTGGCGCACCCCACGGAACCTCCTGTGGTTTGTAGTCGCGCGGAATTTGTGAAACCAGTTCCTTCAGGCTGCGTTTGCCACGAATGCGTCTAACCGGAGCGATAACAATCACCCCGTCATGCACGGCGAGGTTCACTTCATCGCCAACAGCGATATTGGCTTCCTCGAGAAGCTGCCGACTCAGCCTCAGCCCCTGACTATTTCCCCAACTCTGAATTTTCGTGACCATAGCGCACCTCGAAGTTGTATATACTATGTATATCCCTATATGCCGGCCGCGTCAACGCCCATCCTGCTCATTACCCCAAAATCGGGAGGGCGAGCGGCCCCGCGAGCCGGGTTGATGGTAAGCGGCATATCTGCGGCAACCGATTATGATGACGATGATGATTATGATTATGATTGGGGGAGCCGGGCCCGCGAATCACACGGGGTCTTACAATTAAGAAACCCCGTACCGGGGCACATCAGCATCAGGATTCGTGTGGATTCGTGACATTCGTGGGCCGAAATGTGTGAACCACAAATCCGTTATGACAAAGGGTGGAAACGATCCGTCGTGTTAGGATTATGTTAGCGTTTGGGCGGCGACTCCGCTATGGTTCGCGTATTTCCTATGACACGAATAGCGGGATGACTTCATGGACTTACTGACTGCGTTGATGGTGATCGGCCTGGTAATGCTGATCTGGGATTGTGTGGAGGTGGGGCGTAACGATGCGGCCAACCTGGTGAACGGCGTATTCGAGGCGCGGGTCATGACCCGCCGAACCGCGGTATGGCTCGCGGGATTTGCGGTGATCCTCGGGGCAACGTTTGCTTCCCCGGTCATGGAAACCGCCCGGAAGGGCATCTTTGAACCGGGCCTGTTGACGATCGAGGCGGCGATGGCGGTCTATGTTACGGCCTACATCGTCGATACGGTACTTCTACACACCTACTCGGCCTTCGGTATGCCGGTCAGCACCACCGCCTCGCTGGTTTTCGAGCTGATCGGCGCGGCGATCGGGGTGTCCCTCAGCCTCGGCATCGTTCACTGGGACAAAGCGGCGACGGTGCTGAACGCCATCGTCATGTCGATCATTCTCAGTGGTGTCGCTGCGTTCATGATCCAGCGGGTGTTCCGCGCGGCCATCCGGGATGAACACACCGATCACATGCGGGTGCTGCTCCACGGCCCATGGATTGCCGGCCTGATGCTGACCTGGCTGAGCTGGTTCATGGTGCTCAAGGGGATGAAGGCGGTACCGGTCATCGGGGCTTTCCAGGAACGGATCCTCGACCGGTTCGGCACCGTTCCCACCCTCCTGATGGTATGGGCCGCGATCACCCTGGTCATCCATATCCTGACCAGCATCTTCCAGACCCGCATCACCCGCAACCTGTTCGGGTTTACCGCCGTCCTCGGCATGCTGTGCATGTCGTTCGCCTTCGGCCAGAACGACCTCGCGAACTGTGCCTCACCCGGCCTTTCCGCACTCTGGCTATGGCAGCATGCCGAGGAATCGACCCGCATCGCCACCAAGATTCCCCTGCCGGTATGGGCCCTGACCGGCTGCGGGGTCCTGATGGTTCTGGGGATGACCTCGAAAAATGCGCAGCGAGTAACCCGGGCCGCGGTGAATACCGGCAGCCAGTTCGATCACATCGCCCTGTATGCGCCGGGCTGGTGCCGGAAGACCGCGCGGTTTCTGCTCCGTTGGCGGAAGCCCGGCCCCACCCTCGCGCCTCCGCCGGAGCGGACGCCGGCCGGGAAACGGCTCCATTTCGATCCCCTCCGCGCATCGGTCATCATGTCGATCAGCGCCAGCGTGATCGCATTTGCATCAAGCAAGGGCCTCCCCGTTTCCACGACCTATGTCACCTTCGCCGCGGTGGTGGCAACCGGCATGGGCGACCGCACAATGGCCCGCGGCGATGCCGACCTCAAGATCGGCCGGGCCATCTGGGTCTTCTTCAGTTGGTTCGCCGCCGCCCTGATCGCGATGATCGCATCGGCTCTCGTGGCATTCGGCATTGTCCGTCTGGGGATCGCCGGGCTGCTGATCGCCCTGGCCGTGAATCTCATCATCCGGTTCATCGTCCGGAAACGGGCGGATGCCCATGAGCGGCGGTACCATCCGGACACCCATGGGGACAATACCGACGGCGTGGTGGCCGAGGCGGACAGCTCCACCGGATCGTCATCCACTACGTAAACCCGGCTTTCCCCGGTTTGCTATTGCATTGGCAAACAGGGGTCGTATCGTCGGCTTCTTCCTGAGTTACGAAATGGGACACCTATTCAGCCGACGGACTTCCTAAGATAGATGGTTCGAATGGTTCTTGGGCGGATGCCTGAACCGCCTATTCTCTCGGATCGTCGAAAGAGAGTCGGGTAAGGGTATCCGAGTAAGGGTGGCGGTTACGTGTGACGTTCACGGGTTACCGCCTTTGAAAGCGCGGTAAGCATGGCTGCCACGCGGCGAAGAAGTTCACGGCCCTCTGCAACGCTTGCGCTCTGTTCGATACCGTTACCACCGGCAAGATCGAGAAGTGCCGCCGACAGGATGGTGGCCTTGTAGGCCATCTGGTAGAACTTCGATTGATCCGCTCCGGTGAACCGACCATTGCCTTCCGCGATGTTCAGAACGATGTGGTCGACTTGTCGAGTTTCGAGCAGAGATTTGCACTGCATGAGAACTTCTTCAGAACAGGATCGAGCCACGCGATGAGCTTGAGGGCCACCTGGTAGACATCCAAATCCTCATGATCGAAGAGGTTGCCCCTTTTTGTGCAGTATCGGGCATGATCTTCGCGGATTCTGTTGGCCGCTGTCTTGCGCATCGTGATAAGGATGCTGACGATCTCCGCCAACAAACGTTTCCCTGAGTGGATTTCCTCAGGCATCCGCAGGGTCTTGGCAACCATCACATCGAGGCAGGCTGCGCACTCAAGCGCTGAACCGTTGGCGTTACCCAAGTAAACGATTCGCTCTTTTGGTGACCAGGCGTTACTGGCGTGGGCAATATTGACTAGAATGCTTTCGGATCCCCGCTCCAGATGATCACACGCCGCAACGCGCCGAGCCAGCTGTTCCAGCAGGGCACTACGCAATGCCACAAAGCGCATCCCCTTCTGGTAGACCATTAGCTTCTCATGCCCGAAAGGCTCCGTCATAACTGTGATTCCTTGCTTTTCACACGCGCTCACGTAACCGCCACCCTTACTCGGATACCCTTACCCGACCTGCTTCCCTCCCATCCAGTATCAGACTCTGATCCTATCCACGGGACTCCCAATAACACAATCGCTTCGTTGGAAATCAAGAACTTACAACCTGTTTAACCAGTCACCCGGAAGTCAGGCGGGATTATCCGGCTCGGTATCGCCGGGCTGCTGATTGCCCTCGCCGTGAATGTTGCGATCCGGTTCATCGTCCGGAAACGGGCGGATGCCCATGAGCGGCGGTACCATCCGGACACCCATGGCGATGATACCGACGGCGTGGTCTCCGAGTCGGATTCATCCGCCCAAGCCGGCCCGCATACGTAAAGCACCGCATTCCCTCGTTTTGCTATTGCATTGGCAATCAGGAGTCTTATCGTCGGCTTCTTCAACAAAGGAATCTGCATATGAAACCGATTTCAATTCAGCTCTATACACTTCGCGATCAGGTCAACAACGACATGGCCTCCGTCCTCCGCCGACTCACTTCCATCGGCTACGCGGCGGTGGAGCCGGCGGGATTTCACAACCTGACCCCGGTCGAATTCAAGAAGACGGCCGACGATCTCGGGCTGACCATTTCCTCCACCCACTCGCCATGGGCGGGCAAGGACAACATACAGGAAGTGGTGGATACCCTCGGTATTCTCGGCACGTCATTCGTGGTCACCGGGGGCGGACCGGATCTGTTCAAGGACGAGGCAACAGTCCGGCGGACCGCCGATGAGTATGCGGATGTAACCGCACGTCTCGCCGAACACGGGATCACCGTAACCGTCCACAACCACTTCTGGGAATTCGAGAAACTGGATGACGGCCGGCTGGTGTTTGATGTGTTTGCGGAACATGCGCCGAATCTTCAGTTTGAATTCGATACCTACTGGGCCGCCAACTTCGGCGCCAACGACCCGGCGGCCCTTTTGCGCACCTACGCGGACCGGTGTCCGCTCCTCCACGTCAAGGACGGTTCGTTGATCAAGGATGGGCCCCTGTATCCCGTCGGCAGCGGCAAGATGGATATTCCCGCGGTGATCGCGGCGGCGGGCGACGCCACGAAGTGGCTGGTGGTTGAGCAGGATCATAGTGAAACGGATATGTGGGCATGTGTGGAGACGAGTTATGCCTACATGACCGGCAACGGATTGGCCCGGGGCGCCAAGTAAGGACATTTTCATGAACAAACGAATGAACGTGGGAATCATCGGGTGCGGCAACATCAGCCGCGCCTACGTAACCGGGTGCCGGCTGTTCGATGCGATTGAACTGACGTCCTGTGCGGATCTGCGGATGGAAGCGGCCGAGGCCATGGCGAAGGAATGCGACCTGAAAGCCATGACGGTCGAGGAGCTGCTGGCATCGCCGGACCTCGACATCATCATCAACCTGACCATCCCCGCGGTGCACGCCGAGGTGACCAACCGTATTCTCGAATCAGGCAAGCATGCCTATTCGGAGAAGCCGCTGGGGTTGACCGTAGCCGAGGGCCGGACCATTCTCGAGACAGCCGCGAAGAAGAACCTTCGGGTCGGCTGCGCTCCCGACACCTTTCTCGGCGCGGGTCTGCAGACCTGCCGGAAACTCATCGACGACGGGTCGATCGGCAAGGTGATCGGCGGCACCGCGATGATGCTGGGTGCGGGGCCTGAAGGCTGGCATCCCAACCCGGGATTTTTCTACAAGGTAGGAGGAGGACCGATGTTCGACATGGGTCCCTACTACATCACCGCGCTCATTCACCTACTCGGGCCGGTCAAGTCGGTCTCGGCGGTCACCCTGAAAAGCTCGGAGACACGAATCGCGACCAGCGAAGCCCGGAACGGCGAAGTGCTGCCGGTGGAAGTATCCACGCACTACACCGGAAATCTGGCGTTCAAGAGCGGTCCGGTGATCACCATGGTCATCAGCTTTGATGTCCAGGCGCATCATCACAAACCCATCGAGATCTACGGGACAGAAGGTAGCCTTACCGTACCCGATCCCAATTCCTTCGGCGGGCCGGTTGAGCTGTCCCGCAAAGGTTCCGGAACATGGGAGAGCCAGACCCTCACCCACCCCTACGAGTCAAATTCACGCGGCGCAGGGGTTGCCGATATGGCGGAAGCCATCATCAAAGGCGTTCCCCACCGTTGCAGCGGCCAGCTCGCCTTTCATGTGCTCGAAGTCATGGAGACCTTCGAAGTATCCTCGCGCGAAGGCCGGACCATCGAGTTGAGCGGCATCGGAAATCAACCTGACGCCCTCGAACCGGGCAAACCGGCCTCGCGCTGAACAAGGATTACAACCCAAGGATCGGCTTGGTGCGCTCTTTGCGGAGTTCTTTCTCATCCGCCCACACCAGTTCACCCGATTTCAGGTCCTTGAGGTTCAAGGTGATCTTGTAGTAGGCATCCCGAACCCGGCCGGCATCGGTCCGCATTTCCACAATCGCGCCGTACAGATACAGCTCGGTTGCGATTTGCTGACCCGGCATCACGGCCTTGTCGGGATTGACCAGACCACCTTCGACCTCTTCGTTCATGATCGAGAGATCATCACCCGCGGTGCTGCGGTCCTTGAACCGGAACTGACCGGAGCGAAGAAGTTTTGTCCGGATGGAATCGGTGAGGCTAACCGTATCGATGTGCTGCATCGTGCGGTTTTCCAAACGCGAGATATCGAGAACCGGGCGGCTGCCCTGGGTCGCGTATTCACTGAAATCAATGCGCGTGGACAACAGGGAGTCGATCATCGCCTCCACCGTCCGCCGTGCATCGTCGGGATCAAAGTCCGTGGTCAGCGGCCGTTCCCGATCGACGGGAATATTCTGTACCCGGGTGGACTGGCAGCCGGTAACCGCGACGGCCGCGGCCAGCATGCCACAAGCCAACATTGTGCGATAGGTAGTCATCATCATGGTTTCCTTTAGCGGACGTTTTCGAGTTTGAATGATTTCACTTTGCGGATACGAATCTTGAATTCGCGGGCCTGTTCGTTCGGCGCCATGCTGGTGACCGATACGGCATCGCGTCCCTGGAGCTGAAGATCCCGGTACGGGGTGCTGCCCGGATCCAGCTCCACACCGTTTGCATCGTACCAGGAAAACCGGTATTGAATCCACAGCGTGCGATTGCGATTGGATTTCAGGGTCACCAGCGCCCGCATCAGACCGCCGATCATTTCGTGATCCACCGAGGCCACCTGAACCTGGGAAGCCAGTGTGGAATCATCGGCGAGAATGTAGGGACTGTCGGCATAGGTGGAATCACCTGCCACCACGCCGGCGGTGGAACATCCCTGCCATGCGGTCACGCCGGCAACCAGCAGAACCATCGGCATAAAGCGTAGAAGCGCGGAATTTCGTCGAGCGGCCTTGAACCATTTCATCATGTGTCTCCCTTCTTGAAGAGCTTTTCTACTATACCCATTTCAGCGGCTGTTTAACAGCCCATCATCAATCATTCTTGCGATTCCGTTCCGTGATCGGACCGGACCTGCTGCCATGAGGCGTCGGTCGCGATTACGCCGGGCTGGAGCAGGCTCGGGACATCGGCTCGAAGGGCCGGCGACCCGCCGGGATAGGTGAGCCGGGTCATGCAGGCCGACGCCCGCCCGCCGATATCCACCACCCACACCAGGATCCGGTCCCCGGCTTTCGCATCCACCGGCACCTCGATTCCATTTCCGG
>JAUIHQ010000197.1 GCA_030432155.1 bacterium | reverse complement strand
CTTGCGGTTCAGGTCTCGGCCTCGCGGGTGAAGTACAAATGGTTTTCCCTCGGCCATGCCCGGGGACGCTTCGACCTGATCGGCGACCGGGTCACCACCACCAATCTTACCTTTGACACCTACGACGGTCAGGCACGGGCGGATGTGGAAGTGGACAACGTCCTCCGTGCAGCCCCTCCGGATTTTCGAACCGAAGTTTCCTTCACCAATCTCAACTTCGGAGCCATCATCGAAGACCGTCGCGATATTACCCTCGACAAGGATACGGGCCGGTTCAGTGGAACGATCCGCCTCGCCGGCAGGGCGGTCTCGAACGTCACGGAGACCTTCGTGGGCGATGGTTCGGTCATCCTGGAGGGCCAAAGCCTGATGACCATTCCCCTGTTCGGAGGGCTTTCGAAACTCCTGTCGGCGGTCTATCCCGGGGTGGGGTTCTCCCAGCAGTCGGTTTTTTCCGCCGATCTCGACTTCCGTGACAATGCGATCCATTCCGAGAATCTTGTGCTGTCCGGCAAAGTCATCAGCCTCAACGGCCGCGGGTACTACAGCTTCGATGACCACTTCCATGTGTTCGTCCAGGTGAAGCCGTTCAAGGAAGGGCGGCTCGCGGATGCTGTACGGGTCCTGACCATGCCGATATCCAAGCTGCTGGAATTCAAACTCGGGGGACCGCTGGACGATCCCCAGTGGCGGCCGGCCAACCTGCCGAAGGAAATGTTCCTCCAATTCTGACCAAACCATGACCGACGAAACCTCCACCTGGTTCACGCTCGACATCGAGATCGAAAAGGAAGCGGCTGATGCACTATCCGAGGAGCTCGCGGATCGGTACGACACCTGGCCGGTGTCCTTTGAACGGCCGGGCTATCATCGGATGTGGCTTCAGCTCTACTTCTCCGACCGCAACGCCGCGGAGGAGGCATCCGCCTATCTGCAAACACGAGATGATGTCGCCGCGGTTCGCATCCGCCGCAGCTCGCCCCGGGACTGGTCATCGTTCTGGCGGCATCATGCGAAGGCGATGGATATCGGCGAAGGCTTCCGCATCCTCCCGGTGATCGGCGATGACCCCATGCCCGAGGCGCCGGTGGACCGCATCCCCCTTTTCATCCGCACCGGCTTGAGCTTCGGCACCGGCGATCACTTCACGACCCGCTTCTGCCTCGAAGCACTGGAACGGACGCACCGGAAGCAGCCCGTGCAATCGATGATGGATATCGGTTGCGGCAGCGGTATTTTGACCGTTGCCGCAGGCCGACTCGGTGCGGGGATTTTAACCGCCGTGGATCATGACGAACTCTGCATCCGGCATACAAACGACAACCTCGCGATGAACGGCATCACCGGTGCGTCGGTGTTCATGCACGACATCCTCGAAGGACCGGCCGGCGGACCGCATGACGTGGTGGCGGCCAACATCCTCAGCGGGATTCTCATGGAAGCCGCTCCCGCCATCATCGCCTCAACCGGGCGAGCGCTCCTGCTTTCGGGCATCCGTGAAATCGAAGTGGATGCCGTTGCCGACACCTACCGCACGCTTGGCCTGCGCGAAACCGGCCGCGACGGCGATGGAGAGTGGGCCGGCATCCTGCTGGAGAAATGACGTTTGCACGACCCGGCAATAGTGTATAGTGCGCCCTTCTCATGACGTATTCGTTTTCACTTCAGGTCGTATCGCTGGTGATCGGGGCCATGCTGATCCTGCTCGGGCTCGCCGCGGCTCTTCGTCCGGCACAAACCGGTGACCGGTTGAAGTCGTTTCCCCGGGCTCGTATTCCCGGCGTGGTCCTGACCGGCATCGCCCTGCTCTGGTCGGCGTGGTTGTTGAACAAGATGCCGATGGGCGGCCTCAGCGCCTACAAATGGTTGCTGTATATCCTGACCCCCCTGAGCTTCTACCTGATCGTGTTTTACATGGAGGAGCTGCTGGCCGCACGGGCGACCGGCGCCATCCTCATGCTGATTCCCGCCATGATTTTCGATGCCGGTCGCTGGCATGATTCGCCGACCCGTTTGTTGATGATCATGTTCGGATACATCCTCGCCGTCGCCGGGATGTGGATCGTTCTCAGCCCGCACAAATTCCGCGTTTGGACGACCCCCCTGGTTGAACACCCGGCGGTATGCCGGACCGCCGGCTGGTTTTCGGTCATTCTTGGCGGGGTCATCGCCCTGACTGCATTGACCTCATACTGACCGATGAAGCCCGCCCGCATGCTGGTGATACGCGGGGGCGCCATCGGCGATTTCCTCGTGACCCTGCCTGTACTCCAGGCCCTGCGCAATCGATGGCCGGAGGGATATATTGAGGTTGCGGGATACCCCCATGTCGCCAATCTCGCCCTTGAGGCCGGCATCGTGAACCGCGTTGTATCTCTCGACAAGGCCGACATGGCTCGCTTGTTCGCATGGGAGGCGGCGCCGCCGGATGGACTGCGGTCATGGATTGCCGGCTTCGATATCGTGATCAATTTTCTGCATGATCCCGATGGAACGGTGAGCGCAAACCTGAAAGCCTGCGGCCCCCGAACCCTGATTGAGCGAAGCCCGCAAGTTGAACATCGGCATGCCGCGGAGCATTTTATCGGAGCGTTGGAGGATCTGGCGATCTATGACGTTGACCCCGTGCCCCGGCTCGGATTTTCGCCATCGAAGGGCGCAACCGGCGACAGCGTTTTTATTCATCCGGGCAGCGGAAGCCCGAAGAAAAACTGGCCGCTGGAACATTTCCTGGTTGTTGCGAAAAGGATTCACAATCTTCTCAGACAGCCGCCGGTATTCCTGTTCGGCGAAGCGGATCACCGGGTCCGCCAGCGCTATCTTCATCTTGATCCCGGGTGTCCGGTCCTCGAAGGACTCGACCTGCCGTCTCTGGCCCGGGAGCTGACCGGCAGCCGCCTGTTTCTCGGCAACGATTCCGGCATCGCTCATCTTGCCGCGGCCTGCGCTGTCCCGGTGCTTGCCCTGTTCGGTCCCAGCGATCCCAACCTCTGGCGCCCCTATGGCGATCACGTGACCGTCGTACGCAGCCCCGATGCAAGCATGGGCGCACTTCCGGTCGAACCGGTATGGGATGCGGTTGCGAACCTTCTGACGTGAGGCATGTCCAAACAAAAACCCCGCGAACCGGTGTTCGCGGGGTTTTGCTCAAACGATGCGTTGGTGCGGGTCAGGTCCGCCGACGGAACAGGAAAAGTCCTAGCGCGGAAAGCCCGAGCAATGAGAGCGTACCCGGCTCAGGAACCGCAACGAACGATGTATTGTCAAACGGCGTATAGGCCGTGCCGTCGCCGGTGGTGGTTTCCCAGTTGGTGCCGACATCGGCTATTTCGGGTAAATAATCTCCGAGGCTGGTCTCGCCGGTGCGCGGTCCGATGTAGCGCGCTGCATCGGTGCTGCTGGCGAGCGTGAATGCGGTCGTACCATCGGTGAGCCCGGTTCCGGTTAATTCGTTGGCTGCCCAACTACCTGCGCTGTTCAAGGCCGAGAGAAACAAGGTCGGCACGTTCGTGGCTGAGGTGCCGAGATACAAATACAGTTGGTCGGAAGACGCCGAAAGATTGAAGGAACCGCCTTCACTGACCACCGCGCCTACAGAAGATGTGCGGGATGCGCTATCAAGCTCCGAAAGATTTACCACTGAACCGGCGGAGAGGGCACTGTCGAGGGTCAGCGAGAGGAAGCCTTCGCCGGTCGTCCATGCAGCTCCATCCCATTCGTTGTCGGTGAAATACAGTGTTGTTCCCCCGGCAACCGACTGGAAGGTGACAAACGCGGCGGAATCGGGGGCATCGGCATTGAAACCAATCCATGCGGCATCGCCGGGATTGAGAAGGTCTGCGTGGGCAAAACCGGTCAAACCGGCCAATGCGACGATCAACGTGATTTTCTTCATGGCTTCCGTCCTTACGTTTGCGGTCATTGCTTCAAAACGCTCCCAGAAGGTCCACCTTCCCAACCAACTGAAACCGCTGTTTCCATCTATAAATGTATCCGGAACCAGGCTGATTCGTCAATGTTTGGTGCAACCTTTTCGAGCGGTGATCTGTACGGAATGTCCGTGAAAAACTCCGACCCATCGGGTCGAAACGGTTTACCTGGATGCTCGACTGGCCAGGCAAGGGGTACACATTCCGGAACCTTCGCATCCGGCAACCCCTTGAGGCACAAGGCGGAATCGGGTATGTTTCGTTCCATGAAACGGTGCTCAACCTTTCGCCGAGCAGGAACAGCCGTACTCATGATGACCGCACTCATCATGTTTTCCGGTTGTGACACGGATGATAACCGGGACTACGAGCCGCCGGCCGGCCAGGGCGCCCTGATCATCGAGAACGATACCGGAACCGACATCCGGTTCTTCCTCGAAGGCGTGGAGCAGCGCGAGGTCGATTCATTCGACGACCGAACCTACAACCTCGATCCGGGCGTATACCGTGTGGTGCTGACCGAGGAAGACGGCCAACGTTCGTACCGGGAGGATGTCGACATTCTGGAAGGCAACCTCACCATTCTGAACGTGACCGATGATACATTGAACCCCTCGGCGTATGATGTCTTTCTCTCCATCGAGGAACCGGACTGACCGACCATGGCGCTTGATCAGTACGGCCGCGACATCGATTACCTCCGCATCTCCCTGACCGATCAGTGCAACCTGCGGTGCGTCTATTGCATGCCGGAAGACATCTCGTTCCGTCCCCGAGCGGATCTCCTCCAGGACGAAGAAATTCTTCGCCTGGTTTCGGTCTTCGCCGGCCTGGGCTTCCGCAAGATACGGTTGACCGGCGGCGAACCCACGATTCGTGAGTCCATCGTCGAGCTGGTGAAACGTATTCGGGCAACACCGGGCATCGAGGACGTGGGGATGACCACGAACGGCCTACTTCTCAAGCATCTGGCCCGACCGCTGCGAAATGCCGGAATGAACCGGATCAACGTCAGCCTCGATACGCTGGATCCGGCGAAGTTCAAGCAGATCACCCGCTGGGGCAACATCGATGACGTATGGAACGGACTGACCGAAGCTGAAGAACAGGGCTTCCGCATCAAGATCAATGCCGTGGTGGTCCGGGGGTGGAATGACCGGGAGGATGCAGTATCCCTGGCCCGCCTGACCCTGGCCCACCCCTGGCAGGTCCGCTTCATCGAGATGATGCCGTTCGGCAGCACTGCGGATTTTCAACAAACCCACACGGTCAGCGAACAGGAATTGCTCGACGTGATTTCAGAGGCGCTGGGTCCGGCAAGCCTTGTGGATGCGGGCCGGCTGGATGGCGAAGCCCGCCGCTACCGTCTGGAGGATGCGCCGGGTGAACTTGGTTTTATTTCATCCGTCACCAACCCCTTCTGCGCCGGCTGCAATCGGGCCAGGCTGACGGCCGACGGCACCCTTCGTCTTTGCCTGTTGCGGGACAAGGAACTCAACCTGCTCCCCCTGGTCCGCGGCGGCGCCTCCGACGCCGAGCTGACAGCCCTTATCCGGGAGAGCATCTGGTTCAAGCCGTGGGGGCATGGCCTGGCGGAGAAACAGATACCCCGGGGCCGGGTGATGTCGGAAATCGGGGGATGAGCAAGCCCCTTCTCAGTGTCGATGAAGCCGAAACCCTGGTGCTTCAACACATACGCCGCTTCCCCACGGTTACCGTCCCCCTGGCCGACGCAGGGGGATGCATTCTGCGTGAGACATTGTCCGCACATCGGGACGCACCTCCCTACGACCGGGCGATGATGGACGGTATCGGCGTGGATGCCGGTGCGTGGCGCAGGGGCCGGAGAGCCTTTCGGGTCGAAGCCACCCTCGCCGCGGGTCAACCCGCCATGGCCCTGCGAAATACGGAGGACGGCTGCATCCGCATCATGACCGGCGCCATGGTTGATGCCTCCATCACCGCCATCATTCCGGTTGAGGAACTGCAGACCGACGGAGATCAGGTTCATGTTACCGGGACACCCGATGTCACGGACGGCCTCTACATTCACCGCAAGGGATCCGACCGCAGGGCCGGAGACCCGTTGTTGCATGCGGGAATGCGCCTGCTGGCGCCGCATATTGCGATCCTCGCCGCGAACGGCCGGAGCGACGTGTCTGTTTCGGCCATGCCGGAGGTTTCCGTCCTCCACACCGGCGATGAGATCATTCCCCTGAATCGGACGGCGGAACCGCACCAGATCTATCCGTCCAATGCCTGCAGCCTGGTGGAAGCTTTGCGTGAAGCAGGCGTCGGCAAAATCCGGACCATCCATCTTCATGATGATCCATCGGCCATCGCCGACGGTCTCGAGGAGGCACTGGCCGACAGCGGTCTTGTCATGATTTCCGGCGGGGTTTCAAAGGGCGACTACGACTACATTCCCGAGGCCCTGGCCTCCCGTGGCGTGAGAAAGATTTTTCACGGCGTGGCCCAGAAGCCCGGCAAGCCTCTCTGGTTCGGAGCGCAAACGGACGGGCCTGTGGTCTTCGGACTGCCCGGCAATCCAGTATCGACCCTCGTATGTTTCCATCGGTATGTGCGGCCATGGCTGGCGGCATCGTCGGGGTGGAACGGTTTGAGCACATACCATGCACTGGTCGATGAAGACGTCGATGTACGCCACAACCTCACCACCTTCCTTCCGGTAGCGGCCGAACCGGACGGCCGGGGCGGTCTGACCGCAACCGTTCTCCCCTACTCCGGCTCGGGCGACTACTCCGCCCTCGGCGATAGTTCCGGCTTCATCGAACTGCCGCGGGGTCGAAACCGCATGCCCGCCGGAACCCCGGTCCGCTATCACCCCTGGCGGGTATAGCACTCCATCAGGGATTGGCCTGGATGCTGTAGAACGAGAGAATCTCCTCCGGATCGCCTTGAACTGTGTACGTGCACATCACCCCGTCCGGCCGGATTTCGTGAGCGATGGGCGACATCACGGAACCGTCAACATGCCGGGACCGGATCAGGTTATAGGAGATCGGATTGCCTTCGTAGTTCTCTGACTTGGCCTCCCACACGATGGCCAGCCGATCGCCTTCGAGGGTGAAGTCGAGAATCTCAAGCCGCGAATGCTCGTCAAGCGGATCGGTACCGGACAGGTATTCTGATATATCCGGGAATCCGTCGTGGTCGCTGTCGGTGTCGGCCGCGACACGATCCAGCGATTTGAAAAATGTCATTTCCCAATCATCCGGAATGCCGTCCTTGTCATCATCCGGTCCATGCGCCGCGGCATGAAAGGCATCAAGCTCACCCGTACCCTCAAACGATATGGATGAAAA
>JAUIHQ010000196.1 GCA_030432155.1 bacterium | reverse complement strand
CCGGTTCCTGGGTTTTGTGTTCGGCATCCCTCGCCACCTGTGGAGCCGGCGGCTGGACGAATGCCTTGGGCAGTCCGGACGATTTTCACGCCACATTGGAAGACGTCCGATACGTCACCGTGCGGATCGTGCGGAAGGGCGTCTCACCCTCTACGCATACAATCGATGACCTGTTTCTTCAACCGCTGCCACGGGCGGGTGATGCGGGATCACCGACCTCGGGTGTTACGGTTTTGAGCTGGGAGCACCTGCTGACCAATGTCCTGTATGACCTTGAACAGGCATCTCATGTCACCGGTGCATGGTCGGTAGTGCAGTCCGGTGCATCGACCAACGGTTCACTCACCTTCAACCTCACCAACAGTCCGCCCCGGCAGTTCTGGCGACTGGTTCTGCCCTGATAGAATCCGGGGGCAATCGGGAATACAAAAAGAACCCGGCCGAGTACCGACCGGGTTCGATTCGTGGGAATGGTGATGATGTTCAGGATCCGCCGTTTTCGTCGAGATTGATAATAATGTCCGCGGCCAATTCCCGGTTCTCCCAGAAATCATAGTCCATTTCACCGGTTACGCTGACATAATCACCTTCATCAATCTGCTGGTAACCCTGATCGTCCATCGGATTGTACGCCATACCGATGGTATCGACGGTTATTTGCCGAAGGCCGGTGTCGATGGTGAACTCGCGACCGGTTACATCGGTCACGATCCCGCGGGCCGTGGTTTCGCCGACGACAATCGGCGCGGTCGAAATCCAGGCCGTGCTGGTGTACGCACTTTCTTCATCATCGGAATTTGCGTAGAAGTATGTTCCGAGATTTTCAACGTAGACACTTCCGGCTTCAATGGTCGTGGCCTCGAAGAAATCATCATCGATTTCTCCGTATACGGTCACTTTGTCGCCGTCCAGCACGGATGAACTGTCGTTGTACCAATCCCAGTCATCCATTTCCACGAACACGGTACCTTCGCCATAGTCGAGGGTAAATCCGTCCAATACAGGATGTACCGCCGTGCCGCTGATACTGATCCAGGATTGATCCGGTCTCGCATACGGGTCCGGACTCTCCGGTTGTTGCGCGATGGATGATGAGGCAAGCCACGCCATGCTGACGGCAGCCAGGACGGCGGTGCATCGTTTTCGGTTTATATGAAACATCGTTGTGTCTCCTTTCGTTGATTCCTGCGTCCGTTGTTTTCGGGCGGATGCATGTTCTGCATGCAACACACACAAGCCTGCGTGATGATGGGCAAGGCGGCTATCGGGGATATCCCGTAGATTCGGCGGGAACGTTCCCCATGGACGGCGGGATCATGAACGCGTGATTTACTTTTTCACCGAACACGGCCACGTTTGACGCATGCGGAAACGTGAGGAGGCTGGATCGGTTTTCGGCCGTATCGGGACGAGTCTCGACGGCCTGGCGGTTTTCTTTCTCATGACCTGTGTCTTTGCCGCCTGGCTCGCTCTGGGATCGGCGGAACTGCATCATTTTTATCCGTGGGCGATTGTAGTAGTTTCCGCCCTGGCCGGGGCCGGGGTTGTCGGTCTGCCAAGGCGCGACCAACGGCCGGTATCGGACAAGATGGCCCTGGCACGAATCTCGGTCTGGCTTCTCGCGGGTTTGTCGCCTCTGTGGACGCTTCCCGCCGGTGAGTATGTTCACGCGGTATGGGATCCGGTCATCTATACCCAGACTGCTTTCGGCATCCTCCGGCATGGTGGATTGCCGCTGCCTGCCGCGGGATTTACGGAGCTTCCCGGCGATATTGCTTCGCTGGTCGTGCTGCGGGAAGGTTCCGTAACCGCCGTTTATCCGGGTTTTTTCCTCGGCGGAAACGGTCTCCTGTACCCGGCTTTTTTTCATACCTTTCCGGCATTGGCCGCGGTGGCGGCAGGGGTGTTGGGCCCGACCGGAGGATTCGCGCTGAATGCGATGCTGTATGCGTTGTCGCTTCTCCTGATGTATGCGGTGACCGAGCGTTGGTGGGGCCCGGGATGGGCGATGGTTGCGTCGGTGCTGCTGGCCGCCCACGCCGCTCAAATCTGGCAGGCCGGCTTCCCGACCGCGGAGCTGCTCGTGCAGGTTCTTTTGCTGGGCGGTTTGTTCCTGCTGGTTCGAGGGGGAGGGAATCGCGGAGAGGGTTCGTGCGCCGGCCTCGTCCCATCCTTTCTGGCCGGATGTACCATGGGGCTGACCTTCACGGTCCGAATTGATACGGTGCTTTTCTTCGCCCCGCTGGTTCTCATGATCCTTGGATGGATTCGGCTGGGCGGGAATCGGACACGCTGCTGGATGCTCCTCGCAGGGCTGTCGATACCGGCGATGCATGCGTGGGTCCATCAAACGATGTTCAGTCCCTTCTACCTTCCCCGTCCCGGTTTGCTGGCCCGCGGCGCCGGGCTTTTCGTTGTCGGGGTGGTGACGATCCTCATGCTTCCGCGTACCTGGATAACTGGAATCCGGACGGCCGCGGTGCGATTTGAACAACGCCTGCGTTTTGTCCTCGCGGCGGGGTGGGGCGGCTGGTGCCTGTGGGCGTTGATTCTTCGTCCGGGTCTGGCTGCCGACGGCGCGTTCGCGGCGACGGTCAAGGCATGGCTGGGACCGCTGGCGGATACCCGCGGGTATGCCGTGGCAGCCGGCCGTGATGCATGGAACATGCCGATTCTCGCTGAGCTCGCCGGATGGCCATTCCTGCTGGCTGCACTGGCCGGGGTGGCATGGCTTCTGTTGCGTGTGCGCCGGCCGCTGCAGGCGGTGTGGCTGGTTGCATCGGCCGCGGTGTTTGTCCTCTACATGACTGCGCTGCATCACGAGCGGGTGCTGATGCCGATGGCCCGGCGCCTGATCCCGGTGATCCTGCCTTTCCTGGTGATGGCGGTGACCGCTGTCCTCGCCGCCATCGCCGGCGAACGCCGGTCCGGCGCCATCCGGGG
Organism: bacterium; assembly: GCA_030432155.1. Lineage (GTDB taxonomy): Bacteria > Verrucomicrobiota > Kiritimatiellia > CAIVKH01 > CAIVKH01 > JAUIHQ01. The sequence goes on along the minus strand of JAUIHQ010000196.1, from coordinate 4,337 downwards.
CTGGCGTCAGGGTGCATCGGTGATCTGCTTCGTCCTCGTCATGGCCGGCATGATCCCGGCCACCCGGGCGGTGGTCGGCATGAGGGATTTCCCCGGTCTTGCCGGTCAGCTCCACGAGCTGGCGTCACAAATTCCCGAGGAGGCGGTCGTGTTCACCGATGTCCCGGGGCTTGGCGCGGCATTGCGGATGGTGGAGGGCATCGAAGCCTACGAGCTTCATGATCCCGATCGCGTGAGACGACTCACCCTGATCCGGAATCTCGGCGACTGGTCCCGAATCACCGACCGACCGTTGATGTATCTCTCGCCTCTTCCCTATGGCGGAGAAGAGCGGCTTCATCTCGACCCGGCAGGTTTCCAAAAGATGTCCACCTCCCGCATGCAACAACTGCCGCGCTCCGTGCCGAAGGAGGCGGTGGACATTCCGGGAACCCTGTATCTTTATCGCGCATCAGTAGAGCCGGACAAATGAGCCATGATCAATCACCTATTCCCGCGGCCCTTCCTTTTACATACATATCCCTCATCCGCCCGCTCATCCTCGTAATCGTAATCATCATCCTAATCATAATCACCCCGGTTTGACCTCCTCAGCTCTATTCACATTTTCAATGGTGACCCGATTACGATTACGATTAGGATGATGATTGTGATTACGAGGTGTAGGCATAGGAGGCGTGGGTGGTGAGTGAGGGGATGGATGCGGTGGATGTCCTTCGGGATGCGCTGCGAGCGCAGCCGACGGTTCGCGTTCGGGTCGAGGGTTCGAGCATGGGCTGCGGCTTTCGCGGGGTGGGGGAGGCGGAGCTGGTTGCGGCGGAACATCCATTGCGTCCGGGGCGGATTGCGGTCTACCGGACCGGCGCGGGATGGACGGCGCATCGAATCATTGCGCGTTTCGAGCATCGCGGGAACCGCTGGTATGTGACGAAGGGCGACGGGTTCCGGAGTGTGGACCGGATTCCGGTGCACGAGACTTCCGTGGCCGGGGTGGTCGGGGCGGTGTGCCGGGATGGAACGTTCCAGCCGGTCGACCGGGGCTGGCGGCGGGTTGCAGCTCTGCTTCACACCGTTGCCGGCGGTATCTCCTGGCGATTGCACCGGGCGGAGATCATCAAAAATGCGGATGCCTCAACAGCGCATCCACCACCCTCCGGTCGGGGGTGAAGGAAAGATCGCCGGCGGGAACGGAGACCAGCAGCGACTCCAGCATCGCCATCGCCTCATCCACCGCTTCGCCGTTGTAGAACGGAATCATGGCGCAGGATGTGAGCCGGGCCAGCATGTGGGCGGATGGAACGGGATGGATATCATTCACGTCATCCTGAATCAGGTGATACACTCCGTGCAGGGGGACATGGATGTTATGGACCCGCGGATCTTCGCCATGCCACGGGGTCGCGGTCACCGTCCAGACGCCCTTGTCACGATAGACCGCCACGCGGTCGTCATTGATCAGGCTTGCGCCGCTGCGGGCCCACAGGCGGCTGATCGTGGTTTTGCCCGCGCCTGACGGACCGAAAAACAGGTAGCCCTTGCCCTCGTAGACAATGCCGGCCGCGTGCAGCACGAGGGCGCCGGTCAGGAGCAGGCGGGTCATCAGGATCACCTGGTCGGTCGGATAATTCAGCCCGTGGGCCGAAGGTTCCGCTTTCCGGCCCACGGTTTGTCGCAGGTCGGCGGCGGCAAAATCGCGGGAGACCGATGCCACCGGTACCGCCGGTCGTTCATCCGCGGTATGAATGGACAGGGTGAGACGGTCGTCGTCCGCGTTTTTCCCGAGGTCCCAAATGTCGCTGCGCCAGAGGGGAATGCCCTGGATGGGGGTCGGCTGCCAGGCCTCATGGGCATGGATGCGATAGGATCCGGCCACATGATCGCCGGTTGAAGGAGAGGCTTCAAGAAACGGGTCGTAGATGCCGGGAAGGTCGAAGGCCGACTCAGGATCCGACGCGTGAAGATGGAACAACCGGCCGGCGATCCGGAGGTATGCGAGATTCACGAACGGTCAGGAGGGGCTGATCTGGAAGAGGGGGGTCACGCCGTCCTGGGCGCAGGCGCCGCTGTCCAGCGAATCCTTGCAGACCGCCATCGCCACGGTGCGCTTGTCTTCCAGCTTCACCCGGGTCACCACCGGCTTGGTGTATGCTTTGCGCTGTTTTTTACCATTGCTCATGCTTGTGTGCCGCTCCTTCCCCTCCAACACTATACCGCGAACATGCGGAAATCCATCAATTTCTCACGCTCCTTATTGATCGCGCAGTAGTAGTCGAGATTGCGGCCGGCTTCCCCGGCCTCAAGGAACGAGGTGGCGGCGCAGTTTCCGCAGGCCATCCGGTTGGAGCAGGACCGGCAGGCGGTGTCTTCCGGGGATTCCATGCTGCGCAGGTTCCGGACATGGTCCTTCCACCCGTCGATGGTTCCGGTCAGGAGGTTGTAAGGGGTATGCCGCCACATCATGCACGGGTGCATCATGCCGCGGGGGTCGACGTGGAAGGTCTTGATGCCGGCGCCGCATTTAAAGAGCCGGGGATCTTCCGGGGCCTGGTCGGCGAGGGTGCGAAGGCGGTCGAAGCGGGCGGATTCATCGTCGGTGTCATACTGCAGCCGCGCGACCTCTTCGGGCGTGATCCGTTCCTCCAGGACATCCTGATCGCCATTGAGGCGCGGATTCACGATGGCATCATAGCGGAACGGCTTTTTCAGTTCGTCCTCCACCCAGGACTTGATGGCTTCGAACTCGTGGCGATTGCTCTTGAGCACCATGGTTTTGAAAAAAACCGGAAGATCGCGCTCCATCAGCAACCGGATGCCCTCGCGGAACCGGTCAAACGCGAATGGCTTGTGGGTCACGTAGTTGTAGGTCTCTTCCGAATGGCCGTAAATCGTGATCTCGATCCGGCGGGGCGGGTGTTCGACGAGAAAGTCCGCCATGGCCTCGTCCACCAGCGTCGCGTTCGTGTAGATCGTGACCAGGAAGCCTTTCTGCTTGGCGTACAGGTAAAGTTCCCGGAAATCCGGCCGGACCAGCACGTCCCCGCCGGTCATCAACAGGAACAGCACCCCCGCGTCGGCGAGCTTGTCGAGAATCCGCTTCACCTGCGCGGTGTCCATTTCATTGTCGGCTGCGCCGGGATAACGAATGTAGCAATGGCGGCAGCGGAGATTGCAGTTCAGGGTCAGCTCAATGCTCCCGGCCAGCGGAAGGTCCTCGGGGCGGTGGGATGCATCCAGCGCATCGGCGAATGCCGACGAACCGATCTGGTGCGTTATGCAGTCCGGACAACTCATAATCGTCCCCGGTCTTTCAGTCGGTCGGAGTCCTTCATCATCAATGTGTTGAGCAAGATGGCCACGCCACGACCAGTTTGAATCGGGAAACCCTTATCGTCGAGAATATTTTCAGGGAAACCCTGAGGCGCCGGTCAGTCATTCACGACCATCGTCCGGTGCCGCCCAGGGTTTGAATCGGCTCACGGATTGGGCAGGATGAACCGAGTTAGCATACAGGTACGATGGGCCGACAGGCCGGATCCGGGCGATCGCCTGCGGGATCTGTTGCAAGGAAGTCCAGCAAACGCCAATATTATCATAATCAGGCATAATTTTTAAGATAAATCGTTCATCAATTATGGATGAGCCGGGATTTCTTTGACGCAAATGAGAAAATTTGACATCAATTTTTATGCCAGTTTTTTCAGTTTGTGCTTTGAAAACCACCGGCAATCACCAATAATGACCGGTTGGTGGGAATGACTGTGGGGAAACCATCTGATGAGGGAGGGAGCGGCTATCTGACAGTTCGCGAGGTCTCGGACTATCTCAGTATTCCGGCGGAGACGATCTACAAATATGTTCGTCAGGGGAGGATGCCGGGGTTCAAGGTTGGCAAGCACTGGCGGTTTGCCCGCCGGCAGATCGATGAGTGGGTTCGCGGCCGTTGGCTTTCCCATAACGCACCGAGAGTTCTCGTCGTGGATGACGATGTGGCGATTTGCGATCTCATGGAACACTGGCTGGTCGAGGAAGGGTGCGATGTCACGTGTGTTCATGATGGGCGGGATGCGGTTTCGATGGTCAACAAGCGTGCGTTTCAACTGGTGTTTCTCGATCTGATGTTGCCGGGCATGAATGGATATGAAGTGTTGAAAGAGATCCGGGAGAGTTCACCCCGCGCGCTGATTGCGGTGGTAACCGCCTATTTCCATCATGAGCTCATGGACAAGGTGCTGAAACTTTGTCCGGTGGTGACCATTCGAAAACCGTTGCAGCGGGACGCAGTGACGGCATTCCTGGCATCGGTTTCCAACTGCGGCGGCAGAGCCCTCGGGCAAAAA
>JAUIHQ010000195.1 GCA_030432155.1 bacterium | reverse complement strand
ACTCATTATCATGCTGCTGGGTGTGATCGCCGCGGTTGTGGCGATGACCCAGGGTCAGCGGAAGATTCCCGTCCAGTATGCCAAGCGAGTAGTCGGCCGTAAGGTTTACGGCGGCCAGAGCACCTATATGCCGCTGCGGGTGAACTACTCCGGCGTGATGCCGATCATCTTCGCCCAGGCCATCCTGATGTTTCCGCCCAAAGTCCTGGAGCAGATTCCCGGGGATTTCTTTCAGCGTGCGGCGATTGCTCTCGGCTACGGCACCACCCTCCACAATGTTTTGTATGTGCTGATGATCCTCTTCTTCAGCTACTTCTGGGTTGCGACCCAGTTCAACCCGATTCAGATCGCCGATGACCTGAAGAAGCACGGCGGATATGTTCCGGGTATCCGCCCCGGCCGCCCGACGGCGGAGTTTCTGGACCGTACGATGACCCGGATTACGCTGGCCGGTGCGGTTTTCCTCGCGATCATCGCGATTATTCCGTCGATCATGGCCCAGGAATTCCGGATTCCCTTTATCGTCTCCCAGTTCTTCGGCGGTACCAGTTTGCTCATCATCGTCGGCGTCATGCTCGATACCATGCGCCAGGTTGAGTCGCATCTCGTCACCCGTTACTATGATGGATTCCTGAAGAAAGGGCGGCTGCGCAGCCGGAGGTAACCGATGGAAGCAATCATTTTGTTGGGCCCCCCGGGATCGGGGAAGGGAACGGTTGCCGAAGATCTCAAGGACGCGCTCCATTTCGAGCATATCTCCACCGGCGACATGTTGCGCAACGCGATTCGGCTGGAGAAGCCGGTCGGGCTGGAAGCCAAATCGTATATGGAAAAAGGGGAGCTTGTACCCGACGAGGTGATCGTCAAGCTGGTCGAAGACCTTCTCCAGTCCGGAGATCCCTCGACCCGCTACATGTTTGACGGATTTCCCCGTACGGTCCGCCAGGCCGAGATGCTTGATCAGGCCCTGCTTCCGTTCGGCAGCAACGTGCGCTATGCCTTTCTGCTGGAAGTGGACCGGGCGATTCTCGTGCGCCGGATCTGCGGGCGCCGTGTCTGCCGCAACTGCGGTGCGGTGTATAACGTCCACAACCGGATGCCCAAGGTTGAAGGGGTGTGCGACCAGTGCGGCGAGAAAGCAATTTATCAACGGCCCGACGATTCCGAGGAAACCCTCAACAACCGCCTGGAAGTGTATAACGCCCAGACGGCCAGTTTGATCGATTATTATCAGGAAAAGGGTACGCTGGTCCGCATTGATGCGGAGGACCGGGAAGCGACCGAGCAGACGATCCTTGATCACCTTTCACCGGCCTGATGAGGGCGGGGGAAGAGGCTGAAAAAAAGGAGTACATTCTGCTGGACGCAGTTATTCAGGATGTGATAGAAGATACGGCCTTTCGCGCCCGGCTGAAAAACGGGCATGAATTTGTAGCCTATGTCCCGCGTCATGCGGGATTTACGTTCCACGGGGAGCCCGGTGGGGTTGTTCGTGTACGTTTTTCGCCCTTCGACATGAGTCGGGGCGCCATCATAGCAGATGAGCGGGATGTTGAAACATGAAGGTACGAGCGTCAGTAAAACGAATTTGTGAACGGTGCAAGCTGATCCGCCGGAAAGGCGTGGTCCGGGTGATTTGTACGAATCCCCGTCATAAGCAGAGACAGGGATAAGGAGACGGTATGCCGCGTATTTTTGGTATTGATATTCCAGGCCGCAAGCGCGTTGAGATTGCGCTCCGCTACATCTATGGAATCGGCCCTGCGAAAGCGCTGGAGCTTTGCGAGAAGGCCCGCATTCCCATCGGGAAGAAAGCGGATGACCTGACCGACGATGAAACCGCCCGTATCGCACATTTGCTTCAGACCGAGTATCGGACAGAAGGTGACCTGCGCCGCGAAGTTTCGCAGAACATCCGTCGGTTGATCAGCATCAATTCCTATCGTGGCCTGCGGCACCGCCGCGGTTTGCCGGTTCGCGGTCAGCGGACCTCGACCAATGCGCGTACCCGGAAGGGCCCGCGGAAGACCGTCGGTGCGGTTCGCGGGAAAGAAGCGCGGGCAGCGGCCAAGCAGGGAAGTTAACCAGGATCTGGAGTTCAAGGAATTATGGCAGACGAGTCCAACGCGAAGAAAGAAAAGGAACAGGCGCCCGCCGAGCAGGCGGAGAAGGCCGCTCCTGAGCAGAAGAAGCAGAAATCAGCCGCCGCCAAGGATGCAGCGGCCGGTGACGCCGCCGCGAAGCAGGATGAGCAGGCAGGCGAAGAAACAGCCGCTTCATTGCTCGACAGCAATGCCGCCCCGATCAAACGAGTGAAGATTAAGGGCTCGAAGAACATCACCACGGGCATTGTCCACATCACAGCGACCTTCAACAACACCATCGTGTCTATTTCCGATGCGCGAGGAAATGTCATTTCGTGGAGCACCGCCGGCCGTTGTGGATTCAAGGGTTCACGGAAAAGCACCGCATTTGCCGCCACCACCGCTGCTCAGGAAGCAGCCCGCACTGCGATCAACCACGGGCTTCAGGAAGTGGAAGTGCGGGTGCAGGGGCCGGGTGCAGGCCGTGAATCGGCTGTGCGCGCCATCCAGGCCGCCGGCATAACCGTAACCGCCATCCGGGATATGACGCCGATCCCGCACAATGGTTGCCGGGCCCGCAAGCGTCGCCGGGTCTAACGATTTTGATGATGCAGGAGATCGATCAGCATGGGTAGATATACAGGACCAGCTTGTAAACAGTGCCGCCGCGAAGGTACCAAACTCTTTCTCAAGGGTGACCGTTGCTACATGGCCAAGTGCCCGATTGAAACCGGTCGCCCGGTTCCCGGCATGCATGGCCAGCGCCGCAGCAAGATGTCGGACTACGCCGTTCAGCTTCGTGAGAAGCAGAAACTTCGTCGTATGTACGGTATGCAGGAATCGCAGTTCCGCCTCTTCTTTGAACGGGCCCAGAAAGGTCACGGCATCACCGGTGAGAAGCTGCTCCAGATGCTTGAAATGCGCCTCGACAATCTCGTGTATCGGCTCGGGTTTGCGCCTTCGCGCCGGGCGGCGCGCCAGTTCGTGAATCATGGCCATATACGGGTGAACGGTCGGAAAGCTTCGATTCCGTCGATGATTCTGAAGGCGGACGACGTGATTACCGTCCGTGACAGCAAGGACAGCCGCGATTTTGCGACCCAGTACATGGAAAACGCGGAGAGCCGGGGCATCGCCTCGTGGCTCAAGCTGAACAAGGAAGCTTTTGAAGGTCAGGTGCTCCAGATCCCGTCCCGGGAGGACATTGCACCGATCGTCAATGAGCAGCTCATTGTGGAGCTGTACTCGAAGTAAGAAACCCATACAAAAACACCATACGAGCCGGTTAACGCCCGGTTCTGGGAGAAATAGGTATGCCACGCAGAATTGGCCGCTTCGAAATGCCGAAGCGGGTAGTAAAAGACGAGTCGGAAGTCTCATCGACCTACGGCAAATTCATCGCTGAACCGTTCGAGGCCGGATACGGCCGCACCATCGGGAACTCGCTCCGCCGGGTCATGTTGTCGTCGCTGGAAGGCGCGGCCATTTCATCGGTGAAAATTGAAGGAGCCCTTCACGAGTTCTGCGCCCTTGAGGGCGTGGTCGAGGATGTCACTGATATCATTCTCAACCTGAAGAAGGTTTTGCTGAAGATGTATTCCCGCGACACCCGCACCGTGACCATCAAGGTCAAGGGCCCGGGTGAAGTCACTGCCAAGGATATCCAGACCGACGGTTCGATGGAGATCCTCAATCCCGACCAGCATATCTGCACGCTGGATACGGACGGCAAGTTCGAGGCCGAGATGGAAGTCCGCATCGGCCGCGGATACTGCCCGGCTGACTGGAACAAGAAGGCCGATCAGGAAATCGGGCTGATCCCGATCGATTCGCTGTTCTCTCCGGTACGCCGCATCGCCTACAACGTGGAAAGTACCCGCGTGGGCCGGCGGACCGACTACGATAAGCTCGTCATGGAAGTGTGGACCGACGGACGGGTGACCCCGGACGAGGCCCTCACCATGTCGGCTGCGATTCTCCGCCATCATCTCGACGTGTTCGTCAGCTATGACAAGGACCTGGTTGAGTTCGAGGAAAGCGAGCAGAAGGTCGACGCGGAGCGCGACGAATTGAAGAAGAAGCTGGGCATGAGCGTCAACGAGATCGAATTGAGCGTCCGTGCCGCCAACTGCCTGAACAATGCCAATATCACCACCGTCGGTGAGCTGGCGCAGAAGACGGAAGCGGAAATGCTGAAGTACCGTAACTTCGGCAAGAAGTCGCTGAACGAGATCAAGGCCAAGCTCCAGGAGCTCGGACTCTCGCTCGGCATGACCTTCGACCCCGATCTCGTCAAGACTGTCGCCGCACCCGCCGACGATTCAGAAAATTGAGGTGGATCGATGCGTCATCGCAAAGCAACCGTAAAGCTGGGCCGGACCTCCGAGCATCGCAAGGCGATGCTGGCGAACATGGTCTGCAGCCTGATCAACAGTAAACGGATCCGTACCACGCTGCCCAAGGCCCGGGCCGCCCGCAGTCTCGCCGAGAAAATGGTGACGCTGGGTAAGAAGGGAACGCTGGCTGACCGCCGCCGTGCGATCTCCAAGCTCCGCAACCGCGCCGCGGTGTCCGAGCTGTTCGGCAGTGTCGCCCCGGCTTTCCAGGATCGGGCCGGCGGTTACACCCGGATTATCAAGCTGGGCAAGCGTTCCAGCGATGCTTCGGAAATGGTCATCCTCGAGTGGGTTGATTACGTGCCCCCGGTGAAGTCGAAAGAGGAAAAACCGGCGGAAGCCGGAACCTGAGCCGGCCCGTATGAGGACGGTGAGAACGCCCGGATGGCTGATGCCCGCCGGGCGTTTTCCATATACGGCCGGCATCGTGCCGGGAAACGCTTGTCGGACGCTACGACAGCAGGTAGGGTACGGAGAAAATTGAACAGAAGACCCGGCTGCGGGTCCATCACCCCGGTACATCATGAAAAAAGAAACTGACAGCCCAGAGGTCACGTCCTTGTTCGCCCTGCCGGTGGTCGGATCAGTTCTGACCATTTGCTCGGGATTATCGTTTCTTGTCCTGTGCATGACGCTGCCCCTGGTAGGCAAAGCAGCGGCCGACGTTTCCCATTACAGCGTCAACTACATGACGTTTCTCGGCATCCTGATTCTTTCCCTGGCCTTCGCAGTTCTGGCCACCATTTCCAAGCTCGAACGTCGCAAGGTCGACCTGAGCCCGTTCCCGATGTTCTCGGCCATCCTGCTGGGACTCTGCCTGCTGCTTTTGTTTGCGCTGCTCTTCGGCCTTTTGAAGATTTGAGCCGGGTTCGGATCGGGGGAGCTGCGACATCATTCTTATTGCAATCAACGGACCGAACCGCTATCACGAAACACTGCCATTCTTGAACGGAAGGACATTCTCATGAAATTCAGACTTTTGGCCGCCTCGGGCCTGTCCGCGCTTTTGATGACCGGAGGAACGGTCTTTGCACAGGCGGAGCGAAATCTCTTTGACGAAGCCCCCTGGTACATCGGCGGTGTTGTCGGTTACCTTGAGTTGGAAGGGGATGTGGCGGTCAAGGACTCAAACCTTATCGGATTGCGGCTCGGGCATGATCTTCATGAATACTTCGGTCTCGAACTCGGCCTTGATTTTGCCCCCAACATGGAAGCCCGCGAACAGAAGAATCCGAATCGCTTTCAGCTTGAGGACGACACATCCGCCCTCCGGTTGAGCCTTAGCGGTCTCCTGCACCTGCGGAATACCCAGAATCTCCATTGGGACCCCTATCTGAGTGCCGGTGTATCCCTGACGCACTTCATGGATGATTTGGAGGACGGCAGCACGTTTCTTGGTGCGGAACTTGGAGCCGGCCTCTTCTACCACTTTAATGATATGTGGGCTGTTCGTGGAGAATATCGCACAACCGTGGCCGGGGAAGACACGGAATTTGCCGGGATCTTCACCGTGGGTGTCAACTACCGCTGGGGCGCCTACGTTCCGCCCAAGTATTCCGTCTCCGGCGGGGAAATCGACAGCGATGGCGACGGCCTCCTTGACTCCGCCGAGCAACGGCTCGGCACGAACCCCTTTGACCCCGACACCGACAAGGATGGATTGTCCGACGGGGAGGAAGTAAATCAATACAAGACGGATCCCCTGAACCCCGATACGGACTGGGATGCGCTCAAGGATGGAGCGGAGATTCTCACGTATCGCACGGACCCGCTCGATCCGGATACCGATGACGGCGGCGTGACCGACGGGCATGAGGTGATCGAAGACAACACCGACCCGCTGGATCCTTCCGATGATCTGCAACTTTTCACCCTGAACATCGAGTTCGACTACGATAAGGCCATCCTGCGGTCCGAGTACTTCGATGAGCTGGATGTGGTGGTCAAGGTTCTGCAGCGCGACGGTGATGCCACGGCGCGGATCGAAGGCCATGCCGATAAACGTCCCACCTCCAAGCGTGATTATAATATCAAGTTGTCGGAACGTCGCGCCAAGGCGGTCCTCGATTATCTTGCGGATGTCGGTGGCATTGACCGGTCGCGCCTGACGTCGAAGGGATATGGTTTTGACCGTCCCATCGCTCCGAATGACACCGAGGAAAACATGCAGCGAAACCGCCGGACGGAAATTTACATCCGCCGGAGCGCAAATCAGGAAGAAATCGACACCCGCGACACCATCGAAATGGAGTCAGTGGAAGACGGCGAGATCAAATAGTCCCGGCCGGTTTCACCGGGATTGGAAAAGCCGCTCGTTCGATATCCACTGTATCACGGGCGGCTTTTTGCGTATACTACAGGTATGAAGGCAGAAGCCGCAGTTACGAATGATGTTGTTGCCGGAATCCCGGAACATCTCGTTTTTATCATGGGGTGCCATCGGTCCGGTACGACGTTTCTGCATAATCTACTTGCCTCAACCGGACAGTTTTCATTTCTGTCCGCCTACGAAGTTATCTGTTACCGCGAACTGTTGAACAATCGTGAGGCGGGCCGGGAAGCCGAAGCCAGGCAGGCTCTGCGTGATAAACTGGTCTCGATGGGTGGTGACCGGGGCATTGATCAAATACCGTTCGATGTGAATGCGCCGGAGGAATACGGATTCATTCTGCCGGAGTATGATTTGTTCAAAGCCCGTATTACCCCCGAACACCTCGATGAATTTACGGATATTCTACGGACCAAGGGGAAGTTGGACGGTTTGGACCGGCCTTTGCTGCTCAAGGAGCCGAACGAGTTTTACGGGAA
>JAUIHQ010000194.1 GCA_030432155.1 bacterium | reverse complement strand
GCCCGCAACGCCCAGAATTATCCCCTGCTGAAAGCAGTGGGCCGGACCGGGGTGCCGGTGTTGCTGAAACGGGGCATTTCCGGAACCATCGATGAACTTCTCATGGGGGCGGAATACATCATGAGCCAGGGGAATCCGAACGTGATTCTGTGCGAGCGAGGGATTCGCACCTATGAGACCGCGACCCGTAACACGCTCGATTTAAACGCGGTGCCGGTTCTGAAAGAACGCACCCACCTCCCGGTGGCGGTCGATCCCAGTCATGGCACCGGTAAACGCGGGTATGTCCTGCCGATGGCGCGGGCGGCGGTGGCGGCGGGAGCGGATATGCTGCTGGTGGAAACCCATCCCGATCCCAATAACGCGATTTCCGACGGGGCCCAGTCGATCGATCTTGAAGGTGTGGATGAGATGATGCGGCAACTGAAGGCAATTGCCGAAGCGATCGGACGGAGTCTCTAGCATGATTCGAAGCGTCAGTATTCTCGGCCTCGGTCTCATGGGCGGTTCGCTGGGCCTGGCCTTGCGAAAACGATGCCCGGATCTCCGCGTGCACGGGTATACCCGGAGCGAAGAGACCGGGCGGAAAGCGGTGGAGCGGGGGGCGGTTCACACCCTGTTTGAATCCCCGGCGGAAGCCGTACGCGAGGCGGACCTCGTTGTCTATTGTGCACCGATCCTCACCATACCCGATCTTGTTTCGTCGACCATCGAATCTGTGAAAGACGGGGCGTTGCTCACCGATGTCGGAAGCACCAAACGTGTACTCCAGGTTGAGATACAGAAAACAATCGGTTCGCGTGATGTTCATTTCATCGGCAGTCATCCCATCTGCGGCTCGGAACGGCAGGGCATGGATGCCGCCAGGGATGATTTGTATGTTGATGCGATGGTTATCCTCACCCCGGACGGACATACACCTTCCGGATGCATTTCCGAGCTGCGGCGATTCTGGGAACAAGTGGGATCCGAGGTCCTGATTACGACACCCGATCTGCACGACCGGATCATCGCCCGTACGAGCCATTTGCCTCATGTCGCCGCGGCCCTGCTGGCGATTGTGGCCGGCCGCGATGACGGGCTGGACCATGTGGCGGCGTACTGCGGTTCCGGGTACCGGGATACGACGCGCATTGCCGGCGGTTCGCCCGATATCTGGCATGATATTCTGGCCACCAACCGCCCGTTTATCCTCCGCGAACTCCAGGCGTTTCGCGATGAACTTTCCGGCTTCATGGAAAAGCTGGAGAATGAAGATTTTGATGCTATACAGGATATGTTCAGGCGAGGCCGCGAGGCCCGAAAGGCATTTACCGATGATCGATAATGGAACACAGCCCGGGATCAACGGGGAGAACATCCCGATCTCCTGCATTGTCCACCCATCCCGGCGTTTACGGGGAAAATTTTCTGTTCCCGGCGATAAGAGCATTTCCCACCGTGTGGCCATGCTCGCCGGTCTGGCCTCCGGAACCACCACCGTCCGGGGATTTCTGAAGAGTGAGGATTGCATCAACACCCTCAAGGCGATGGAGGCCCTCGGCGCCCGCACCTTCGAGACCGAAAAGGGAGAGCTCCGCATCCAGGGCACGGGCGGGAATTTTCTCGAGCCGGCCGGCCCCCTGGACCTCGGCAACTCCGGTACCGGCCTGCGCCTTCTCAGCGGACTGGCGGCGGGGCAGGACATGGATGTCACCCTGACCGGCGACGATTCTCTCCGGTCGCGCCCGATGAAGCGAATCCGTGAACCGCTGACCCGCATGGGCGCCACCGTCACCTGCACCGGACCGGAGGAAACCGCACCGGTCTTCATTCATGGCGGCGGATTGAAAGGGATCGACTACGAACTCCCCGTGGCCTCCGCACAGGTGAAATCCTGTCTTCTTCTCGCCGGTTTGTTTGCCAACGGCCGGACCCGGGTCATGGAGCCCGCGGCAAGCCGGGATCACACCGAAAAGCTTTTCGAAACCCTCGGCATTGAGCTGACCATTGTCGGAAGCACGATCACCCTGGAAGGATTCGGTCCCTCCGGGCCTACGCTGAAAGCGAAAGACCTGGCCGTGCCCGGCGACTTCTCATCCGCCGCGTTCTGGCTGGCCGCAGTCGCGGCTCGTTCCGGGTCGTCGGTCACCATTCAGAATGTCGGACTCAATCCGCGACGGGTAGCGATGCTGGATGTATTGCGTCAGGCCGGGGCATCCGTCAGCGTCAAGGTACCGCGACGCCAAAACGATTATGTCGAGCCCACCGGTGATATCACGGTCAAGGGCAGCGAACTCAAGGGCTTCACCCTTGCCGGGGACATGATTCCCAATCTGATCGATGAAATTCCCGTCATCGCCGTCCTCGGCGCCCTGGCCAAGGGGAAGACCGTGATCAAGGATGCCGCCGAGCTGAGGGTGAAGGAGGCCGACAGGATTTCCTGTATGGCGAACAATTTACGGGTGATGGGCGTCCAGGTTGAAGAGACGCCGGATGGAATGGAAATTGAAGGCGGCGCCGCGGTGAATCCATCCGGCGGTGTCAGGAGTTACGGTGATCACCGGATTGCCATGGCAATGGCGGTCCTCGCACAATTCAGCCGGGAACCGGTCGTGATACACAATGTCGCATGCGTCGACACATCGTATCCGGGTTTCTGGGACGATCTCAAGGAGCTTGGCGGCCATGTTGAATAATGAGGTGATTGTAGTCGCAATCGACGGACCGTCGGCATCGGGCAAATCGACCGTTGCCCACCTGGTGGCAGACCGTCTGGGTTTTAATTATGTCGACTCCGGATCGTTTTACCGCGGCATTACCTGGAAAGCCTTGCGGGAAGGCCTCGACACCGCCGATCAGGAACAGGTGATCGCTCTCATCAACCGGATGGATATGCAGTGCATCTGCCGCGAGCGCGTTGTGACCTTCACCATCGACGGCGAGGAGCCGGGCGACCAGATTCGCTCCCAACCCGTACAGGAGCATGTCAGCGACATTGCCGCGGTTTCGGAGGTCCGGACATTTCTTGTCGGCATGCTGCGTGACACGGCCCGGTTCGGGCACCTCGCCATGGAGGGGCGGGATATCGGTACCGTCGTATTTCCCGATTCGATGTATAAATATTACCTCGATGCCGATCCCGAGGAGCGAGCCCGCCGACGCTTCAACGAGCTGACCGCGGAATCCGGATACGAGGATGTGAATGCTGTGCTGGATTCCCTGACCCGACGCGACCGCAAGGATACGACCCGCAAGGCCGCTCCGCTGCAAATCGCCCTAGGCGCGGAGGTCATTGATTCAACCAGCATGACCGCGGAAGATGTTGCGGAGCATATCATCGCCCGGCTGAAAAGCGCCGGCCTTCCGGCATGAACAGCGGAGCGGATGACAAACCGGATTTTTTCTACCGGTTGAGCTGTCGAACCGTAGCCCTGTGGGCCATGATCTATCACCGGCTGGAGGTGCGCGGCCTTGAGAACATTCCCCGATCCGGCGGTTGCGTCATCGCTGCAAATCACGGAAGCTTTCTCGATCCGCCGTTGGTCGCCTGCCGGGGGTACCTTCGCCGCAAAATTCACTTTCTCGCCCGGGAATCCCTTTTTGATTCCAAGTTGGGGAATTGGTATCTGCGCAAGGTCGGAGTCATGCCGATGTCCCGTGACCGAGGCGACGTAGGCGCTCTGCGAACGGCCGTGAAGTTATTGAAATCCGGATCCTGTGTTTGCCTGTTTCCTGAAGGCACCCGGACCCGCGATGGTAAGCTGCAAACTGCCAAAGGCGGTATCGGGTTTCTGGTGAACAAGGCGGGGGTGCCGGTTGTTCCGGCATATCTCGATGGAACCTTCCGCGCGTACCCGCGTCATGCCAGATGGATACGGCCGGTGAAGATCCGGCTGACCTTCGGAACCCCGATCAGCCATGAGGAAATTCAGGCCACGGCAGGTGACGGCGGAAACTACGAACAAGTCGCCGCTCTGATCATGCAACGCATCGCGGATGCCGGTGGTGTCTCGCCAACCTGATTGCATCTGTCCTCCCGTGCGGGAGAGGATATCCGGTACTTTCATGATCGTGCACATGACATACGGTTATCATGTAGCCCGTCCGGCTCCTCTCTATTTATTCGTGCGTCCTTCGTAACACCATACAAGGCAAGCGGATAGACGATGCTTCCTCGAAAGATTTTCCGGCAGTTCAAGTGATCCCCAGTGTTGATAATACCCTTGACCGTAACTGGTTACGGCGATAGCGTTATGCATCGGTTTCATCCGGTGCAGATGATCGGATGTCGCAGGCATGAAGCAGCAACGGATGAGGGATCGACCTGTTTCATGCGAACCACATCAGGAGTCGACGATATGGCATCAACCTGGGGAGTATTGCTTGCAAGCGCGAAGGAGGAGCTCCTCGCTCCCGAGACCGTGACTGCGTTCATTAACCTGAACAGCCGCCCGGTTCTTTCGTATTCGCTCAATGCCTTTGAGCATTGTCCGGATGTTGACCATGTCGTGGTGGTGGCGCCTAAAGAGAAACTGGAACAGGTTCAAGCCCAGGTACAGATGTTCGGCTGCCAGAAAGTCCGCAAGATCGTCCCGGGCGGTGCGACCTACCATTCATCCCTGATGAACGGTCTGAAATACGTGGAAGACACGGCCAAAACGATTGTCATTCATGAAGTTTCCCGGCCCCTGGTCCACAGCAAGGATCTGACCGATGTAATCAAGGCTTCCCGCCGGAATGGTTGTGCAGCGCTGGCGCATTCCGTAACCGGCCGAACCGTCATCGAAGGAAAGAATCATGTCGTCGACAAAGAAATCGACGGCAAGAAGCTGATGGTGATGGGAACACCCCAGGCCTTTGATTACGAAAAACTTCAGAAGGCGGTGGGTACGGCCCGCAAGCGCAAGAAGTCGCTTCGCGAAACGATTGACGCCATGCCGGGATCGCGGGTGCCGATCAAGCTCGTCGTTTCCGATGCCTATCCCGAGAAAATCAGTTCAGCCGATGACCTGTACCGGCTGGAGGGGATCCTGAAAGCAACCGCTGCTGCTTTCTGATGAAAAAAATGGAGCGAGTGAAGAGATTCGAACTCTCGACATTCACCTTGGCAAGGTGACGCTCTACCAGCTGAGCTACACTCGCATCCGAAAATCAGTGCGTAACCGTATGGCAGAGGACCATGGGTTTCAAGAGCTTTTTTTCATCGGAGCCGCACTTTTTTCCCGTACAGCCGTCCCGGTAACCCCCTGCATAATCGATGGTTGCCGGCATCAGGCTCCCACGGGACTGTATTCGGCCTCCAGCGTCTCGAACCGGTCGATGGCTTTCCGGACATAGGCGCGCTTCTCAATATAGCTGCCGGGGAAGAAACTGCCCTTGAACCCGGCCACAATCACATTCCGCAGCTCCCGCCGGTTCATGTTCAAGTGCTTGATGGCCAGCATCAGTTCCCGGGTCACGGTAGTGTTCGACACCAGGCGGTTGTCGGTGCAGATCGAGACGGAAAGGTTGTGATCCAGCATCTGGCGCAGGGGGTGCCGTGCCGGTGATTTCATCTTCGGGATGGTCTGCAGGTTGCTGGTCAGACAAACCTCAATCGTGATCCGCTGGGTCGCAATGTATTCCGCCAGGTAGTGTGCATATTCCTTGGGATTTTCAATCGAGGGCGACTTGACCAGGTTGTCGGCGAACAACCAGGTGCCGTGCCCGATCCGGTTGGCATGGCAATCGGTGATGGCCTGGAAAATGGATTCCGGTCCATAGGCTTCTCCGGCATGAACCGTTTTGCGGAGAAAGTGACTGTGGGCATACTGAAACGCATTCCGGTGATCGCCCGCCGGATACCCGGCCTCGGCGCCGGCAAGATCGAACCCGACAATGGGGTATCCGTCCTTGCGCGCAAGCTCCACCGCCGCCCGTGAAAGCTCAAGCGATGCCGCACCGAATACTTCCCGTTCATCGGCATACTCCATCACGCTGAACAGCTTCCGGTAGTAGGGCGACATCATCGGGTTGAAATAGCGCAGCGCACAAAGGATCAGACCGTAGTAGCAAGGGATATCCTGGCCTTTTCGTACTGCTGGCGAGCGGTTGTGTTCATTGCGGGCCCGGTCCATGCCCTTGCAGACCGCCTTGATGACATCGCGAATGGTAAACTCGTCGTGAATATGGAGCTGGGGGGCGAAGCGAACCTCGATGTAGCGGACACCTTCCTCCAGGTGGTCCTGAATCAGTTCATACGCAATTCGCTCAATATTCTCCGCCCGCTGCATCACCGCACAGGTATAGGCAAACCCCTGGAGGTAATCCGGTAGATCTCGATACTGATCCTTGAAGACCTTCTTTCGCAGACCCGATTCGCTGTAGGCCGGGAGTTTCACCTTCTCCTGCCGCGCAAGTTCGATCAGGGTCGGAATGCGGAGAGATCCATCGAGGTGAACATGCAGTTCCGTCTTGGGAAGGGCGCGGACAAAGGCTTCTGAAATATGCTCACTCATGTAGGATTTCCTTTTTCCGTATGGTAGTGGCTGGGTTGTGTCCGACTCAATCATGAAATCGCGAAACGCTTGACCACCAAGCGCTTGATCTGGTGAGGATGCCGGCTACAATACCCTGACATCGTATTTCAAACGGTACCCACCAAGGAGATGAACCATGGCGAATGAAATTGAATCGGTGATGCGTGAAGGACGCGTATTCCCGCCCTCCGGCGATTTCCAGAAAGCAGCGAACATTTCCTCTCTTCAGGACTACGAACGGCTGTACGACGAGTCGATTCAGGATCCCGAGGGCTTCTGGAGCCGGATGGCCGCCGAAAACCTTCACTGGTTCCGGAAATGGGACAAGGTCCTCGAATACGACTTCGAGCGGATTGGTCGTTCCGCGGAACCGTACGTCGAGTGGTTCAAGGGCGGGGAGCTCAACATCTCCTATAACTGCATCGACCGGCATGTTGAGGCCGGCAACGGCGACCGCCCGGCCCTGATCTGGCAGGGCGAGCAGGACCAGGATCGCCAGGTCATTACCTATCGCGACCTTCTGGACCGCGTCTCCCGGCTGGCCAATGTGCTGAAGAAAATGGGGGTTACCAAAGGGACCACGGTAACGTTGTTCATGCCGATGATTCCCGAGCTTCCGGTTGCCCTTCTCGCCTGCGCGCGAATCGGAGCCATCCATTCCGTGGTTTTCTCCGCCTTCAGCCCCGACGCGCTGAAAAGCCGGATCCAGGATTGCGAATCGAGCTTCGTGATAACCGCGGATGTCGGTTTTCATGCCGGCAAGGTCATTCCGCTGAAACAGAAGGCGGACACCGCGGTGGCGGATTGTCCCACGGTGAAGAAACTGCTGGTCTTCAATCGAGGGA
>JAUIHQ010000193.1 GCA_030432155.1 bacterium | reverse complement strand
CATCGACCTCAAGGAAACGGCTGAACACCACGCCGACCCCGCGCATCTGTCCGGCCACGTAGGTGAACGAAACAAAGATCGCGCAGACCACCGCGACCAGACGCGCCGTCACCGAATCATACCGGTCGCCGACAAAGTCCGGCACCGTGTAATGACCGAACTTGCGAAGATACGGGGCGAGGAACAGGGCCAGCAGCACATACCCGCCGGTCCAGCCCATCAGGTAGACCCCGCCGGCATATCCCATGGCCGAGACCAGGCCGGCCATCGAGATGAACGACGCCGCACTCATCCAGTCCGCGCCGGTGGCCATGCCGTTGGCAATCGCGGGAATCCCCTGGCCGGCCACATAGAACCCGCGGGTGTCCCGGACCCGGCTGTACCACGCGATGAAGAGGTAGAGGCTGAACGTCGAGATGACGAAAATATAGGTCCAGACGGTAATGCTCACGCCTCACCGCCTTTCCCGCCAGCCATGGAATGACGGTTCATCATACACCGGAGGGGCAACCTCCCGGTTGCCCGTGAAACGTTGATTGTGGAGACGGCCGAGATCATACCGCGCCGCCTTTCTCAATCTCCGCGCGTTCGCGATGATGCTTCGCATCGAGGCGGTTCATCAGGATGCAATAGACGAGAATGGTCAGGACAAAAATGATGATGCTGCCCTGGTGGGCGAACCAGAATCCCAGCGGATAGCCGGTACCGAAGAAGTGGTACTGGTTCAATACGTCCGCGAACAGAATGCCGCATCCGAGCCCCGCCGCCGCCCACACCGTGAGCAGCCCTCCCATGATCAGAATATTGGTCCGCCAATACCTTTTCAGGCTGGCCTGGATCCGCGCTTCCCGTTCGCTATCCGTCATGCGTACCTCCCTTTGGTTGCGGAGATACTAGGGGATGCTGTCCCGAGGGCGCAAGGGTGAAGGTCCGGCGCCTTGCGATCAGCGGACCTTCCTGATCAGCGCATCAACCGTCCACCGTCCGCCCCCGGCGAGGAGGAAGAACAGGTTGATCGCGAGATACAGCAGGGCCATTTCCTTATCCGAAAACGGATCGGCGCCATGCCGGATGAACCCTGCGACGAACATCGTACATGCGACAAAGAAGGCGCTGATCCGGGTGAACAGGCCGAGGGCCACGAACACCCCGCCGACCAGCTCCGACAACGCAGCCGCCCACGCAAAGACCACCGGAAGGGGAAATCCCATGTCCTCCACACCCGATGCAAAACCCTCCATCCGTCCGCCGAAAATCTTCCCGAAGCCATGCGTGGCCATGAACAGCCCCGCCGAGACCCGCAGGATCAACATGCCGATATCCGCTTTCATATACTCCATCCTTTCATCCCGGCCGCCGCGATGCCCGCCGCCGCCGACAAAACACTTACACGGCTTACCCGCTTTTGCAATGCCGACGGGTCTCTTTGGCTCCCGCTCCCGCTCCCGCCCCGTTCCGGAAATGCCCTGTTCCGGCACATTCGGACAAATCAACACTTGAATCGGGCCGTCATTCCATGGAATATAACGCCTTTTCCGGTCGAAATGACCGTAACCCATTGGAAGGACCGGCAGACTCGGACACGTTGTGTTCCACGAAAAATAGATGAAATTGGATCCATCGAGTGATTTGTACAAGATGCGCCACAGCGCGGCGCATGTCATGGCCACTGCCGTCTGCCGTCTGTTTGACGATGTCCAACTGGATATCGGCCCGCCCACGGAAGAGGGGTTCTACTACGACTTCGACCTTCCCCACCGGCTGGCCCCCGAGGATTTTGACGCGATCGAAGCCGAGATGGCGAAGATCATCGCCGAGGATCAGCCCTTCGAGCGGATCGAGGTTACCCGTGATGAGGCGAAAAAGCTCATCAACGACATGGGGCAGAGATTCAAGATCGAACGTCTTGCCGACATTCCCGAGGGCGAGGCCATCACCTTCTACCGCAACGGAGATTTCCTTGACCTCTGCCGCGGCCCCCACGTGGACAGCACCGGCAAGATCCGGTCGTTCAAACTTCTGTCGGTGGCCGGCTCCTACTACCGGGGCAAGGAAACCAACCCGATGCTGCAGCGGTTGTACGCCACCGCATTCACCAACGACAAACAGCTCCGCGTGCATCTCAAGCAGATGGAGGAAGCCAAGCTCCGGGACCACCGGAAGATCGGCAAGGAACTGGACCTGTTCAGCATTCAGGAGGATGTCGGACCCGGGCTGATCCACTGGCATCCCAAGGGTGCGAGGATCCGGTCGATCATCGAGGATTTCTGGAAGCGGGAACACTTCCGGGCGGGATACGAACTGGTCTACACCCCCCACACCGGCCGCAGCAAGCTGTGGGAAACCTCCGGCCATCTCGGGTTCTACCGCGAGAGCATGTACGCCCCGATGCAGATCGACGAAAACGAGTATTTCATCAAGCCGATGAACTGCCCGTTCCACATCAAGATCTACCAGTCGAACAAACGCTCCTACCGGGATCTGCCCCTGCGCTGGGGAGAGCTCGGCACCGTGTACCGGTACGAAAAGGCCGGGGTGCTTCACGGCTTGCTGCGGGTACGGGGCTTCACCCAGGACGATGCCCACATCTTCTGCACCCCGGAACAGATCGAGGACGAGATTGTCCGGGTCATCCGTTTTGCAATCGGCATGTGGAAAACCTTCGGCTTCGAGGATATCACCGCATACCTTTCAACCCGTCCGGCCAAGGCGGTGGGTGATGAGGCCCAGTGGCAGCAGGCCACCGATTCCCTCGAGCACGCTCTCAAGACCGAAAAGATTCCCTACGAAGTGGATGCCGGCGGCGGCGCGTTCTACGGGCCGAAGATCGACATGAAGGTCAAGGACGCCATCGGCCGCGAGTGGCAGATGAGCACCATCCAGTTCGACTTCAACCTGCCCGAACGGTTCAACATGACGTACGTGGGCAAAGACAACCAGGAGCACCGGCCCTACATGGTGCACCGGGCCCTGTTCGGCAGCATGGAACGATTCTTCGGGATTCTCGTCGAAAACTTCGCCGGGGCCTTCCCCCTCTGGCTGGCGCCCGAGCAGGTTCGGGTCCTCCCCCTGACCGACCGGCAGATTCCCTACGCCGAGTCGGTCACCGCGCAGCTCAAAGCCGCTGAGGTCCGGGCGACCATGGATGAACGGGCCGACAAGGTCGGCGCCAAGATCCGGACCGCCCAGATGGAAAAAATTCCCTACATGATCATCCTCGGCCCCAAGGAAGAGGAAGAGAACAAGATTTCGCTGAGGAGCCGCACCGACGGCGACCTCGGCGCCATGCCGCTCGATCTGTTCATGGAGCGGCTGGCAGAAGAAACCGCAACGCGCGGAGCCGTACGCGTGACCGCTGACGCCCCCTCCGCGTGATGAAGCAAACAAGAACCATGGGAGGCAGCTATTCGTAATCGAGACCGTAATTTTACCCGCATCAATCACCAGATCAGGGTGCCGGAAGTCCGTTGCATAGGACCGGATGGCGAACAGATCGGGGTCATCCCCACCCGCGAGGCACTTGAACGCTCCCGCGTTGCCGGTCTCGACCTGGTGGAAGTGTCGGCCACCGCCCGGCCGCCGGTCGCGCGCATCATGGACTACGGACGATACAAGTTCGAACAGTCCAAGAAGTCGAAGCAGATGAAGAAAAATGCTTCGGCGACCAAGATGAAAGAGATCAAGTTCCACGCCAACGTGGATGATCACGACTACGAAACCAAACTCCGCCATATCCGCGACTTCCTGTCCGAGGGTCACCGGGTCAAGGTCAGTCTCGGCTTCCGCGGACGTGAAAACGCCCACCAGGAAATCGGTTACCAACTGGTCAAACGGGTCATCGAGGACATCAGCGATATCGGCAACAATGAGTCGGAACCCCAGAAAATGGGCCGCTTTCTCAATGTTCTCCTCAATCCCAAGTCCGGTCAGGTGAAAGGATAACAGCAACCATCGGCCTGAATCCCCGATGGTGATGGTTCCCGGTTATCAACTTCGCGAAGCCATGCAGGTTGGAAGGCCCGTCGCACAGACATCATCCCTCTTTCCTGTAAAAAAATTCTGGACGGAAGCCGCTGCATCCCGTACATATGCAGGCCTTTTGCCGGTTCCAGGTATGCGGAACCGTCCTGATTGGAAAGGATTTCATCATGCCCAAACAGAAAACACGTAAAGCTGCGGCTAAACGATTCAAAGTGACCGCCGGCGGGAAGGTCAAACATTCCCGCATGGGCCGGCGCCATCTCGCCAGCAGCAAGACCACCAAGCGGAAACGCCATTTGCGCACCGACGCCATCGTTTCCCCTTCGTTCGAGAAAAAGATCAAAGACGCCATTCAGGCGTGATGTAAGAAGGAGTTCTTCGATGTCCCGCGTTACCAATGCACCAGCTTCCCGCAAGCGCCGGAAGCGTATCCTCAAGCAGGCCCGTGGTTTCTACGGCGGCCGCAGCAAACTTTTCCGTACCGCAACTGAATCAGTTGACCGGGCGATGGTCATGGCCACCGAGCACCGCCGGCTCCGCAAGCGGGATTACCGCGCGCTGTGGATCCAACGCCTCTCCGCCGCCTGCGCCCTGCATGATATTTCGTACAGCCGATTCATCAGCGGCCTGAATAAGGCAGGGGTTAGCCTGAACCGCAAAATGCTCTCCGAAATCGCCATCCACGATCCCGAGGGGTTTGCCTCGATCGTCGAGATGGCCAAAAAACAGGCCTGATCGCCTTATATACGACAACCAACGTCGCGGCCGGACCCGAAAGGGCCCGGCCGTTTTGCTTTTCTCCGACCTCATCGATCGGGATCATGGAATCGCATGAATGATAACTCTTTGCACTTTTTCATCTATGAGGAATGCTTTTGGTTGCGCGTTTATCAATTTGCTTTACACTGAACGCATTTATCAGGGGAATTTGCTTTGAAAAAGGGACGAGTCAGCATCAAAGACGTGGCCGCGGCGGCCGGTGTTTCCCGGGCGGCGGTTTCGCTGGTTCTCAATAACGGAAAGATCCGGATCAGCGACGAAAAACGGGAACGCATTATCCGTGTCGCCAAGGAAATGGGCTATACACCCCATGTCGGGGCCCGCCGACTTGCCATTCGCAAAATGGAAACGATCGGCCTGGTGTTTGCCGAGAATCCGGATGCCCTTTCCCAACTGTATCTTTTCGAGCTGACCCATACCATCGCGGCCGAAGCGAAGAAGCATGGATACGACATTCTCATTAACTTCTTCAACCCCGAGGATGAAAACGACCTCCCCACCACCCCGGGCCGAGTGGACGGCAGCCTCATGGTGGTGGGCCGGAACATCAATCCCGATGTATTTACCCAGCTCACCAAGGTGGATCACCCCTTTGTGGTGATCGGCGGCGGCTTCCTGACGCCCAAGCCAACCAATTTCGTGGATGTGGATGTGTCAACCGGGATGATGATCGCCACCCGGCACATGCTGCAGCTCGGCCACCGGCGGATCGCGTTCGTGGCCGGAGCCCGGAGTGAAGACAAACTCAACGGTTACATCGTGGCCCTCACCAAGGCCAAGGTACCCATTCATCCCGAGTACATCATCGACAGCGCCCGCACGGATTTCGATATTGAGCGGACCGTTCAGACCCTGATCAACATGGAGAAGCCCCCGACCGCGATCGTAACCACGAACGACTGGCTGGCCATCCGCATGATTCGAACGTTGCGTGATCATAACGTGAATGTCCCTCAGCAGGTGTCGGTGACCGGATTCGACAACACCGAAACCGCCGGCTACGTCACGCCCGCCATGACCACCGTTCGGGTGCCCGGATCCAAGATCGCCGACATCGCGGTGAAACACCTTGTGGGCATGATCGACCGCACCGTGGACAAACCGATCCAGGTCATGCTGCCGGCGGAATTGGTGATCCGCGAATCCACCGCACGGGCCCATGACGCGTTTGCGATCTCATAGTCCCGCAGTCGCCGCCCTGATCCTGACCCCGCTTCTCACTGCGGTCCAGGCCACCGGTCAGACGCCGGATTCTGCACCCCAATGGTTCCGCACCGGCGATCGGGCGCTTGTCGTTACCTTTCCCGGCGGAACCACGCCGGCGGCGGATGAATTGGAAATCCGTATCGACAGCATCAGCGGCGAGGGTGAACCCGGAACCGGGCATGATGTTCTCGTTTCCTACGGCATGATCAACCACTTTGAGGAAGATGCATGGCAGGAGACACCGCGGGGAATGCACTCTGCACAGGGCACTGAGGCCACATGCTACCTCTTGCCGGGATTTCCAGCCGAAGGGCCCCTTGATATCGATACCGCCTACCTTGGTCAGGATGGGGAACTCAAACATCATCATGTATCGTTTGCTTCACCGGATGATGTTCCCCTGATAACCGGCGGTCTCACCATAACCCCCTCTGATCCGGATTATAAACTCGGCGACCCGGCCTGGATCGATGCCGGACGCGGATTGGCCTTCGTTCGTGTGCCGGCATCATCGGAACTACCCGAAGAGGGCATACGTCTGCTGGCCGCCGACGGCACCGGTGAAACCGGCGGATACCATGGATGGGCCAACCTCCTCTATGAACAGGGACAGGCGTATACCTATGCCGGCGACGGCTATGACTGGACGTGGAACCTGGCCGGCCCCGCCCCAATGTTCCGTGATGATGACGGCTCGATCCTCGTCGCCTTCGGCTGGCCGGCGGATCGAGTCAGGATGCGTTGGATTGTAGAAGCGGTCAATCCGGTTGAAGGCGTTATGGACCGCTGGCCCGCTACCGGCCCCCTTACCGTGGACCGGAACGATCTGTCCTCTCTCCCGCCGGATTTCCGTGACAATCCACTGCCCGCCGGCGGCATTATCGCCGACAGCCTGACCATGGAGATCAACCGGCTTCTTCGCGAAACGGCATGGACCGTCCAGCCGGATCCCTGGACCACAACCTGGAAACCTTTTCCGGATCGGGAACCTCTTCCCATCGTGCTTGAGTTATCGACCCCGGTCGGTTCCGATCTCGTCCGCATCACCGGCGGTATCCGGTCCGACGGTCCGAACCGAATCCGATGGTCCGGTTCGACCAACGGTATACAGTGGGAATGTCTGCTGTCCGGCGAGACTACGAAACGAGCCGATCTTCACATTCTGCTCTACAGCCCCGACCCCGTCACCTATTCGCTGCGTGTCTTCACCGGAGAACCCGGCGAAGACCTGCCGGCATGGGAGACGGACCGCGAACCAGAAGCGGACCTGCCCTTCGTCACTGCTTCATCCGGCGACCGACGCCTGTGCATGATTCACAACCCCTCCGAACCCCGCCGGATGTTCCGGTTCCAGGATGATCGACAGTCGGTTGCCGGCTTTCAATGGACAGGCCTCCTGCACCCGGGCACGCTGAAATTCCCGGGCCAG
>JAUIHQ010000192.1 GCA_030432155.1 bacterium | reverse complement strand
GAGGAGGTCGTCCGGCGAGGAAAACTCGGCAGCGATCCCGTATGTCTCGTTGTAGGCTTTCTTGTGCATCAGTGATGTCCGTGCTTTTTCTTATGCAGCAGCTCGCGCACTTCAAACTGGGAAATGATGGGCAGGAACTTGATGAACAGCACCATCAGGAAGAAGAAGAACCCGAGGGTCCCGATGTATATGCTCCAGTCCCAGAACGTGGGGATGTACATGTCCCACGAGGAAGGCAGGAAATCGCGGTGGAGGCTGGTGACCACGATCTCAAACCGTTCCAGCCACATGCCGATGTTGATGATGATGGAGATGATCAGCAGCGGAATCGGGGAGATGCGGACCTTCTTCAGCCACAGGAGCTGGGGAATGACCCCGTTGCAGAGAATCAGCGCCCAGTACCCCCACCAGTATGGCCCGGTCATCCGGTTCCACATCATATACCGCTCATATTCGTTGCCGCTGTACCAGGCGAAGAACGCCTCCATGCCGTAGCCGTAGAGTACCATCAGGCCGGTGGCGAGCATGACCTTGGACATGTTGTCGAGGTGATTGAGGGTGATCAGGTCTTTCAGACCGAACAGGGACCGGACAGGGATGGCGAGGGTCAGCACCATCGCGAACCCGGAATAGATCGCACCGGCCACAAAGTATGGAGGGAAGATCGTGGTGTGCCAGCCGGGGATGCTGGAGACGGCGAAGTCGAGGGACACCACGCTATGTACCGAGATGACCAGCGGGGTGGAAAGACCGGCCAGCAGGAGATACACAATTTCATACCGCTGCCAGTGACGGGCCGATCCGCGCCAGCCCATCGAGGCCATGCCGTACCCGATGCGGGCGATCTTCGACTTGGCCCGGTCGCGAAGGGTGGCGAAGTCGGGGATCAGACCGGTGAACCAGAACAGCAGGGAAACGGTGAAGTAAGTGGAAACCGCGAACACGTCCCACATCAGCGGGCTGCGGAACTGCGGCCACATCTGCATCACGTTGGGATACGGCAGAAGCCAGTAAAAGAGCCATGGGCGCCCGATGTGAAGCAGCGGGAACAAACCCGCGCACATCACCGCGAAGATCGTCATCGCTTCCGCAAAGCGGTTGATGGTGGTTCGCCACTCCTGGCGGAACAGATAGAGAATGGCCGAGATCAGGGTGCCGGCATGGCCGATACCGATCCACCAGACGAAGTTGATGATGGCGAAACCCCAGGCCACCGGTACGTTCAGTCCCCAGATCCCGGTGCCGCGAACCACGAGCCAGAACACCGAGGTAAAGAGGAGGCCGATCAGCACCAGCGAGATGCCGGCCACAATGTAGAGCGATTTCGGCAGCGTGGGGGTGAGGGAAATCCGGCTGATTTTCTCTGTGACCGATTCGTAATCGTGGGACGGATCAATGACCGCCTCGATTTCCCGGTATCCGATGTTTTCCGCTGCTGGTTCAGACGCCATGATGATGTGACTCCGTCAAATCGCTTTCCGATTGCAGCGCCGGATTCGGGTTGGTGATCCGGGCGAGGAAGGTCGTGCGGGGTGCGGTACCGAGCTCGGTGAGCACGCCGTAGTTCAGTTTGCCGGCGCGTTTCTTCGAAACCTCACTATTCGGGTCGAGTATGTCGCCGAAAGATATGGCCCGGGACGGACAGGCCTGCTGGCAGGCGGTGACCACTTCGCCGTCGCGGATCTCCCGGTTTTCGCGCCGGGCCCGGATACGGGCGAAGCTGATGCGCTGCACGCAGTACGTGCATTTTTCCATGACGCCACGCGAGCGCACGGTGACATCCGGATTGCGCTGGAGCTTGTAGCTCGGAGTGTCGTGATCGGCAAACTTGAAGAAATTGAAGCGACGCACCTTGTAGGGGCAGTTGTTCGAGCAATAGCGGGTGCCGACGCAGCGGTTGTACACCATCTGGTTGATGCCGTCGTGGCTGTGCACGGTGGCGGCAACCGGGCAGACCGCCTCGCACGGCGCGTTCTCGCACTGCACACAGGTCATCGGCTGGTGATGGACCTGGGCATCAGCGGCAGTGCCTTCGAAATAACGGTCGATCCGAATCCAGTGCATCTCCCGGCCGTTGAGAACTTCCTTTTTCCCGACGACCGGAATGTTGTTTTCGGACTGGCAGGCAATCACGCACGCATTGCAGCCGGTGCAGGCGGAAAGATCGATGACCATCCCCCATTGCGGGCTCTTGGAATAGTCGTGGCGGGGATAGATGGATTTTGACTGGTCGTAGGTGAAGTGCTCCATGTGAGCGACAAAATCCGGATCGTGGTCGAACTGTTCGGCGGTACCGACCCGCAGGTGGTTGCGTCCCTGCATCGTATGATGATCCTGGGTCATGGCGAGAACATGCTTGTTCCGGGTACGGCCGATACGGGCTTTCGCGTGCCACGGCGAGGCAACCGATCGCAGCGGGCGGGCGCTGACGCCGACACCGTTGCCGACCCGGCCGGCGGCGGTACGGCCATAGCCCAGCGTGATCACCCCGGCGCCGTCGGCAATACCCGGGGCGAGGAGAACCGGGATTCGAACCGCCCGTCCGTCCACATTGACTTCCGCAACATGACCGGTGTCGAGACCGAGCCGGCCCGCGGTGCGGATGCTGAGGAGGAGCACGTTGTCCCAGGTCAGGGTGGTGATCGGCTTGGGAAGTTCCTGCATCCAGCCGTTGTTGCTGAACAGGCCGTCCCAGATGCAGGGATCGGGCACGATGGTGAGATCGAGATCGCCTTCCGTCTCCGCCACGGCATCGGCCTCGCCGTTCCAGGTGAGGGAAACGGACACGGGCTCGAGCGCGCTATCCTTGAAGAATCCGTCATGAACGGCACGGCTCCAGGCAGTGTCAAAACCGTCGCCGAGTACCCGTTTCCAATGATTCTGGACAAGATCGTACCCGGTTGCATCCGGCGAACCGGCGAGCGCGGCGACAACCTCGTGCGGCGATTTTCCGTCATACAAAGGCGCGATCAACGGCTGAACAGTCGATACCGTCCCGTCGTATGCCCGGGTATCGCTCCACATTTCGAGGTAGTGGGTGAGAGGTATATGCCATTTCACGAACGGCGTGGTCTCGTCCTCGGACAGGCTGACCTGTGCGGTAAACGGGACATTGGTGATCCATTTTTCGAAGGAAAGGTCACCGGGGGCGTCATAGACCGGGTTGACGCCGATCATGATCAGGGCATCCACCGCGCCGGCTTCGAGGTCGGCGGCGAGCTGCCCCAGCGACGCGGTCTGATCAGGGGCGTTCGCGATGACCGGGTCGACCAGCCTGACCGTGGCGCCTACGGATCCGAGCGCAACATTGATGGCATGGGCGATGGCGTGAACCTCGGGGGGCTGCTGATCGCCCGCGATGACGAGGGCGCCGGCGCCGGCATGTTTCAGATCTCCGGCCAGGGCTTTCAGCCATTCGTCGTGGCCGGAAACAGCGCCCACCGGAGCTTGTACGCCCAGCTCATGCGCGAGGGCGCGGGCGAATGTGCCGATTTCGGTATAGGTCAGCGGCAGCCGGTGGTCGGCGCTCGCGCCGGTGGTGGTCACATGACTTTCCACGGCGTACAGACGGTTGAGCTTCACATTCTCCGACGCCTTGCGGCGGGCGGTGAAGTCCCGGCTGTACCGGATGCGGCCGGGGCCCCAGCCGATGAAGTCGGCATCCAGCGACAGGATGACGTCGGCGCGGCTGAAGTCGTACACCGGTTCCACCCGTTTGCCGAACGCGAGTTCAGCGCCGGCATAGACATTGTCGCGGGTGACGGGACCGTATTGGATCCACGCCGCCTTGGGATACGTCTGCAGAAGCTCATCAAGCTGGGCCTGCAGGGTCGGCGAGGTGACCGGTCCGGTTACAATCCGCAGCCCCGCACCTTCCTTGCCGGCCTGGACACCCATTTGGCTATCCACATCGGCGGTAAAATTTGCCCAGGTGCTGATGCGGCCGAGGTAGCGGACCGACTGTGCACGGTCCGGGTCGTACATATTGAGGATGGACGCCTGGATCAGCGCATCGGTGCTTCCAAGGCTGGCGGGATGCTCGGGGTTGCCTTCGACCTTTGTCGGGCGGCCCATGTGGCTTTCGGCAAGAAGGCCGATCCCGTATCCGTCGAACGGCATCGAGGTTGCAAAGAAGAGCGGCTTGCCGGGAACGATTTCCTCCGGCGGCTGAACATACGGAATGATTTTTTCCCGGGGCTGGCGGGTGCAGGCGGTCAACCCGCCGAGCGCGAGGGATGCTCCCATCAGGCGGAGGAAATCACGGCGGTTCACCGGATCCCACTCCGCGGCGAGGCGGGGGGCTTCCTTGTTGAGCATGTCCCGGAAGCCGTCTCGGTTCGACAGCTCTTCCAGGCTTTTCCAGAACCGGCGACCGCTTTTTCCGGTGAGTTCCTTCCGGACATCATCCAGCTTCATCGATGCGGTCTCTTTTTCCGTATGTTGTTCTACCGATGACATTTGTAACAATCCATAAGACGGTGATTCGAGGTGTCGACGCCATGGAGCTCCAAGAGCTCGGGCCCGACCTCATCCTGATTCGCCGGGGGTTCCCAAGCCATGTTGAAGACCTGATCCCGGGGACGAACAAAGTTTTCCGGCGCACGGTGGCAGTCCAGGCACCATTGCATGTAGAGGTCGTTCACCTTATGCACCAGCGGCATCTGGTCCACCCGGCCATGGCAGGTTGAGCAGCCGATGCCTGCATTGACGTGAATGCTGTGATTGAAATAGGCGAACTGAGGAAGGTCGTGAACCCGGTTCCACTCCAGCGGCTCCCCAGTGGCCCAGCTTTGACGAACCGGCTCCAGCATCGGCGCATCGTTCCAGATCATGGAATGGCAATTCATGCAGGTCCGGGTCGGGGGGATGCCGGCGGAATTGGAATCCTCCACCGATGTATGACAATAGCGGCAGTCGAGACCGAGGCTGGCGTGATGCTTGTGGCTGAACGGCACAACCTGCTCCCTCGGCATGTTCACTTCCGTGACATACGAGGATTTCTGCAAAGCATCCCCGAGGACCAGCAAGCCGGCCACTCCAAGAATTCCTGCCATGATACTGACCCGGGCTATCGTATTTGCCGCGGGGTGAAAAACCTGCGTCATTCAATCACCGACAACGTTCGCTACGGGGTGCATTTCACCCGAAAAAACCACAAAAAACCGAACTGCAACACGTTGTGTATAGAGCCCGGCACTAAAAGACAGATGTCCGAACCTACTGCTACGCATCTGAACAGGTCAACAGCGAAATCAGGTAAACCCCTAAAAAAATGTAGGAGCAAATAAAGACAAACAGAAAAACAACAACGGGAATCAACAGGGGGGATGCGGGCCTGCCCTGCAGCGTGACAGCCGCAGGCTGTCTCTGCTGCGGGGATACGGGATGCGGGATACGGGATGCGAGGTGCGGGATGCGGGATGCGGGCCTGCCCCGCACCGTGACGACCAACGGGAGTCTCTGGTGCTGGGGATGCGGGATGAAGACAACCACTGATCTCGCTCATCACGCTCATGGGGGATGAACCGCAGAGTTCACGGAGGGCGCAGAGGCGGCCATGATTGAGTTGCATTGATTTTATACCAATCGCAAATACGTATCGGTATACATGCGCCAGACGATTTGGTTTCAGGTTTCAGTGTTCAGGTGTCAGGAGGGCCTGAAACCTGACACCCGAAACCTATTGAGGAAGACTGGAATCATACCGATACGTTCTTCTGACTGGTATTACCGCGATTCGTAATTGGAATGTAGGATTTGGAATTTCCCCCAGGTCATTCGGACATTCAGGCATTCCCGACACTGAGCTCCCGCCCGCAACCGCGGGTCGGCTCACTGCTGTTGCTGGGCCTGCACCTGGGGGATGTGGGCGCAGACCGGCTCTTCGGCGAGATAATCACCGGTCAACGCGAAGGCTCTGGCCCGCGACCCCCCGGAACACATTGCCCGAAACTCGCAGATACCGCATTTGCCTTTGAGCAACCGGTCTTCCCGAAGCTCACCGAACACCTTATCGCTCCGATACACGTCGGCGAGGTTTGACGTTCGAACGTTGCCGCGGACCAGGGGGAGAAAGCCGGAGGGACAGATGTCTCCGGTGTGATCGATGAAACAGAACCCGCGGCCCGCATTGACCGGTTTGGGCGAAAGCCCCGCTACGCCCCCATGTCCATGCCCGTGCCCCGCCCGGGGCATCCCGCCATGTTGCACGACATATCGCCGGTACTGGGGGGCCTCGGTAACCTTGATGGTGAAATCGACCCGTTTCGCCATGTCGTGGAGTTGCCCGAACAGGGATTCCATCTCATCGGGGCTGCAGCTCCGGAGCTCCGCTCCCCGTCCCGTCGGTACCAGAAAAAATACCTCCCAGAATACGATCCCCAAGGATTCAACCAGCGCCGCCATGTTATCGAAGTCTCGGGCATTCCATGCGCCGAAGACCGTATTCACCTGGAGAGGAATACCGGCTTCATGGGCCCAGGCAGCTCCCTCCATTGCCCGGTCGAAGGTCCCCTCCACCTTCCGGAAATCATCATGGGTCTTGCGGTCCGGACCATCGAGGCTCAGGGCCATCTGCTGTAGGCCGGCTTCCTTCAGGGCAAACACCCGGTCCCGGGTGAGGCGCGGCGTAGCCGCCGGTATGCCGGCCACCCGCAATCCCACGGAGCGCCCATAGGCAATCAGCTCCTCGAGGTCATCGCGCTGGAGGGGATCGCCACCGGTCAGCACGAGCAGGGGCGTGCCCATGTCATGGATCTGCCGGATCAGGGCTTTGCCTTCTTCCGTGGTCAACTCGTCCGGATGCCGCCGGTCTTCGGCGCAGGCCCGGCAATGACGGCAGGCCAGGGCGCAGGCCCGGGTCACCTCCCAGATCACGAGGAGAGGGCATTGGGTGTAATCGATATTCTTCATCGTTTCTCCATCATGTATCAGGATGGAGGTGATCATCCAACATGGAACATCGGACCCCAAACTCCCTGTTTACCGCCAATCAGAAACCCACCCCGCCCTCCGGGCACCCCTCCGCGGGAGGGGATCGGGATGCCTCCTTACGCACGAGAGGGTTCTGTGAGACGTAGCAGAAAACCTCGAATGGTGCTGACCGAATGTCGATCAGGAATACTTCCTTTTCGTCGCGGCGAGAAAGATGGTGGCCGAACGGTTCGATGGCTGGTACATTTCGCAAAACATGATTGGGAGATGGATTGATATGCGCCGTATACTTTTTGCCGGATTCATGATGGCCACGATGATGTTTTCTTCGGCCCGAGCCGAACGAGAGACCCTGATCACGGCCGATCCGAAGGAGATTGTCGCCTTCCGCAAGGAAATGGGCGATATCATCATCAAACCTCTCTACGGAAACGGCGGCGCCGGGATCTTCCATCTGAAAAACGATG
>JAUIHQ010000191.1 GCA_030432155.1 bacterium | reverse complement strand
TACTACCAGGGCGGCGGCATGTGGTATGTCCTGCAAAGCTCGAATGGTCAGACCAAGCAGACCCAGTTCGGATGGAATGCAGCCCGACCGGTGCCCGCGGATTATGACGGTGACGGCAAAACCGATCTCGCGGTATTCCATCCCGCCACCGGGACCTGGTATATCTGGCAGAGCCTCTCGCAGTCCCTCAAGACGGTCCAGTATGGCTGGTCGGCCGCAACGCCGATCCCGGCCGACTATGACGGCGACGGCAAGGCGGACATTGCCCTCTACTATGCGCCGCTTGGTAATTGGTACATCATCAATAGCAGTACCGGGAACCCGGTGATCCGGCAGTTCGGTTTTGCCGGGACGCTGCCGGTTCCTGCTGATTATGATGGCGACACAATCGACGATCTGGCGGTCTACCATCCCACGAGCGGCACCTGGTACGTGTATCGCAGCGGCTTGGCATCGCTGATAACCGTGCAGTGGGGTTTCGCCGCTGCGAATCCTGTTCCCGCTGATTATGACAATGACGGGAAACATGATATCGCGGTCTACCACCCGGCGTCCGGGAAATGGTATGTCCTCTATGCGACCGGGGCCCAGGAAATCACAACCTGGGGTTGGTCGGAGGCCGTACCGGTTACATCGGATACAGGACTGTTCCTGAAGCGGAATCCGTAAATTAGGCTGGCACAAGCGGAACTCGTATCTTACAAACGGATCAAACCCAGCATCGACGAAAAGGGAAAACGAATGAAGATCAAGGACATTTGGCGTATGGCGGCACCCGCTGCAATCCTTTCGGGCATTCTCATGATAACCGGTTGCGACTGGTCGTCGGGCGGGGGTGCGGATGACTTTACCGTAGACGAGAGTATTCAGGTCAGCGGTGTTTACCGTGCACCGAACTCGGGTGACCCGATTGTAACCGACTACACATCCCGCAGTCGGCCCGCAACGACCAACGAAACACTCGAATCGGTCAGCGGTCAGCGCATTGGCGAGGGAAATGGTATCGCTACAGCTTTTTCCGGCTCCCTCGGTCGCAGTGATATCACGCCCGGGACCCTGATTATCACGGTTCCCCCGGGCTATACGTTCAGCGACAATGGCGACGGCTCGCTGACCGGATCTCCCGGGGGTTCCGGCAGCATCTCGTATGCAAGCGGCGGTTGGAGTATCGATCTCGGCGGCGTAGCCCCGGCGGCCGGCGCGGATATCCGGGCCTCCTACGAGTACACCGCAACCTCGGTCAACGAGGAGGAAAACCTCAGTAGCGGTGCCTCCGCCACCACCATCTACACCTTCACCATCCAGCAGAGCGGTAACCGCTTCACAATGGTGGACAACAATGGCGATTCCTACAGCGGAAACATCACGTCGTCAGAAACAATCAACAGTGTTGTACGGTCCGACGGAACAGAAGAGCTGGAGCAGGTTGCCCAGTTCACCGCCAAGGGCACCTCCCGCGGCATCCGTGTCGAGATCGTCGGCAGCTTCAATATTGAGCAGACCGTGTTCTTCTCTCAGGAAATCCAGGACAATGCGAACCTGACCCTGGAAGAAACGTTCCGAACGATCAGTCTGTCCATGGAAGGCACATGGCTTGAAGACAATGGATCAACCGGTGATATCCGGGCTATCGGACCTCAGAATCAGACCGTGGAGCTGTTCTCCGAGATCTTCTGATCGCCTTTACGTAACCTGATTTTCACGGAAACTCTGCATGACGGGTCTTGCCCTCATGCAGAGTTTTTTTTAACAATCAATCCATGCGCAAGGAAGAAGGCGAAATACAATGAATGCAGTTGCGGTGGTGCTCGGCGGGGGACAGGGAACGCGGCTGTTGCCGCTCACACGTGAACGATCCAAGCCCGCGGTCCCGATCGGCGGTAAATACCGCCTGGTCGATATTCCGATATCGAACTGCATCAACAGCGGTATCCGCCAGATCTATGTCCTGACGCAGTTCAACAGCGAGTCGCTCCATCGGCACATTCAGAGTACCTACCAGTTCGACCCATTCTCCCGCGGGTTCGTTCGGATTCTAGCTGCACAGCAAACCCCGGATTCGGCATCGTGGTTTCAGGGAACGGCCGATGCGGTCCGCCAGAGTATGCACTACTTTCTCGAGGACAAACCGGATTTCGTGGTCATTCTCTCCGGCGATCAACTCTACCGGATGAACTTTGCCGAAATCATCCAGCAGCACATGGACCACAAGGCCGATGTCACCATCTGCACCAAGCCGGTCTCACGGAAAGATGCATACCAGCTCGGCATCATGCACGTGGATGAGAAACAGCGTATCGTGACGTTCAAGGAAAAACCCGGCGACACGCCGGCGTTGGATGAGCTCCGGGCGCCGTTGTATGACGATGAGCGTTACCTGGCCAGCATGGGAATCTACGTCTTCAACACCTCGGTCATTCAGAAGCTGCTGGAGAATGAGGAGACGGACTTCGGCAAGCACATCATCCCCGAATCGATTCATTCACACAATGTCTACAGCTATATTTACGAGGGATATTGGCGGGACATCGGAACCCTGCCGTCCTTTTGGGAAGCCAACCTCGGTCTGACCGAGGTCGTCCCCGAGTTCTCATTCTATGACCCCGATGCGCCCATCTACACCGCTATGCGGTACCTTCCGCCATCCAAAATCAACGGTTGCGACTTGAACCGATGCCTGCTGTCAGAAGGTTGTATCGTCTCCGGGCACCGTATTCTTCATTCCGTCATCGGTATCCGCGCCATCATCGGGGATGGATCGGTTATTGAACACTCGGTAGTGATGGGCGCGGACTTCTATGAGACGGATGCGCGTGACCGAAAACAGCCCGCGGTCGGTATCGGCCGCGATTGCTACATCAAGAATGCCCGAATCGGTGACGGTGTCTACATTTCCCCTGATGGAAAGAAGCAGAACGAATCCACCGATCTGTATACCGTCCAGGACGGCGTCATCGTGATCGCCAAAAATGCCGTCATCCCCTCCGGCATCCGGCTGTAAGGAAACAGGTAGGCCGACCGGGGGCAGGAATGCCCCCGTTCCGTTTGTATGTCTGGCCCCAACAGGAGCGGGGGCTTTCCAGCCCCCGTGGGTAAAACTCGCTTCCCCTCGAAACCGGACGGATCACAGGTGTGAAGGCGTGTGGATGGCGGCTGGTGGATCATAGGCCGACCGGGGGCAGGAATGCCCCCCGTTCCGTTCGTGTGTCTGGCCCCAGGCGGTTCGCTACGCCCGGTCCTTTACCCCGCGGGGCTGCGGAGCCGCGGAGCTGTAAAAGGGATACCGTCCGCTATCATCTCCCGGCGGGTAATGCTTCCAGCGCTTGTATACCCAGCACCAGTATTCCGGATAGGCCCGGATCAGCGCTTCAAGCTTGGCGGCAATGGCCTGGGAAAGTTCCGCCGCGGGATCCTCTGCATCCCAGGGGAAATCCGCGGGTTCGATGGTGGTGACCGGTGATGCCGTGTAATATCCCCCTCGGCCGGGCACGAGAACCCCGAACAGGAGGGTCGCCTTCGTTTTCATGGCGAGGGCGGCCGCGAATGGCGACATGGTGGCCGGCAATCCCCCGACCCTCACAAAGATGCCGCCGTCGCGGGGACTGGTGTTCTGATCCATGACCAGCGCCACCTTGTTTCCATCCTTCAGGTGTCGGATCAACTGCCGGATCGCCCCGGCCTGGGGGATGATGACCTGGCCGGTCACTTTCCGTTTTTCCAGAAACAGCTCATCCACCCGGGGATTCTTCAGCGTGGCCGCCACACTGGCAAGATGCTCTCCGTTTGCCGCCACCGACATGCCGAGCAGCTCCCAGTTCCCCAGGTGCGCAGTGACCGCTATCGCTGCACCCTCGACAAATACCCGGTCGCGAAACGACGGGTCCAGCCGGACATAGCGGTCAATCCGCTCGCGGGTATGTCGGGCGAACCACAGGATATCGAGAATAACCAGGGCCATGCTCCGATAGCTGGCGGCCAGTATGCGCTTCTTCGCCCGCCGGCTGAGGGTATCCCCGAACATGATGTCGAGATTGGCCATGCCGATCCGCCGTTGGCCGGGGGTTGCAACGTATCCGATGTTCCCCATGGCTGCCGCCATGGCGACAATCACCGGACGGGGTAGGGCGGGAAGGCAGATGATGCCGAAGCGCACAAGCGCCACTTCGATGGATGCTCGAATGTCTTTGAAACGCATCGGGTTGTAACGGCAACGGTGGTGAGCCGGCTGGGGCTCGAACCCAGGACCCTGTGATTAAAAGTCACATGCTCTACCAACTGAGCTACCGGCCCGTCTCGCTTCGTGAACGGAATCGAGAAACTAGCGGATGGGGGTGGACATGTCAAAGAAAAGACCCGGCCGGCTCCGGACGGCCGGTGAGCCGTCTACGGTCGGCGGGAAAGAATTTGCATATTCGCATCCAGACTCCATGATTCGACCATGACACAATGGGCATACGATAATCCTTTTGCCGGGCGCATGACCCGCTGGGTCCGCATCCTCCTTTACACCTGCATCGCGATGTTCGTCGTGCAGGCGATGGCCCACACCATGGGGCTATACCAACTTGATCAAGCCCTGGGGTTGAGCCTGACCGGTGTCCGCACCGGCAAAATCTGGCAGTTCGTGACGTATATGTTCCTGCATGGATCCGTGCTCCACCTTGTCCTGAACATGATCGGGCTCTACTTCATCGGCCCGGAGCTGGAGCGTTCCCTGGGGTCTGCGCGTTTTCTTACGCTCTACTTCATCAGCGGCCTGTTGGGGGGTGTCGGCTGGTTGATCCTGATGTATCCGTTCCAGGGTATCTGTATCGGTGCGTCCGGCGCGATCTTTGGTCTCCTCGGAGCATTTGCCGCCCTGTTTCCTCACCGCCAGATCACCCTGCTGGTGTTCTTCGTCCTGCCGGTCACCATGAAGGCCTGGGTGCTGGCGCTCGTTCTCGGGCTGATGCAGCTCCTGATGATGATCAGCCCGGATCATGGCGGCATCGCCTACGCCGCGCATCTCGCCGGCGGTCTGGCCGGGTATATCTACGGCATGACCCAAAACCGCAGGTTTCCACTGCGCATGCCGGTGAAATTCGTGTGGAAGGGAAAGGGCGGCGGCTCCACAACACCTCGTCCGGGAGACGACCGGGCCGAGATCGACCGCATCCTCGATAAGATCGCCGAGCAGGGTATCCATACGCTTACCCCGAAAGAACGGAACATCCTTGAAAATGCCAGCCGGAACCGGGGGCGGAATCGCTGAGCAGACGGCCGGATTAACCTTGACATCGCCGGTCAAATATGTATAGTACAACTATACATTTGGAGCGACGAATGAAAGCAACAATTGTCGATCTTCGTTACAGGATGAATGACGTTCTGAAGGCCCTGGACCGCAACGAGGAGGTTACGATCCTGTACCGGGGTAAAGAAAAAGGCATTCTAAAAGCTTCGGGCGGAAAGCGAAAAGGCAGGGTTGAGAGTCATCCCTTTTACTGCATGCGCGAAGGCAAGGTTGCGGTACACGACGAATTGGATGCGCTGCGTGGCGGCCGCTATCATGGTCTTTGATACGGATATATTTATCTGGGTGCAAAGAGGAAATGCGAAAGCCGCGAGGCTTATCGACCGTACCTCCGAGCGATGCCTCTCGGCCATGACCTACATGGAACTTCTGCAATGTGCCGAGAACAAGCTGCAGATCAAGTATACCAAGGCGTTTCTGCAGGATTTCGGTTTCAAGACCCTCCCTTTTACACAGAACATAGGTCATCGGGCCATGATCTATATTGAGCAGTACGGCTTGTCGAATGGCCTTCGTGCCGGTGATGCTATTATCGCAGCTACGGCCGCGGAAACAAATCAGGTCCTCTGTTCCGGAAACGCCCGGCATTTCAAGCCGATCGTGGATGTGTCGTTTCAGGCATTCCGGCCTTAGGTCATGCCCGGCAGACTGCATCCGCCCGTGTCAAGTCGTGCCGGAAGCCGTTCTCTCTCGCCATCGCCGGAGACCGGCCTCGTCATCCACATCCATGAGTCGAGGCAGGAGGCGTATGCGCAGGCCCAGCCCGCGTGCCCGGGCGAGTGTTTGCTGCAGAACCCGGTCTGTACTCCAGGAGATACCCCGGAAGAGTTCAGGGTGTATGCGATTGACGCCGATCAGGTAATACCCCCCGTCCTCGGTCGGCCCCAGCACCAGGTCGTGTTTCCGTAATTCCCCCGCTGCACGGTTCAACCGGTCGGCGTTCAGGCCGGGACAATCGGATCCGATGAGCACGACTCTCCCAAAGCCCCGGTCCATCAGGTCCCGCATCAGAGCCTGCATCCTCATGCCGAGATCGCCCTCCGCCTGGGGGACCAGACGGGGACCGGGACCGAACCATGACCGGTACGCATTCCTCCGGTCCGGCGGATCCATGGCGATCCACAGGGCTTGAAAAGCGGCGCATCCAGTCATGGCCGCCCAGGTAGACTCGGTCAGTTCCCGGTGAACCTCGCAGGCTGCCTCCATACCGATTGTTTGCCCCAGCCGGGTCTTGACCCGACCCGCGTCAGGATACTTGGCCAGCAGGACAAGAGATGCCCGATTGCCGGCATAGGACTCGGCAAGCCGACGGGGGTCCGTGCCCAGGCGGTACCGGGCCAGGGTGCGCAGATTCCGTATCGAGCGCCTGAAGAATCCGTCCTGCTGCCATCGGCGCGAGCTGGAAACGGCCGCCCGGCGCATCAGGGTCAACCGCCCGTATCGCCGTGCCCGGTCGATGATCTCCACATCCTCCATCAGGGGCATGTCGGCGAAACCGCCCAGTTGGTGAAACAATGCCTGCCGGATCAACAACCCCTGGTCGCCGTAGGGCAACCGGAGGAGGTGAT
This sequence comes from bacterium, assembly GCA_030432155.1. Taxonomy (GTDB): domain Bacteria; phylum Verrucomicrobiota; class Kiritimatiellia; order CAIVKH01; family CAIVKH01; genus JAUIHQ01. The sequence goes on along the minus strand of JAUIHQ010000191.1, from coordinate 556 downwards.
TGCGCAGGAAAACACCGGCTTCAATTATCCGGGCCGCAGGGCGGGGATCATCCATCCGGAACCGGTAGACGCCGAAGGTAAAGTCGGGCTGTGACAGAGCCGACGTGGCTTCTTCAAACCAGCCGTTCTCAAGGATTGTGTCGGCATGTAGAAATAGCAGGGCCTTGCCGTGAGCGACCGCCGCGCCGGCATTCATCTGACCGGCCCGTCCCGGCGAGCACTCCATCATGTTCAGCCATGGGGTGGATTCGAGAATGTCCCGGGTGCCGTCTTCACTTCCGCCATCGACCGTGATGACCTCCACCATACCCGCCAGGGCTTTCTGCTCCAGGCTTGCGAGGGCGCGGGGAAGCGTCAGGGCTTCGTTGAGGACGGGGATGATAACCGAAAGACAGGGCCCGGACTCGGTCATAAGGTCTTCAACGGGGGCTGGGCTTCCCGGTCGGTCCACAGTTCAACCCGCGAATGCCCCACGACGGCGATGCCGGCCGGTATGGATTGAGGGTTGCGGAGCAGGTTGCCTGTCATGTCCTGTTTGTCGGCTCCGGTAACCACG
>JAUIHQ010000190.1 GCA_030432155.1 bacterium | reverse complement strand
CACGTCCATCTTCAGCCTCTCCACATGTTGAATGGAAAGACCATCCTCCTTCAGAACTTCGAGCATGCCGCGAAGGGGGGCGCTGCTTGGAGATCGCAGTTCGGAGTCAAAAACCAGAACCGCGATCTTCGCTTGCTTCGGCAGATGAGCCGCCGCTTGATGAGCTTGCGCAGAAAGACTTTCGTTATAGGCTCGGATCGAGTCACTATCCGGCGCACGATTCCAATCTTGGAAGAGCTTGATTCCAAACACGGCAATGACCGCAATGGAAACTGCAGCGACAGCTCTACGATGTTGCGCGATAATCGTCATGGGCATGGTAAGGCTTTCACTCCTATCTCTTTTCTGCCCAAGCAGACTTCTGCGTCCGACCCGGAAACCCTACCTCATCAGTGAGGCGTGTCCGGGTCCGCCTGAAGTCTATGGTTGGGGGCTGTTCTTGATCAATTCGATCGCCTTCTCGGCAAAACGTTCCCCCAGGATCTTGTACCCATCAACCGAATAGTGGAGATTGTTTTTGATGCGCCGTCCTTTTTCGTTCGTTCCGTCATTCAGGTCGTCGGTATCCACCCAGGCGCCGCGCGGGTCAGCGTCTGCCACGTCAACCTGAGCCTCGCGTACCATTGTCCAGTCGGGCCACTTTGTGTTGCCCATATCGAAATCACTCAGGCGACCAATAACGAAGTTGACATCTTTACGGCCCAAATCCGCAGCAAGCTGGTCAATCAGGCCTCTCAGGCTGGCCGCATAAACATCCCCATTACTATCTTTGGCATCCCGTTCGCCCTGCATCCAGATAAAGGTCACGCTGGCTGGCTTCTCCCCTCCGAGGGCTTCGTCTACCATTTTCATCAACACGTCGTACAGATCGCCGGTTACTCGCGGTTGGTTGCCCTGTGACGGTTTCCATTTCTTGTACCAGCGCCGAATCGGCTGACCACCCTTCGCATTCTTTACAACGATAACGTTCTCTTTCCCGAACGCCGCCTCCACTGCAGGGGTAAAGGAGATGTCCGGATCGAGCCCCGCCATATTTGACTGGCCCGAGAGGATGAAAAGGTGCTTGCCCGCTTCTGCGGGTTCAGTGGCCGATGCGGAGGCCAGCGAGAAGACTACCGCAGCACACAGATATTTTAGATGATGAAATCGCATTGTTTACAGCACCCTGTGGTTATCGCGTTTACGTTTGGAGCAACGATCACTGCCGTTTCTGTCGCCGACATGCTGCAAACAACAGCCAGATGCCAACGCCGAAAAGAGTCAGGCTTGCCGGCTCGGGAATGACATAGATACTGCCGGGACCGTTTTGCAGCGCGCTCGTCAGCTGATCGGCCGTGAGCGCTTCATTGTATATCGCCACACCAGCGTAATCGCCCTCCCATGTCGCATTTTGTAGTCTGTTCACACCGATCTGGAGGTCAGTAATGCCGAATACCATCGGCACCGATTCCCGAAGGTTGATGGTATCTCCATCCTTGGTGAGGTAGAAGTTGGCGTTTGTCCCGTCGGTTACCAACGCGATATGATACCACGCATTCGAGACCAGGGGAATTCCAGCGGTCGGCAGCGTGGCGTCACCATTCACCCTCATACCGCCATTCGCCCAGTTGATCTGCCAAACACTGGTTCCGAAAGGTGAACTGATGACAGAGGAACTCACGCCCGGGCTGGTAATTGACGTCTTAAACCACATGGATACGGTGTACGGGCTACCGGCGGCGCCGCTCAGCGTTTCTGCTTTGAGAAAATTGGAGTCATTGATGCCGATGTGGGCGCTGAAGCCGTCGGCGTTAAACGAAATTCCTTCATTTAAGGTTGCGGTCAGGGAATACCCATTTCCCGTTTCATCGTCCAGGAGGTTGCCGTCGCTGAAGTCGTAATGTGCGGTCAGGTCGGCTGCTGCGTCAGCAGCAGAGAAAAAAACAACCGACAGAGCGTACATCAAATAGCGGAAATATATGTTTACAAAACGACCATGCATCGCTCACCTCATCTCCTTGAATATCCAGGTTTCGTTCAATGAATCCATCACCTCAAAATCCATCGCCGACGTATCGCTAGCAACAACCAGAAGCCCACACCCCATAAAGGAATGCTGGCCGGCTCGGGGACGACATAAATACTGCCCGGCCCATTTTCCAGTGCGACGGACAACTGGCCGGCCGAGAGAGCTTCGTCATAAACTGCCACACCGGCATAATCGCCTTCCCACGATGTATTTCGTATTCTGTTCACGCCGATTTGGAGGTCGGTGATGCCGAACACCATGGTGGCCGAGTCCCGGAGGTTGATGGTATCCCCATCCCTGGTGAGGTAGAAATGTGAGTTGATTCCGTCGGTTACCAGGGCGACATGATACCATGTATTCGAGTCCAGGGGGACGCCGGCGGTTGGCAGAACGGCATCCCCGTTCACCCTCATGCCGCCATTCGCCCAACTGATCTGCCAAACGCTGGATCCAAAGGGCGAGCTTACGACTGAAGCGTTCACACCGGGGTTGGTTAGTGTCGTCTTAAACCACAACGATATAGTATAAGGGCTGCCGGGACTCCCGCTCAGCGACTCCGCCTTAAGATAATTCGAATTGTTGACTCCGATATGGGCGCTGAAACCGTCGGGGTTGAGCGTGATTCCTTCGCTTACGGTTGGTGTCAGCGTATGCCCGTTCCCTGATTCGTCGTCCAATAGATTTCCGTCTCTGAAGTCATAGTGTGCTAATATGGCCGCAGGGGTCGTTGACACTGTCAAGACAGTGACAAAAAGCATGGCGAGGCATGTGTGATATGATCTTTTCATGACGCTCCGCTCCCTGCTACAGATTCAAGGCCTGCTAGCAGCCTGCCTTCTGCCTCGCCTCGATCCGAACTTTACAGATTTCCGAATAACATCATCTCGTTTGCTACTTGCATGGCGTCTCTGCATCTCAGATGGACGCGCTGACAAAGTCGTTCACTCAGATCCCGGTAGGGGAATGCGCGGGAATCGGATTTGCCTTGTGTATGGAGAAAGTTAAGTCAATGTTGGGGGCGTGACCATGCACTTAAGGCTTGAATTCTTGCACTTTGGGATACGGCCGTGAGGTTCGGCTTGCAGCATGCCGATATTTGTGCGGACCTATGCCCGTCACAAAGCGTCTTCGCCGGCAAGTCCGGATAAGCACAAGAGGAGCCCCTGAATGAATTCGGCTCCACACTCGATGTACGCGGTATGATCCTGGCATATATCCCGTGTGGTCAGATTCGGGAATTGATGATGGGGGGGGTATGTGCGGTGTGGTCGGCGGACCCACCCCGCCCTTCGGGCACCCCTCCGGGGGGAGGGGATGTTTTTGATGCCGCATACTGCCCACGAATGTCACGAATCGGCACGGATCCTGATGCAGTTTCGTGACCATTCGTGAAGATTGGCGGGATTCGTGGGCCCGACCAGATCGCGTGCCCGACCTCGATCCGGGCCTGCATCATGTCGCAGCCGCTCATCTCGTACTCGTGCACATGCTCGTCCACGCGATCCCCCGATTCGTGTGTATACTACCAATCGCAAATACTTGTCGGCATACATGCGCCAGAGGATTTGGTTTCAGCTTTCAGTGTTCAGGTGTCAGGAGGGCCTGAAACCTGACATCCGAAACCTATTGAGGAAGGCTGAAAGAATACCGATACGTTCTTCCGGCTGGTATCATACGCCCTCAGTCGTGAATTCAATTCTCACCCTCATCGCCTGTATCGAGCCGGGGTCTGATGTTTCCCGGGTCGCTTAGGATCCGACGACCGGCACCAGGGTGCGGGTTTGGCCGGGGGGGAGGGTGATGGTTTGGGTCGGGGTGTTCGACGTTGTTTCCCGCAGGGGTATGGCGGCGGCGATCCGGCAGGTGACGGCGTTGGTTGCACGAAGCATCACGCGGGTCGGCTGATGATCGGCCCATTTGATGTCGACCTCGATTGTACCGCGCGCCTTCAGCCCCCGTACCTGCCCGTCCCGCCACGCGCGGGGCAGGGCGGGGAGAATTCTCAGGCAGCCCCCATGGCTCTGCATCAACATCTCGCACACCGCGGCGGTGAGGCCGAAGTTGCCGTCGATGTTAAAAGGAGGGTGGGTGCTGAACAGGGACGCGGTGCAGCCGTTCTGTATGGCCCGGATCATGGCGAGGGCGTCATCGCCCCGACCGAGCCGGGCCAGCAGGCAGGCCATCCAGGCCGCACTCCATCCGGTATGACCTCCGCCGTTGGCCAGCCGCGTATCCAGACTCTTTTCTGCTGCGGCCGCGAGCGCCGGCGTTGCTTCGGGGGTGATCTGGTCCGACGGAAACACCGCCCACGCATGGGACAGGTGCCGATGGCCCGGCTCGGGCTCGGCATGCGGCTCCGCCCATTCCATCAGGCGTCCATCGGGTCCGATACGATCGGGCGGCAGGCGGGCCAGGGCTTCACGCACCCGCGTGACCAGCCCGGCGTCCACATGAACATGATCGGCCGCCCGGAGCAGATGGGCAAAGAGAGCCCGGATGATCTGGATATCCATGGCCGGCGACAGACACAGCCTCGCGGTTTGACCGTCGGGCAGGCGGTAGCGGTTTTCGGGACTGGAGCTCGGTCCGGATTGCAGCCTTCCGTCGGGGCCTTCGAAGAGGTACTCGAGGAAAAAAAGAACCGCTTCCCTCATCACGGGAAGCGCGCGGTCGTTCAGAAAGGTGATGTCGCGGGTGTATTGAACATGCTCCCAGAGATGATCGCATAGCCAGGCGAGGCCGAGCGGCCAGAGACCGGTGGCCGGGGTATCGGCCGGTGCGGCGTAGTGCCACGGATTGGAGAGATGATGCATGACCGCCCCCCGGCAACCGTAATGATCGGCCGCCGCCCGGCGGGCCGACGGCAGCGCCGCCTCGATCCAGTCAAACAGGGGTTCCTGGCATTCCGACAGATTCGCCGGCCCGGCGGGCCAGTAGCACATCTGAATGTTGATGTTGGTGTGATAATCGCAGTTCCAGGGCGGATCGAGCCTCGCATTCCATATGCCCTGGAGGTTCAGCGGAAGCGATCCGGGGCGGCTGCCCGCGATCATGCAGTACCGCCCGAATTGAAACAGTTGGGCCGCATTGTCATGCCTGCCGTCGTCCGGTTCCAGGGCAAGATCGACACGACGAAACAGGGCCCGGTGGTCGGCCACGTGGCGACGGTAAAGTGTGTCCCAGTCATGATCCGCGGACTGGTCGAGAATCCGGGAGGCGGCTTCCCGGTATTGCGTATCCCGGTAGTCGGTGCCGGCGGCGATGTGAAACTCGACCGTGGTGGCCTGATCCACACACAGCCAGTTCCCCTGCGCCCTGCAGGTCCCGTCGGTCCGGGCTATCGATATCATTCCGCAAAAACGCGTGCCGTGAGCACCCGCCCGGCCCTCGAGGGCAAGTCGCCGATTGCCGTGGGCAAGAATCCGGCCCGGTTCCGTACGGTCCCATCGGCAAAGCAGGGAGACCGGCGGGCCCTCGACCCGCCATCGCATCACCATCACCCGGTCGGGATAGGAACAGAACACATCGCGGTGAAACGTTCGCCCGGCGGACCGGTAGCGGACATGGACCCTGCCGGTGTCGAGGTCGAGAGAGCGTTGGTAGCCGGTCCAGCTCCGGGAAAGGCCGGGGCCGGGCTTGATCACGATCGCGCCCAGCGGCTGGTACGGGCCGACGGTGGCGGGCATGCCCATGCAGGTCTGCTCGGCTGCGAACTCCGCCTCCTCCGGCCGGCCGGCGGCCAGGCATTCACGGATCCGGGCGATATGCTTATGGGCTTCCCGGTTGCGGGTTTCGCCGGGCGACCGGGCCCAGATGGAATCTTCATTGATGACGATCCACTCCCACGCCGGGTGTCCGAAAATGAGTCCGCCGAGGGTTCCATTGCCGACCGGAAGCGCATGCTCCCATTGCTCGGGGCCGCCGACAGGGTGATCGTATACCAGGGGGCGAACGGATGACGTCTGTTCACGTTCTTCGGATGACATGCTGGTCCTCCGTCAGGGGGCCGATCGGTATCAGCGGCCGGCGCGGGAATCCGATGCTTCGAGAAGGCCGGTGCGGTCCAACCATGCGCCGATCGCCTGCAACCGTTCCACCGATGGTTCGGGAATCGCTCCCTCCGGTGTCGGTCCGATGTTCAGAAGAAAGTTTCCGCCCTTGCTTATGGTTTCATTCAGCTTTGCGATGAGGGTGTCGGCGGACTTCCAGTTGTTGTCGTTCGCCTTGTAACCCCAGGTGTCGTTCATCGTCATGCAGGTTTCCCAGTCCACGCCGGGAAGACCTTCCGCCGGAACCTGCTGCTCAGGTGTTCCGAAATCGGCCTTGAAATCCGACTCGCTGAACCCTTCCAGCCCTTTGCGCGAGCTGCCGATGCGGTTGTTGATCAGAATGTCCGGCGCCCATTCTCGAAGATCGCGATAGAGGGCGCGGCCCCGGTCGTCGCTCCAGTCCGCAATCCACTCGCCGTCAAACCAGAGGACCGCGATATCGCCGTAGCGGGTCAGCAGCTCGCGGAGCTGGGGCTGCATGTAGTCCTTTACGTAGCGGTCGAAATGCGGATTGGAGAATGTTTTGTCGTTATAGTCCGGAAAGGCGGGGGCCTGGGCGTCGGGATGATGCCAGTCCATGATGGAGTAATAGAGACCCAGGGGCATGTCATGCCGCCGACAGGCGGCGGCCAGTTCGGCCAGCACATCCCGGCCGAAGGGCGTGGCATCCACCACGTTGTAGTCGGTGAGGTCGGTGTCCCACATGCAGAACCCGTCGTGATGCTTGGCGGTGAAAATGATATAGCCCGCGCCGGCCTCCCGGGCCAGCCGGACCCACGCGTCCGCATCGAAGTCCACCGGGTGAAAACGGGGGGCGAAGGTTTCGTATGCATCGACCGGAATACGCGCGAAATGCATGATCCACTCACCATACGAATCGTAGGCCTTTCCGTCATACCGGCCGGCGGGAACGGCATAGAGGCCCCAGTGAATGAAGATCCCGAACTTCGCCTGCCGCCACCACGCCATCCGGGCGTCATGGGCCGTCGCTTCATCCCATTTGGTCCAGAAGCGTTTTCCCCATTCCGTCGTTATATCGTCCCATGCCTCCGCGGTGCGTCTCAGCTCCCGGAGCATCGCGTCCTTCCGTTCCCGATAGGCCGGATCGTCCGCGAGGTTGTTCATCTCCCACGGATCCGCGGTCAAATCGAAAAGCTGCAGCCTCGGCGGTTGATGGTCCACGGCATACGCGATGAGTTTCCATCCGTCCTTCTTCACCGCCCGCTGAGTGTCGGTATAGGCGAAGTACATGGTGTCGCGTACATCCGCGTTGCGAGTCCATGCCGGTACCAGCGAATGGCCGTCCACGCCGGCCGGAATCGGGGTCCCGGTCAGTTCGCACAGGGTTGGAAAAATATCATGGAGG
>JAUIHQ010000005.1 GCA_030432155.1 bacterium | reverse complement strand
CAGATCGCGAAGGCAAACATACCGTTGAACTTCTCGAGGCCGTCGCGGCCCCAGGCGTGGTAGGCCTTCAGAATGACTTCGGTGTCACCGGTGGAAAAGAACCGGTAACCCTTTGCCGTCAATTCCGCCCGCAGCTCTTTGTAGTTGTAGATCGCCCCGTTGTAGACAATGGCCAGACCCAGCTCCGCATCCATCATCGGTTGCTGCGCGTGCTCGGTCAGATCGATGATCTTCAGCCGACGGTGCCCGAATGCCACCGGCCCCTGGTGCAACACACCGGACGCATCGGGACCGCGCCTCGCCAGGGTCGGAAGCATGCGCGCTATCCGCTCCAGCGAAGCCGGCTGATTCTGAAATTGTATTTCTCCGCAAAATCCACACATGGGAAACGTCCTTGTCGTAAAAGGAAAGAGGGGGTCGCGGGAGGCCGGTTCAGGCGGAACCTCCGCCATATCCTCCCAAAGTAGGGTTTCGTCTCGGCGCTCAACGCGCTTTGATCGGCTAAACAGTCGCCTGTTTTAGCAAAGAACGTACTTCCAGCCTAGGCGGATACCCCCTCAATGCAAGCAAAAGCTCGTCCGGAATTTGAGCCGCAACCACACAATCATAATCACAACATATTTGTTATGAAATGGTTACAAATCACACCGCCCCACGAACCGCCAAAAGTAAAACGCTTGAATTTTTACTTTACCCGCCCCACCCCGCCGGGTAAGGTAATCATCGAAACGGTTTACAAGGTTCATTCATGCGGTTTACCCAAACAAATCGGCATCAAGCAGAATGGATACGGGAGCAGAAAGGAATCAGATGATGAAGACAGTCCATACCGCCCGCCTTACGATACTCGCCGCTCTCATCACTTCCCTCGTCTCCCCCGTCTTTGCCGACGACTATCTTCTGTCCTCACGCCGGGAAGGAAATGCGAGCTACCAGTATTTCCCCAGTCCCGCGGATTGGCGGGATGTGAACATGTACCAGCTTTTCACCGACCGGTTTTTTGATGGTAACACCGGGAACAACAACATTCGCGGCTGGTACACGACGGACGGCTACCGCCACTATGCGATGGGTGGAGACTGGGCGGGGATCCGGATGAAACTGGATTACCTCCAAGGCATGGGGGTGAATGCCATCTGGATTTCCGGTGTCCAGATCAACGAGCAGGGCGTCGATACCCGTTATGCGCCTTACCACGCTTACCACCCCACGGACTTTTACCGGGTGGAGCCGATGTTCGGAACCTTTCAGGAACTCAAGGACCTGATTGACGACGCCCACAGCCGCGGGATCTATGTCATTATCGACGTGGTCATCAACCACATGGCCGATCTCGCCGGTCTCGGCGGCGGCAAGGACGACTATTATCATCCATTGGGCGGCGGAAACCTGTTCTGGTGGACCGGCAAGACCCACGCCTGGCCCCTGAATGACCTCAAGTACTTTCACAACAACGGCAAAATCACCGACTGGAATGATTACTGGCAGACCCAGAACGGTGCTTTCATCGGTACCGACGACCTGAAAACCGAGGATCCGTTTGTTCAGCAGCACCTGACCGCGGCATTCAAGAACCTGATCGATGCGACGGACTGCGATGGGTTCCGGGTGGATGCGATCAAGCACGTAGCCAAGGACGACTTCATGATGCCGTGGGCGGATGCGATGCGTAAGCACGCGGCATGGCTGGGCAAAAGCAACTTCATCCTCTTCGGAGAGAACTTCAACTACGACGATGGCGCGGTGGCCGAACACTGCCGGGATGAGGGGTATGCATTTAATTCAGCGCTCTACTTCCCGATGCAGGCAACGCTGAAAAACGTTTTCGCCTATGAGCAGGGCACCCGCCAGATCACCGACCGGCGCAACAATCTTCACCTCTACGGCGAGGGCGCCAACAACCTTGTGACGTTCATGGACAATCATGATGTGGACCGTATCTCCCTGGAAAGCGGCGATGCCTGGGAAGCCAAGCTCAAGCCCGCCCTCACGTTTCTCTATACCGGCACCCCGGTACCCTGCCTGTTCTACGGAACCGAGCACGGCTTTAACCAGGGCGGACAGCGAAACAACGGGATTCAGGATGGCGACTATCAGCGGGAAGTGATGTTCCATTACGGCTACCAGCCCGGAAATGCATGGGGTGACAAGTTCCACGAGAGCGCCCTTTACAACCACATCAAAGCCCTGAACGAATTCCGCCGTGATTATCCTGCGCTGACCCGCGGGACGTTTACCACCCGCTGGGATGAAAACAGCAAGGGAATCTATGCCTACACCCGCAGTCTGGATGATCAGGAAGCGCTCGTGGTCATTAATACCGACTGGGGAAACCGGAGCTGCACACCGCAGGTAGGCAAGCCCGACGGAACCACATTCTTCAATCTGTTCGATCCCGACGAACAGATCTCGGTCAGCGGGGGAACCCTGAACGTGAATGTCGGAAGCAAGGGCTCGAAGATTTTCATCGCCGGTGGCGGCGGCTCAAAAGTTTCAACGAGCTGCGACCGCACATTCATCACCATTTCATACGAGATCGGGGAAGGCCCGCTGACCAATGCCGCCGGTCCGATTCACATCGGCCTCGGCCATGACGGGAACCAGAATATCATCGACCGGGCCATGATACAGAACGGCGACGCCTGGGAGTTCACCTACGCCTTGAGCAACATGACCACCGACATCACGTTCTGGTTCTTTGACGAATCCGCCCCGGAACCGATGTATGACAACAACGACGGAGATAACTGGGTCGTCGACATCACGGATTGCGGCAAAACCGGGATCAATCTTGATTGGGTCGGCGCCGTGACCCCCTGGCCCGCGGCGGGCGAGCTGGATCCGGGCGAGGACCTCTGGATCAATGTTGAATCCTACCCGCAGGGCGCAGGGGTGGAAGGAACCGTGGTGTTCTCCACCGATGCCGGAGAAACCTGGCAATCCGTCGGACTCGAGAAGAACGGTACGCAGAATAACAACGACGCCTGGCATGTGAATCTCGGCGCCTTTGCCCGCGGGGAAACCATCCTGTTCGCGGCCATGATCTGGGGAGACAATGGTGAAGTCTGGGACAGCAACGGGGGGGAAAACTACGAGATCACCGTGAGCAGGAATGTCGTGCCGGTTGAATGGGTCGGAGGCACCCACCACTGGCCGGAAGCCGGAAACGTCACCTCCCTGGACAACCTCTGGATCAACACCGCCTCCCGCCCGATCAGCGCCGGGTTTGGCGGGTCCGTTGTCTATTCCGCCGATGGAGGCTCGACCTGGCAGATGATGGCTCTCTCTCCAAATGGGACATCCGAGGATGCGGACCTCTGGCATGTCAATCTCGGCACCTTCGCTGCCGGAACGGAAATTCAGTTTGCCCTGCATGTGGCCGATGAGGACGGGACCGAAACCTGGGACAACAACGGGGGCAGCAACTATGTTGTAACCGTGAGCGCACCGCCCTCCTCGCTGCACTGGTATGGCAACACGAAGAGCTTCGGCGCCCCCGCTCCGGATGTGAGCATCGGAACCGGGCCGGAACGGAACCAGCTTTCGCTCAGCGAACTGAAAAACGGTGTGACGTATTCGCTTTGCCGAAGCACCAACCTCCTGAACTGGATCGTCGTGGAGCAATTCGCGGCCGATAGCAATGCCGCCCACCGGGCGCTGGCGGAGCTGTCAAGCGAGGGAACCGGCTTCTACTGCCTCCGGGTGGACCGGGCGGACGGGATCGGCGGTATCAAGGCCAATGAATCCGTTGTTGTCACGATTGAAACCTGGCCGGCCGGCGGGGCCGCCGCGGCCAACCTCATCTACAGCGCAGACGGAGGCGAGAGCTGGATGGCCTCTCCGATGGTTCATGTGGGAACAAACGGCAACAACGATGTATGGAACGCGTCGATCGGCGTCTATCCCGCGGACACGGAAATACAGTATGCCATCGAACTGCTGGATGATGAAGGCCAGGCTTTCTGGGACAACAACAACGCCAGCAACTTCGTTGTACGCGTGGAGGAGTAGGGCAACATCATCCGATGATCACGATGCATGCATATTGACGTTATAATGCATGCAGTGTCGGGTGTGACCATGATGAGTCGGAAATCTCCATCCCTGCAGGTACGTGAAGTTTCCGTCGATGTTTATGACGCCCTGCACCGGGCCGCTGAAGATGAACACCGAAGCCTTGCCCAGCAGGCGTTGGTTACATTGAAGCGGGGACTTGATCAGGGAGCCGATCACAAGGCAAGGCGGCGACGCCTGCTGGACCGGATCGATCAGTTGCCTCGCCTTGTGATGAAAGGTTTACCATCACCCACCAGCATGATCCGGGAAGACCGGGACGACGATCACCCGCCGAACAGGTCGAGCTGATTGCGGCTGTCGTCTTTCTTTTTCCGCTTCTGGGCGATCTTCGGTTTTCCGGTGGCCTCCTCGAATTCACCCTCCTCCAGGTTGGAAAGGATTTCATTGGCCCGCTGAATGACATCACCGGGCAGGCCTGCAAGCCGGGCCACATGAATTCCGTAGCTTTTATCAGCCGAGCCGACAGCGATCTTCCGAAGGAAGGCAATCTTGTCGCCTGATTCCTTGACCAGCACATTATAATTCTTCACCCCGTCCATCGTCATCGCGAGGTCGGTCAATTCATGGTAGTGGGTTGCGAACAGGGTCTTGGCCTTCACCGCGGTGTTGTTATGCAGAAACTCCGCCACCGCCCATGCGATGCTGATGCCGTCAAAGGTGCTGGTTCCGCGGCCGATTTCATCGAGGACGATCAAACTCGCCGGCGTGGCGTTGTTCAGGATGTTAGCCGTCTCCTGCATTTCAACCATGAAGGTGCTGCGGCCTCTCGCGAGGTCGTCGCTTGCCCCCACGCGAGTAAACACCCGGTCGACCAGCCCGACCTCGGCCGAGGCCGCGGGTACGAAGCATCCAATCTGGGCCATGATGACAATCACCGCCACCTGGCGGATGTAGGTGGACTTACCCGCCATGTTGGGCCCGGTGATAATCGCGAGCTGATTCTTCATGCCGTCGAGCAGCGTATCGTTGGGGACAAACCGCTCGGCCTGGGGCAGGCACTCAATCACCGGATGCCGGCCGTCGCGAATATCCAGCCGGTCGCCGTCCGACATGACCGGCCGGACATAGCGCAGGGCCATGGCGCGTTCGGCCAATGTTGCCAGAACATCCATCGCCGCCACCGCAGCCGCGGTATCCTGAATGGCCGCCGTCTGCTCCACAACTCTGGCCCGGATTTCCAGAAAGAGATCATATTCCAGCTCAACCGACCGCTCCTGGGCGCCGAGAATCTTGTTCTCGTACTCCTTCAAATCGGAGGTGATATAGCGCTCGGCGTTCACGAGGGTCTGCTTCCGGATATAGTTTTCCGGGGCCTGCTCAGCATAGGATTTGCTGATCTCGATGAAGTAGCCGAACACCTTGTTGTGGCGGACCTTCAGCGTTTTGATGCCGGTTCGCTCCTGCTCCTTCGCCTGGAAATCGGCCAGCCACTGCTTGCCCTTGGTCGCGGCATCCCGCAGCTCGTCGAGTTCTTCATGATATCCCGGTCGGATCACGCCGCCATCCTTGATGGTGATGGGCGGTTCCTCCACGATGGATTGGTCGATCAGATCAACCAGTTCGGGGAGGAGCGCGATACGCCCGGCAAGGTCGTGAACCATTTCAGCATCGATGGATTGCATGAGCTTCACCAGCGGCTCGAGGCCGGCAAGGGATCGCCCGACCGCCCGAACATCGCGCCCGTTTCCGGAACCGGCATTCAGGCGGGCGATCAATCGCTCGAGATCCTTGATCTCGCCGAGGGTTTCCCGGACCTCGGACAGGATCCGCCGGTTCTTCACCAGCGCTTCAACCGAATCGTGACGCCGGTTGATCAACGCAAGATCGTGAAGCGGACGGAGAATCCAGTCGCGCAACGCCCGCCCCCCCATCGCGGTACTCGTGGTGTCGAGTACACCGAGCAAGGTCGTGGCCCCGCCCGCCTGCCGGGAGGATGTTGAGGATTCAACCAGGTCGAGATTCCGAACCGTGGCCTCGTCGAGCAGCATGTAGTCGGACGGATTTTTAACCCGGATCTGCCGCACGTGGTCCATCTTGCGGCGAAGCTCCTGGGTCACGTAGTGCAAAACCGCGCCCGCCGCCCGCAGACCGGGCCTGGCATCGCCAACCCCGAAACCGTCGAGGGAATGAACGTTGAAGTGCCGCATCAGCACGTCGGTGGCCGCCTCAAGGTCAAACGTCCAGTCTTCGTGAGCGGTCAGCAGGGTCTTCACGCCCGGCCCGAACAGGTCACGGATCATCGGGTGGTCCCGGTCGTCTTCCGGCACCACGCATTCGGACGGCATGTACCGGGCAAGGTTGTCGCGGATGTCGGACTCACCGGTCACCCGTTCAATCCAGAAGGCTCCGGTGGAAAGGTCCAGAAACGCCATACCCGCCCCGTCGGCGGCCGGATACAAACCGGCGAGGTAGTTGTTGCGCTTGGCGTCGAGAACCTGCTCTTCGAGTACCGTCCCCGGGGTCACCACACGCGTGACCTCCCGCCGCACGATGCCCTTGGCCTGGGATGGATCCTCCATCTGCTCACAGATCGCCACTTTGACGCCCTCGCGAATCAGGCGCGACAGGTACATCTCGGATGCGTGATGGGGAACACCGCACATCGGTACGCCCTGGCGTTTGGTCAGGGTGATGTCAAGGATGCGGGCGACCCGCTTCGCATCATCAAAAAACATTTCATAGAAATCCCCCATGCGGAAGAACAGCACGGTATCGTCGGACAGATCGTTCCGGATCCGCCGGTATTGCTGCATCATCGGGGTACTGGTTGTGTCTTTGGCCATATCGTCGAGCGTGCCGGTGCGACCAGCATGGTTCATGGTTCATGGCGTGGGGTCAATGGCGGATTTTGGATCCGGAAGCTCTCGCAACGGGCATACGCCGTTCTTGCCGACCCCGCCCTGCCTTCCTACTATGCCGGCATGACAACCGATGCCAGACCTGCCGTCCTGCTGCTGAGCGGCGGACTCGATTCCGCAACCGTCGGGGCGATTGCTCGTCACCAGGGTTATGAGCTCCACGCACTGTCGTTTCGGTACGGACAGCGCCACTCGACGGAATTGGATGCTGCCGCCCGGGTTGCTGCACATCTTGATGTCAAGGATCACCGGGTGGCCGACATCGACCTTCGGGTCTTTGGCGGTTCCGCACTGACCGCGGATATCGACGTACCGAAGGGCCGCAGCGACCAGGACATGACCGAAGGGATTCCCATCACCTACGTTCCGGCCCGGAACACGATTTTCCTGTCATTCTCCCTGGCCTGGGCCGAGGTGCTGGGGTGCCGCGATATCTTCATCGGCGTGAATGCTCTGGATTACAGCGGCTATCCCGACTGCCGGCCTGAGTTCATCGATGCGTTTGAACGTATGGCCAACACCGCCACCCGCGCGGCGGTGGAAGGAAAAGCCAAAATCAAGATTCACACCCCGCTGATCAAGCTTACCAAGGCCCAGATTATCCGCCGGGGTACGGAACTCGGGATGGATTACGGCCTGACCTTGTCCTGCTACGATCCCGGCCCGGATGGGAAACCCTGCCGGGAATGCGATGCCTGTCGCCTTCGCAAAAAGGGATTCCAGGAGGCCGGATTGGATGACCCCGCTCTGTTGTAAACGATCCTGTCGGCTATTGCGCCGGCGGTAGTACGCCTTCGGCCACGAGCTGGTCGTCCTGCTCCTGGGTCAGCGGGATGGGAAGCGGGGGCAGGCCCTGGCGGATAACTTCCATCTGATATTCGAACAGATGGCGCGACAGTTCCTCGCCGGTGTACTTGGGTTCGGGCGGCGGTTGAGCTTCCCGCTGCTGTCGCATCCGGCGACGCTCCGCATAGGAGGGCCGGTTGCGGGCGGCCTCGATTCGGGCCTCGCCCTCTTCCTGGGTGATTTCCTCAAACTCGCCGGATGCCAGCTTCAGCAGCGCCATCTCCTGGCCGCTCTTGAGGATGGCCTCCTCGTCTTCAAAGCTGGCGGTTACCAGCTCGATGCCGTCCTCCGACTCTCCGGCCATCAGGGAATAACTCTTGCTGGTACGGTTGTCGACAAAACCAACCCGCATCTCCCCGTCGTCCGCCTCGATGATCATGGAAAGGCGGAGGCTTTTGGCGAAAGAATCGGCCTTGGGTACATTCACCACCGGGGCGTTGTTCTGAGGCGGGGGGGCAGCGCCGAATGGTTTGCGGTCAATAATGACCTGGTACTTCTGAAAGGCAGGGGTGTCGGCAAGGGCGGCAGCCGATGAAAACAAGCCGGCTGCGCATACGGCAACAAAGGTCCTCATTGATGAAAGTCCGGTCATACCGTATAGGACAATACCATGCAGTCGATCGTTCAACAAGCAAACCGCAGGCCCCGGGCATGATGGAAATTTCCAGTCTCCAGAACCCCCGGGTCAAGGAGCTGGTGCGGCTGCGGCGGAAACCGGGGCGTACCGGGGAAGATGTCCTGCTGATCGAGGGCTATCGGGAAATCCGTCGGGCCCTCGATGCGGGGCACCCGGTCATGGAGTTCTACTTTTGCCGGGATTTCTTTCTGGGCGACAACGAGGACCGGATGATGGCGGATGCGGAGAAGGCCGGAGCCCGGCTCTTATCCTGCACCCCGGATGTATTCCGCAAGATTGCCTACAAGGACCGCCCGGAGGGGTTGCTGGCCGTAGGCAAGGCTGTCGGTTGCCGGCTGAGCGATTTGAACCTTCCGGAGGATCCGCTTCTGATCGTTGCCGAGTCGATTGAAAAGCCGGGAAACCTTGGCTCCATTCTTCGTTCCGCCGATGCTGCCGGCGTGGATGCCGTCATCGTCTGTGACCATTGTACCGACGTCAACAATCCCAACGTTGTACGATCGAGCATCGGCACCATCTTCACCGTTCCGGTCGCCGAAGCCTCCTCGGATGACACCCTGGCCTTTCTCAGGGAGCGCGGAATCCGGGTTCTCGCCGCCACACCGCATACGGACCGGGTATACACCGACGAGGATTTGACCCGGGGTATTGCGCTGGTGGTCGGTACGGAAAAGTTCGGTTTGAGCGACCGGTGGATGGATCAGGCGGATCTGAAGGTAAAACTGCCCATGCTGGGCCGCATAGATTCGCTGAATGTGGCATGTGCCACAACGGTACTGCTGTATGAAGCGGCAAGGCAGCGCGGATTTCGCCCCAAGCAGTAGTCATGCTTTGCCGCTGTGGATCAAGGCCTCCACCGCCTTGACGGCCGTGGCACATTCCGGATCCGCGGCCGCCAATTTCAGGGCGCGAAGCACCTTGTCTTTCGCCTTTTCCCGCATCGCATCGGAGCGGGCATCGCAGTAGTTATCATATACGTCACCGAGCTTGATCAGCCTCGCTTCCCAGGGGCCGGCCGCCAGTCCTGCGTCATACTCAGCTTCGCGCCGGTCTTCGGGTGCACGCATGTCCTTGCTGAGGAGAGCGACAATCTCGGCAACACGGGCTCCGAACTGGTCGGCGATTTCATCAAAATCGGCCCGACAATCCTCGATGGTGTCGTGAAGCAGGGAAGCAGTCATGACCGTCTCGTCGGTAACGCCGAATACCGTCGCCACGGTCAGGGTTACCCGGAACGGGTGGGAGATATAGGGCGTGGCGTTATCTTTCCGGAAGTGCCCGAGGTGATGGCGTGCGGCAAAGGCCGCTGCTTCCTGCCAGGCGTGGGTTCGTATTGTCGTCATTTCGGGTATCCTTTGCGTATGAGTTCCGGAGGCGATGACTTGTCCGCGCAGATCACGGCATCCAGCTTCCGGTGACAACATCCACCTTCAGGCCGCCATTTCGAAGTGGGGTCACATGATCGATGCGGAAGTCAGACCGCTTCAGGGCTATGCGGTCAGCGGTCATGGCTGTCATGCGCCATGAACGGGTACTACGATGAACAGCGGACGCGATTTCGTCCAGCACCGATGAACCCTCGTTTCGGCCCACTCGTTTGCCGTACGGCAGGTTTGTCACGATCCATCCGTCACCTTCCGGAAGTGACATCTTGCTCGCGGGATGAGCGTCCATACCGATCATGGATGCCACGCCGGCCTGTTCCGCATTGTGGCGGGCGGCGTGGATTTCATCCGGATTCACATCGCATCCCTGGAGAACCGGAGGCGCGGCGGTCTGTATCGTTTGCGCTGATTCGCGCTCAACCTCCGCGAGCGCGTTCGGCATGCATGGCCAATGTTCGCAGGCAAATGGGCGATTCCGGCCCGGGGCGGTTCCGGAAGCAAGAAGCGCCGCCTCGATCAGAATCGTACCGGAGCCGCAACAGGGATCAACCAGGGGAGCCGACCGGTCCCAGCCCGAAAGCATGACCAGGGCCGCGGCAAGGTTTTCCCGTAAAGGTGCGCGGCCGATGTGGGTCCGGTAGCCACGCCGGTGAAGATGGTCTCCGGTGGCGTCCATACTCAACATGACATTGTTCTTCACGATGCGGACATGGACCCACTGTCCGTCCTTCTGCATGGTGTCGTCATCCCCGCGCATCATGGGAGATTCACGGCCAAGGGCATCAGAGACTGCCCCCGCAATCCGTTCGGCGATTCCGTTCTTGTGGTAGAGTGCAGACTGCCGGGTCGTTACCCGAATCCCTACCGGTCGACCCGGTGTAATGTATCGGTGCCACGGTGCTTTCGCTGCCCGCTTGCGAAGCTCCCAGAACGCGGACGCGGAAAAAGCGTCCATTCGCACCAGGATCCGGGAGGCTGTTCGCAGCCGGAGGTTGGCGCGAATTAATTCCTGGGGGGTAAGATTGATTGGAAATCCGCCTTCTGCGGTATGATTCCCGCGGCCGGCTTGATGTTGGATTCCCATCCTCCGAAGTTCCGCCGACGCGATATGTTCGAGTCCCGGCGGACAAATGACGTAGGATCGAAACGTATCCGCCCTTGTGTCATCCATGCTGACCGCACCAATCCCGGATCGCTTCGGCAAGGTCGAGTTGATGTGAGATGTTGCGCTCAGGGTTCCAGGTACCGAACCATGCAACATTGCAGCTCCGCCCATGGGTTCCGCCGATTTTCGAAACATTCATGCTGATGCCAGGCGGCGGCCATCCGAAATAAAGTTCGCAGGGGTCAAATCCGGGCTTGTTGTGGATATCCACGTGGGTGGCAAAATCGGGAGCCTCGCGGCGTTCGGTCCACCATGGATACGCAAACCAGGAGCCTTCGGATGACACGAGAACAAAATCTCCTGACGAGGCGTGATCGAGGCCGAGCTCCTTTTGAGCCTGCCGGTCGAGTATGCGGTCGATGCCCTGCTGGTTCGCGAAAAGGCCGCGGACTTGTTCACGGTCCTGTGGATCACCGACATAAACATGCGCCACCTCATGATCAACCATGGCGAAGGTGCCGCCGGAGAAAAAGTCCGGATAGGCCATTCCCTTCAACATACGAGTCCGAAAGAGCCCGGCATCCCGGAGAATTCGATTGGGGAACACCGGCGGTTGGGTAACCGGGTTGATTTCATAGTCGCCGAACATGACCCAGTCGTAGCCGGATTCCCGGCAGGCCTGGTCGAGTTTGCCGGTCAGTGTCTCGAGAACATCGAGCGCCTGGGCCGCTCTGGGGTGATCGGGCCCTTTTCTCTGAAGGTCATAGTCAAGGTGAGGGATGTAGGAAAACAAAAGATCGGGCGCTGGATCCTTCATGACGGCGATGGTGGCATCGGCGATCCATTCACTGGATTTTCGCGACGTGACAGGTCCCCAGTAATGCATCAGGTTGAATGACCGGCCGATATCCTTGCAAAGCCGACCATAGAGATCGCCGGGCATCGAGTAGCAGTCCTGGATCATCCCGCCTTCGTGTTTGTGAATGGGTCGGGGGGAAAGCACGAGATCCAGATCATCCACCAGGCTTTGCTGCCAGAACATCATACCCGCCGTACCGCCGGCGGAGCGGAGGGGGGCCCACACGCGTTCACCGGACACGAGCGTTGCCGCCTGTTCCCAGAACAGAACCTTCTTAAGCTGGGGGAAGTATCCCCCGTTCGCCACCATCCCGTGGCCGGCGGGCGGCAGGGCTGTCCGCATGGAAGCCTGAACCGGACAGGTAACCGCGGGGAAAATGGAGGCCATGGAATGAACATCATGACCGGTAAACGTCTTCCCATGGCGGGCCAGCAGCTTCGAGCCCATGGCGGCGGCCTGAACAACGAGCAGTTTATTTCGGGAACCATGCATAGCGGAAAGATTGCATGACGGTATCGCCCGATCAATGGTTATTGATGATACCGAGGCCGGCACTTCACCGTTGCCGTAGCGCGGGTTCTGTCTAGAATGGCACCCATGAGTGAGCATGCCGCCAGTTCTTGGAGGGAAAGGCTTCACGAAGTCATCTTCGAGGCGGACACCGTTGCAGGCAAATTGTTTGATATCATCCTGATTGTCAGCATCCTCGTCAGCGTGGCCGTGGTGATGCTGGATAGTATTCGGTCCGTTCGGCTGGAACACGGGGCTGTGCTATATTCACTCGAGTGGGGTTTCACGATTCTCTTCACCGTCGAGTATGTTTTGAGGCTCACCTGTGTGCGGAGTCCGCGGAAATATGCGCTGAGCTTCTACGGCATTGTTGACCTGTTGGGGGTTCTTCCCACCTATCTCAGCCTTTTTCTACCCGGGAGCCAGTACTTGCTGGTCATCCGCATCCTGCGGGTCTTGCGGGTGTTCCGGGTACTCAAGCTGGCGCTGTATCTCGATGAGGCGGAATTGCTGGTGAGGGCGCTACGGGCCAGCGGACGGAAAATTACCGTATTCCTTTTTGCGGTGCTTACCCTGGTGGTGGTGCTCGGCTCAATGATGTACCTGATCGAGGGGGAGAACAATGGGTACACCAGTATTCCCACCAGCATCTACTGGGCGGTGGTGACATTGACCACGGTGGGCTATGGCGACATCTCCCCGGCCACGGTTCCCGGTCGTATGCTTGCGGTTGTGATCATGATTATGGGCTATGGGATTATTGCGGTACCGACCGGGATTGTTTCCGTGGAAATTGCCCAGGCGGCCAGGCGAAGACCGCGGGATATAAGCACCCAGGCCTGTCCGAACTGTTCTGCCGAGGGACATGATCCTGATGCCGCGTTCTGCAAAAACTGCGGCGCCCGGCTGTAACGGTGAACGGGAGGCTCTTTTCCGGGTATGGAGTGGGAAGGGAGGATTCGATCGTCAACATGAAATTTTGGCACTGTATACCGTTTGGGGTCGGCTTGTACCTGGGGACTATGGCGGGAAGCGCCCAGCTTTGTGTTGTTGTCTCACCGAGCACAACTGACCCGAATATTTCCCAGTACAACAACGTCCACACGATATGTGTTCCGGGCCTGTCTCCTTCCGGCCATGATTTATTTGTGTTTCTTCCCGGCACCGATGGTGCACCGATTGTCTATACAAACATTGTGCAGGAAGCTGCGCGGCAAGGATTTTATGCGGTTGGCTTGATGTATGTGAATGGCGATGCGGTAAACAATCTTTGCGCTTTGCAAACAGACTCTACCTGTCATGAGAACGTACGGCTTGAAGTTTTCGATGGAACGAACCGAACCGCCCTGGTGGATGTGAGTCGCACCGACAGTATCGACAATCGCCTCATCAAACTTCTGACTTATCTTGACGCCCAGTATCCGAGTTTTGATTGGGCACAGTTTCTGGATGGGTCCGGGGGAGTACGCTGGTCGAATGTCACAATTGCCGGTCATTCCCAGGGTGGCGGTCATGCTGCCATGATCGGGAAAGTGCGGCCGGTGAAGCGAGTCATGATGTTTGCATCCATGGATTGGTATTTCACGGGTAACCGTCCGGCGGACTGGGTGTCTTCCCCGGGTATGACGAAGCCGGAACGGTATTTCGGCTTTGGCCATTATGACGATGAGCTGGTTTCTTCAAATCGGCTCGTGGCCTTTTGGGAGGAACTTGGGCTGTTTGATTTTGGCCCGCAGGTTCTCGTCGATACCGAACATGCTCCATACCGCGGATCACATACATTCATGACCGACGTGAGCACAACCAATGCCCATGGCTCCATGGTTGTCGACTATCACCTGCCGACATCAGATACATTCCATGAAGAATGGCAATGGATGATGTACGGTCCCACAGTCATGCCTGATATCACGCCGGCGGATGTCATCAATGGTCATGCCGTTTTTGAAACCCGACCCGGCACAGAATACCAGATACAGATCTCGACAAATGGCTACGACTACACAAACACCGGCCCCCCCATCCAGGGAGACGGAACCATCCACACCGTCCTCATAAACCAGGCAACCACCCCCCTCATGACCAGAACCAGAATGACATACGGCCAGACCGACTAACCACCCCTTCCAGAGGGGGACAGGCAATTCCTCATTCAAGAGGGACAGGTGAAACATCTTCCGTGACACGATCGCGCGAACAACCTGTTTCAATCTCCTCAAGTTGGTGACAGGTAAACCATCCTGCATGGTCCTCTCGGGTGTCTCCCTCTCGGGCGTCTCCCAAATGGGGACAGGCAAATTCTTTTGATCAGCCATTTCATTTCATCCTAATTCACCGGTCCCCGTCCCGGGAAGATACGGCTTGCAGCCGCCACCCACAACCTGCTGTACATCAACAATATACGGGCGCGGGGCCCGTGGTTCAAACTTGGCTATTCTGGATTTTTTCACATTTTTTCACAATTCGGCCGGAAATCATGGGTCCTGAATTCTTCCTGTGTATGTAACCACGAGGTGTTTTATGCGTAGAGCGAGAATCAAAGTAATTGGTGAACCAATGATCTATCACCTGTACAACCGCGTGTCGGGAACGTCTTCCGACCGCCCCTTTGGCAGGGCCGAGAAGGAGAAGTTCGTTCAACTTCTGCACAAGCTGGATGAGTATTATCTGGTAAAACCGCTGTCGTACGTGGTCATGTCCAACCATTTTCACCTTGTCGTGTATGCCCCGGGAAGCTTGCCATCGGCTGAAGAGGTATGCCGAAGATATGAAGCCTACTATCCCGGCCGGCGGCTTGATCCACACGACCCAATGGTTCAGGTTCATGCCCACCGAATGGTGGATATCAGTTGGCTGATGCATGATCTACAACAACAGTTCACCTGCTGGTTCAACCGGACCCGTCCGGTGCACCGGCGCGGATCCCTATGGGCGGAGCGATTCAAGCACACGCTATTAGGGGACGGGCGGGCGGCATGGGGGTGTATTCAATACATTGAGATGAATCCGGTCAGGGCCCGGATGGTCAAACACCCCTCCGACTATAGGTTTTGCAGTTTTGGCGCATGGGCAGCCACGGGTATGCATCCGTTTGCCCTCCATCTTCGGTCCATTCTGCTCCCAATCCTGTCCGAGATCTACCCCTATGCCAACCTTGACCAATTGTTTGAAAGCCTCTGGAGCGTGTTTAACGAATCGAGGCCAGGCTCGGAGGTCCGGAAGCCGTGGCTGGAACGACGGGTGCGGTACTGGGTAGACGGTCTTGTTATCGGCTCGGAGTTGTTTGTGCTTGATACAGCAGCTCGATACCGACCACACCTGCGAACGAAAAAGACCGGGGCAGCGAGGATCCGTGGGCCCGGCTCACTTTACTGCTACAAGCATCTGCAAACGACTTAGTAGGTATTCACAAAATCAATGGTCCAGGCTTGTGCGTGTCGTCAAAGCCTAAGTGTTGGTCTTTGCTTGATACCTGAAAACCAGCGAGAAACAGACGGCAGCCTCATCCGTTTAGTCTATGGAGGCGCCCCCCCCGGTAGAAACTTCCACGCCCAAATGGGGACAGGCAAAATCTCTTGCCATCAGTCACTTCATCCTAATTCACCTGTCACCATCCCGAGGCAGCCACGCCTTGCAGCCGCCACCCACAAACCGCTTTACATCAACGACATACGGGCATTGTGCCCGTCAAGAGAAACGCCTGTCACGATATGTATAACAGAATGAATCGAACCAACTTGCCTGTCCCTGCCGAGTTAGAATTGGCCGGTTCGAAGCATGACGAGGGTGCAGGCTTCTGTGACGGGGATTCCGGCTTCTCGTAGGCTTTTTTTGATGGCAGGATCTTCGGTTCCCGGATTGAGAATGACTCGTGTTGGTGCGGCGCTGATGATGTCCTGCAAGATTTTATGCAGGTGGGCCGGTGCCAGATAAACGGTAATCGTATGAGGTGATTTTACATCTGTGATGGTTGGCCAGCAGGGGATTCCATCGATCTCCTCGTAGGCTGGATTCACCGGAACCGGTTCATGGCCATGTTCCAGTAGCATACGAAAGGCTCGGTAGGCATACCGGTCAGGCTTTGGTGAGGCTCCGAGTACGGCGACCTTCATCACGAGAGCGCGGACGCAGCTTCTGCGGCATAATATGTCAAAATCATGTCCGCCCCGGCCCGTTTGAAAGCAACCAGGCTCTCCATCATCGCGTCCGCTCCGGATAGCCAGCCCAGCTTGTCCGCCGCCTTGATCATCGCATACTCCCCACTGACCTGATACACCGCCACGGGAACATCCACCGCCTCTTTGGCGGCAGCAACGATATCCAGGTACGGCATCCCCGGCTTGACCATCACCATGTCAGCCCCCTCCTCCACATCAAGCCGGATTTCCCGCAAGGCCTCGACCGCATTCGCAGGATCCATCTGATACGTCTTTTTATCTCCGCCGCGCGGAGCGGAATCCAGCGCTTCCCGGAAGGGACCGTAGAAAGCCGAACAATATTTCGCGGAGTACGCTAAAATGCCTGTCCCCGTATAGCCGTGGGTGTCCAGGGCTTCCCGGATGTAGGAAACACGGCCGTCCATCATGTCCGAGGGCGCGACGATGTCGGCTCCGGCTTCAGCCTGGGAGACGGCCATCGCGGCGAGAATGGGGAGGGTTTTGTCATTGTCGATCCGGCCATTCTCGACATATCCGTCATGACCATCGCTGGAGTAGGGATCCATGGCGACGTCGGTGATCACTGCCAGCTCGGGGACCTTGTCTTTCAATGCCCGAACGGTCTGCTGTAACAGCCCATCCGGATTGACCGACTCGCCGGCCCTCCGATCCTTCTTCGCATCAGGAAGAGCAGGAAACAAAGCTACCGCCGGAATGCCAAGCCTCCGCGCTGCTCTCGCTTCCTTCACAATCAAATCCCGGCTCAACCGGAAACAACCGGGCATGGACTTGATCGCGACTTTCCGGTTCTTCCCCTCACAGACAAACAGAGGGAGAATCAGATCGGATGGAGTCAAAACGGTCTCTCGCACCAAGCGGCGAACCGCGTCGGTCGACCGGTTTCGGCGAGGCCGGAACGGCAGAAAGATCTCGTGGTCGTCATGCATGTCACAAACAGTCATCCATCAGAGGGAAAAAATCAATCCATGATCCCGCACACCGGTTGCCCGGGCCATCATCTGCTGGTACCTTCACGCCATGATCAAGAATGATGAATGGATTGCGGCCATGGCAGGAAAAGGGATGATCGACCCGTTTGAACCCACGCTCGTCCGACGATGCGAAGACAAACCGGTCCTCTCCTTCGGCCTCAGCAGCTATGGATATGACATCCGGCTTTCACCCAATGACTTCAGAATCTTCCGCCACATTCCCGGCACGGTGGTCGATCCCAAAAACTTCAACCCCGCGAATGTTGAACGGGAAGACCTCAAGGAGGATGAGCACGGTCGCTATTTCATCCTTCCCGCCCACAGCTATGGCTTGGGTGTCGCGATGGAATACCTCGATGTGCCCGACTACATCACGGTTCTCTGCATCGGAAAAAGCACCTATGCACGTGTCGGCTGCATTGCGAACCTGACACCGGCGGAAGCGGGATGGAAAGGACACCTGACGCTGGAGTTTTCCAACGCCTCCCATGCGGATATCCGCATCTATGCCGGAGAAGGCGTGGTGCAACTCCTGTTCTTCGAGGGGGAACCCTGCAAAACAACCTACGCAACCCGCAGCGGCAAGTATCAGAATCAAAGGCCGGAAGTCACCCTGCCCCGGGTATAGCCGGACGCTCAGCGCCCGAGCTTGGAAGACGTCTTGCGGTCGCCGGATGACGATTTGGGCTTGGGCGCCAATCGGCCGGACAAGGTTTCGTCCGGATGCCGGTTCGCGGTGGAAAACATGAGGTTATGCTGGCGGCTGATCTGGTTCATGCGTTGCTGCAGGACTCGGTTCATGTCGGCTCCCTCAATAGAATCGTTTCAGGTTCTCTCCATTTCCTTGACGAATACGCCACCACATACCCTGCCGCCGGTTGCAAAAACCGCCATAACCCGAACGGCGCACAAACAACTAACACATTCATTACCGAGTGTCAAATCGTCGCAACCAGATCAACACCAGCACATTACGAAACGCACCCGGGCAGAGGCTCACACCCGCCAAACATTACTCTATCAGGTTTTCCACTACACGAGATCGGGCGGCGCGGTTATCCCTTTGACCATGGCACGAGTGGTTCAACCCAACTGCCGCATACGTATCAGCACAACAGACCTGCTGTTTCTGATGCAATGCATCGACCGTGCCCGCGAACATGAAGAGGCACTCGACAAGCTGATCTCCGATCCATTTTTCATCGATGAGATGCTGGATTCCCGCGAAGTCTTTGACGCACTCCTGGAAGATCCATCGCTGATCGCAGTCTCACCACCCCTTTACTTTTATGTTCTTGTTCGACACGCGCTCCTCGAAGCCGGCCTCGATGACCGCGAACTCGCCGACTATGTCGGCGCACTCCTCGCAGAATTCTCCATCACGATGCGTATGCGGGGCACACATGACAATACATCCCCCCAACTCGACTACATTGTCGACATGCTGGCCGCCCTCCATGATGCCAACGAGGAAACACGCTTTTCTCTGCGCGCCCATATCGGCAATTACTCGCTGTTCCTCGCCGGGATCTTTCCGGACAGGATCCGCAGTCGGGCCTCCCGGAAAGGTGCCCCTTCCATGGACTATTACGAAGGGATGGGCCGGATGAGCTACCGGGAAGCCGGAAACCACCCCTGCGCACGCCGGTACCGCCTCGAGACCACCCTTCACCAGCTCTCCGACGCGTTTCCGGTTGCCCGCGAGGCGCTGAATGACCTCTCTTCACGCCTCGTTTTCATGGACGATCTTCCGCATCAGATCCCGCTGTCATGAGCATCTGAATTTCCGCCGGATCCGCCCCGTTTGCCAACGCCCAACCCTCAAGACTCCGATCCAGACGCTCCACATCCTTCTCCCCCCTGATAAAATTGAAATACAGGGACTCCCATCCCGGTGGGATCAGCCCGCTGTATCCATTTACCGTCGGAACGCCGGACAGGATGGAAACCCACATCGCATCGATCTGGTCCCGATACTCGGATCCACGCTCATGACGGCGTCCTGTTTGCCGGACAAGATAGAACGCATCGGCATCCCGCTTCACCTCCGCAGCCATTTCCCGCACCCGGTCAAATCGTCCCCGGGCATCATACGTCGGCACAACCACCCATTGCTCCGCCAGTACCACCAGGATGACCACAACTTTCCACGCATTCGTTTTCAAGCTCGAGACCTGCCATGCCACACCGATCGACAGCGGCAGCAGAAGCAACAGTCCCACCCGCGCCACCGCACGAAGAGCCGATGCACCGGGTATCCATCCGCTTATGGCAAACCACGGATGAAATCCCGGGTAGAGGAACAATGTCGCCGCGAATATCACCAGCGACGTAATCAGAAGCGCCCGGCCCCACGGCTTCCCGCGCAGTCGCCATAAACCGGCCAGGGCCAGCACGGTCGTAACCGGCCCCACGCCCAACCGGTGCTCATGCGACATCGGAAGGTCCGCCAGCCAGGGAACGTTTTGATAGATTCTCCCGTATAGAACATGGCCCTCGCCGAGAAAGATCCATGACCGCAATCTCGGCAGCATACTCTCAACCGCATCCTCACGGCGGGCACCCATGACATCAAGGCCGCCAAGGTAAAGCCGAAGCGCAGGCAACATGGCGATGACTGCCATGCCGGCAACGACCCACAACCACCGGCTTCGCAACAGCGATATGAGATCCTGCCGGGTGGATCCGCCAAGCATGCCGACAAGAGCGAGGACCAGGAGTCCAAACAACGTAAACCACAGGGGATAGAAAGCACTATACATCTGGAGCACGCACCCGCCGCACGCCAGCAGGGTCGCAGGGACAATCACCCGAAACCGAAGATCGCCGGCGGATGCGCAACGCCCCAGCATCACCACGCCACTCACCGCAGCGAGGACATACAGACCGGGCAATAGCTGCTGGTGACCCAACTGCGCGGCCCGCGGTACGCCAAACGTAAACAGAAACGCTCCGATCGCCGAACCCGCCGGCGGCAGCTCCAGCCCCCTGCGGAACAACTGCCAGCAAACACCGAAGGTCAGCAGGCAAGCCGTCATCATCCACAGAGCAAAGGATGGAACCTCCGGAATGCCAACGAACCGGAACGGCGCATAGAACCACACAAACCCGGCCATGATATCGCTGTAGGCCAGAACCTCTTTTTGCGGATAGAAAAACGGAGGCGACCACAATTCGGCATGAGCCGGGTTCCCGATCATCCACTGATAAGCATGCTCAAGAAGGTAGTGGTTAAACCGGCTGTCGCCGAGATCGGTTACGCTTCGCTCGAACCCGGATAATAGCACCGGGTGAAACCACGAACATAATCCAACAACCAGGAGGAGAACCGGCAACCACACGCCTGTTCTCGATGCCGTCATCGCTCAATGCAGGGCCGCAACCAGGTCATAGTCCATGGCCTGGACAATTCTCGCCTTCCGCCGTGTTCCCGGCGGCAACCGGGACGCAGCCCGACCCCGGATGAAAACCACGCCATCCACATCCATGGCCTCGCACCGGGTGCGCCCCATCACGCCGGCACCTTTCGGAGCCGACATACCGGGTCCGACGGGACCGTCGATCATAACGTCCATCTCTCGGCCGACCATCGACCGCAGCCGCTTCCGCGAAACCTCAAGCTGGGCTTTCATCAACGCATCCCGCCGCTCTTTCTTCACCGCCAGCGGAACATCATCCGCAAGCTTTGCCGACGGCGTTTTCGGTTCCTTCGAGTACATGAAGACACCGACGTGGGAAAAGCGGCCCTCCTCGACAAATCGAAGAAGCTCAAGGAACTGTTCATCGGTTTCCCCGGGATGACCCACGATGAAGGTCGTGCGAATGGCCCCGCCGGGCAGCTTGTCCCGGATCAAATCCAGCAACGCAACCGTATCCCGCCGCCCCATGCCGCGCCCCATCACCGACAGCATCCGGTCATGAATATGCTGCAAAGGCATGTCGATATACGGACACATCCGCGGATCGGACGCCATCACGTCGAGCATTTCCTCGTTCAGAAACCTCGGAAACGCGTACATCAACCGGAACCACGCATCGGTGTTGATCGCGAGGAGCGACCGGAGAAGGTCGGCCAGCTTGAGATCGCCATACAGGTCCCGGCCATAACTGGTCGTGTCCTGGGCGATCAGGCTGAGCTCCGCCGCCCCGGTATCCAGCAGTTGACGGGCCTCGGTTACAATGTCTTCGATCGGCCGGCTGACCTGCACCCCCCGGATGTAGGGAATCGAACAGAACCGGCAGAAGTTTGAACACCCTTCGGAAATCTTGAGATGCGCAAGGTGGGGGGAGCCGATCCGGAGCCGCGGGGCGGTCAGGAAGTCGTTGTAACTCTCGGTAAAGGATCCCGCCTCGGCCGCCAGCCCCTTGAAACGCTTGTCGCCGATCTCAACCTTCACCCCTTCGTCCCGTGCTGATGTAATCTCGCCCGCGGCAAGATCGCGGCACAGGTCGGCAATGCGAGGATAATCATTGAAACCAATCCGGGCATCGGCATGCCGCAGATAGCCCTCCGTCTCCTCCGCTCCGGCCACCCTCTCGACAAGGCATCCGAGGGCAACCACAGACTTCAGGGAACCCGACGCTTTGAGCGCCTGCAGTTCACGAAGAATCCCCGCAGATTCCTCCCGGGACTCCTCAATGAATCCGCAGGTATTCACAAGGCACACATCGGCCTGGGCCGGATCCTCGGCAATCAGAAATCCCGATTCGGCCAGCCGACCGAGAATGCGCTCGGAATCCACCTCGTTCTTGGCACAGCCAAGACTGACCAGGCTGATAATCGGCGGGCGCGTATCATCGGTTTCCACGGTTTGCGTCATCTCGCCATCCATTCGAAATCATGCTCCCGCAGTGCAAGCCCTGAAGGCTTTGTCCGCCTTACAGCAAACCGACAGCATTCAGGGTAGCCTTCAGCTTCTGCCGGGGCCCATCGGCCATTTCACAAAGGGGCAGACGGAACGACTCCTCGATCCGTCCCATCATGGCCAGCGCCGTCTTCACCGGAATCGGGTTGGTGTCGATGAACAGGTCGGTGAACAGGTTATACAGCTCGTAATGAAGCGTACGGGCCCGGTTCCAGTCGCCATTCAACGCCGCTCCCACCAGGTCCGATACAGCACGCGGAGCAACATTCGATGCCACACTGATCACCCCGACCCCGCCCAGCGCCATCATGGGATAGGTCAGGGAGTCATCGCCCGATAAAACCTCGATCTCGCATACGTTCAGAATCCGGCTGACCCGGTCGACACTGCCCCCGGCTTCCTTGATCGCCGTCACATGCGGATGCTGCGCCAGCTCAGCCACGACTTCGACCGGGATCTCCTTTCCGGTACGTCCCGGCACATTGTAGAGCACGACCGGAAGGCCTATATCGGCCACGGCGGAAAAGTGCCGGATAAGCCCCGCGGCATTCGGCTTGTTGTAGTACGGCGTCACCTGCAGGGTTGCATCGGCGCCGGCCTCCTTCGCATGGCGGGTCAGCTCGATGGCTTCGGCGGTGGCGTTACCGCCGGTTCCGGCGATGATCTTCACCCGGCCCTTCGCGGTCTCGATCGCCGTCTCAATCACCTTGCTGTGCTCGGATACATTCAGTGTCGGTGATTCGCCGGTGGTTCCGACGGGAACAATCCCGGTCACGCCGCCCTCGATCTGAAATTCGATCAGATCCCGGAAGCGGTCGTAATCGACCTCTCCGTCGGCGGTGAACGGGGTGACAATGGCGGTATGGGTTCCTTCTAACATGCGCTGGCCTCTCGATTCATTTTCCAATGATTGGAAAACCCGCACCCTATCGTTTCCAATGATTGGAAACAAGGGGGAACGGGGTCAGTTCCAGTCCGGGATCACCTCGTCCCGGAAGATATCCTCCATGTCCTGCCGCTTCCGCACCAACCGGTGCTGATTTCCCGAGACCATGACCTCGGCGGCCAGGGGACGGGAATTGTAGGTGCCGGCCATGACAAATCCGTACGAGCCGGCGCTCATCACCGCCAGCAGCTCGCCCGGTCCGACCGCGGGCAGATCGCGGTTGGCGGCGAAAAAGTCGCCGGACTCGCAGATCGGTCCGACAAGGTCGCCGAACACCGTTTCCCGGGTGTCCCGCACCGGACGGATGGCGTGATATGCCTCGTACAGCGCAGGCCGGATCAGGTCATTCATCGCGGCATCGATCACGATGAATTTCTTGAACGGGTTGTCCTTCACGTACTCAACGCGGGTGACAAGAATCCCGCCGTTGCCGGTGAGATAGCGTCCCGGTTCCATGCTGACGGTCAGGCCGAGGGCCTTGAGCGGGGGGATGACGGCATACGCAAACGCATCAAGGTCGAATGCTGTATCCTCCTCCCGGTACGGAATCCCGAGACCACCGCCGATGTCGATATGGCGGAACGTTGAAAACCGCGTCTTCAGGTCACGACACAGCGGCGCGACTTTCTCCAGCGCCTCGGCATAC
The DNA here is from genome assembly GCA_030432155.1 of bacterium. Classification (GTDB taxonomy): domain Bacteria; phylum Verrucomicrobiota; class Kiritimatiellia; order CAIVKH01; family CAIVKH01; genus JAUIHQ01. Next base: position 20,367 of record JAUIHQ010000005.1, on the reverse strand, counting down.
GGATCGCTGGTCATGATCGGCGAGCCGAGATGCATGTGGAGCGATGTGATCTCAATACCCGGCAGTTCCGCGGCACGCTCATACGCGGCCATCGCCCGCTCGAGATCGACCCCGAATTTATTCTCCTTCTTGCCGGTGCTGGTGTACTTGTGGGTCTTGGGGTCCACATCGGGATTCACCCGGATGGCGATGCGCCCGGTGGTTCCCGTCTGCTGCGCCACCTCGGAGATCCGCTCCAGCTCCGGCTCCGATTCCACGGTGAAATAGAGAATCCCCTCCTTCAGGGCATACTCGATCTCCGCTTCGGTCTTGCCGACCCCGGCAAACACGATGCGGTCCGCGGGCACACCGGCCCGGCGGGCTCGCAGCAACTCCCCGCCGGACACCACGTCCGCGCCGGCGCCTTCACCGGCAAGGGCGGAAATGACCGCGGCGTTGGTATTGGACTTCACCGCGTAACAAATCAGCGGATCAACCTCCGCCATCACATTCTTCAAAGCATGAAACTGCGAGAGAATGTGTCCCCGGCTGTATACGTACAAGGGCGTACCGTATGTTTCCGCTAGCTCGCGGACCGGCACGTCCTCGGCACAGAGTTCACCATCGCGATAATCAAATGCTTCCATCGTTTTCCCGTGTAGTATGCCAATTCGTTGCGGATCGTTCCTTATCGGCGACGTCCCGCAGCTTTCGCCCGCATGCGCAGACGCAAGGCGTTGAGCTTGATGAAACCGGAGGCGTCGTCCTGGTTGTAACCGCCGCTTCCCTCGAAGCTCGACAGGTCGGCGTCATACAGGGACTTCGGCGCTTTACGACCGACCACGGTGCAGCTCCCCCGGTACAACTTCAAACGTGCGGTTCCGTTGACCGTCTTTGCCGCTTCATCCATTGCCGACTGAAGCATCTCGCGCTCGGGCGCAAACCAGAAACCATTGTAGACCAGCTTGGCATACTGGGGAATCAGGCTGTTGCGCATGTGAAGAACTTCGCGATCCATGGTGAGCTGCTCCACCGCCTCACGGGCGCGGTGCAGGATCGTCCCAGCCGGGGTTTCATACACCCCGCGACTCTTCATGCCCACGAACCGGTTTTCGACAATATCCACGCGGCCCACGCCATGTTTGCCGGCCAGCTTGTTCAGACGCTGCATGACCTGCAACGGGGACATCTTCTTGCCATTCACCGCAACTGCGTCACCCTTGCGGAACTCAACCTCGACATACTGCGGCCTGGCCGGCGCCTTTTCCGGCGCGACCGATAATTTGAACATGTCGGACGGAGGCTCTTTCCACGGATCCTCGAGAATCCCGCCCTCGTAGCTGATGTGAAGCAGGTTGCGGTCCATGCTGTAGGGTTTCTTCGCGGTCGCTTCCACGGGAATCTTGTGCTTTTTGCAGTAGGCGATCATGTCCTTGCGGCCGGCAAACTGGTCGCGGAACCGCTGTTCGCGCCACGGCGCAATGATGTGAATGCCGGGCATCAAGGCATAGGCGGTCAGCTCGAAGCGGATCTGGTCGTTGCCCTTGCCGGTGGCGCCGTGGGCAATGGCCTCGGCCCGTTCCTTCTTTGCAATGTCCACCAGCCGCTTCGCGATCAGCGGGCGGGCGATCGATGTGCCGAGCAGATAGCCCGACTCATACACCGCCCCGCCGCGGAGCATCGGATACACAAAGTCCTTCGCGAACTCCTCGCGCAGGTCGTCGATGTAGATTTTCTTCGCCCCGGTGGCTTTGGCCTTTTTGTCGAGGCCCTTGAGTTCTTCTTCCTGTCCGATATCCGCGGCGAAACAGATCACCTCGGCGTTGTAGGTTTCGATCAGCCACTTGACGAGAACGGAGGTGTCGAGGCCCCCGGAGTAAGCGAGTACGACTTTCATGTTGTTGCTCCCTTGGTTTCTTCGTGAAAGATTCTGCACGCGGCGCGGAATTTTTCCGCCGCGGCATCCACATCCTGCGCAGTGACGATCAGCGGCGGCACAAACCGCATGACCTTGCCGGCGGTGGCGACCCCGATCAGGCCCTGTGCGAACATCAGGGCTTCGAGCCGTTTTACGGGCCCTTCGATTTCCACCCCCCAGATCAGACCGGTACCCCGCACCGCCTTGATCCAGTCAAACTCGGCCGCGATTCCCCGCAGATGCCCCCCGAACCGGGCCCCGACCGAACGGACCTGATCCAGCAGGTGATCGTGTTCGATGGTGTCGATAACCGCCAGCGCGGCGGCACAGGCGAGAGGGTTGCCGCCAAAGGTCGTTCCGTGACTGCCCGGCTGAAACACATTGCATAGCTTCGGACCGGCGACCATCGCCCCGATGGGAAAGCCTCCGCCCAGTCCCTTGGCCAACGAGAAGGCGTCGGGCGTGACATCGAACGACTGAAAGCCGAACCAGGTTCCGAGGCGGCCTACCCCGCACTGCACATCATCCACCAGCAGAAGAAGGTCTTTCTCATCACAAAGAGCCCGCAGCTCCTGCAGGAAAGACTTATCCGCCGAGACCACTCCGCCTTCCGCCTGGATCACTTCGACCATCACCGCGACGGTCTTGTCGGTGACTGCGTCCCGAACGGATTGGATGTCATTGAAATCAGCATGTACGAAACCTTCGGGCAAAGGGGCGAAGCCCTTCTTGACCTTGTCCTGTCCGGTGGCGGTCAGGGTGGCAAGCGTACGCCCGTGGAATGAGTTCCGCATGGTGATGATCTCGTGCCGACCGACGCAGCTTCCCCATGACCGGGCGACCTTGATCAGGGCCTCGTTGGCTTCCGCGCCTGAATTGCAGAAGAAGACTTTCGCCCCTTCCACGAAGCGGGACGCAAGCCGCCGCGCCAGCTTCGGCTGGAGCTCGTTGAAGTGAAGGTTCGACACCATGGCGAGGGTTTCGGCCTGGGTCTTGATCGCCTTGACCCATGCCGGGTGGGCATGGCCGAGGCTGACCACGGCGATCCCGGCGAGGAAGTCGAGGTATTCATTACCCTCCGCATCCCAGACCCGGGCCCCCTTGCCCTTGACCAGCGCGAGTGCCGGGGCGTAATTCGGCACCACCCACGTTTCGTGGGCGCCGGCGATATCCATCGTCCTGCTCATTCCACAATCTCCGTCCCGACGCCCTGGTCGGTAAACAATTCCAGCAACAATGAATGGGTCAGCGCGGCATGCACAAAGTGAACCTTCTTCACCCCGGCCTTGAGCGCCTGCACGGCGCCTTTCACCTTGGGCAGCATACCGCCGTCGATCACGCCGCGGCGGACCAGGTCGTTGACATCCTTGACGTGAAGGGTCGAGATCAGCGATGCCGGATCCTTCGGGTCCCGGAGCAGTCCGGGTACATCCGACATGAAAACAAGTTTGCGGGCTTTCAACGCGGTGGCGATAGCGGACGCCGCCTCGTCGGCGTTGCAGTTGTACACCTTGTTGTCGTCACCCCACCCCAACGGAGTAATCATGGGTACAATATGGGAATTGCTGAAGGCGATGATCGGCTCGATATCCACATCCTTGATCTTGCCGACGTACCCCCAGTCGAACACATCCCCGGTGTTGGGATCGGTTTCGGTGTGGCGGTTCACGCCGAGGATGTCCTCACCATAAATGCCCCGGGCCTTGCAGCCCATGCCGGACAGCGTCGTGACAAGATCCGGATTCACTTCCCGGTTCAGGACCTGCTCCACAACTTCGATCGAGGCCGCGTCGGTCACCCGGAGCCCCTTCACAAAATCCGGTTTCAAACCCGCTTCCTGCATGCGGCGGGAGATCGCCTTGCCGCCGCCGTGGACCACCACCGGCTTGAGGCCGACACATGCCATGAAGGCGATATCCTTCAGCACTGCCTCCACACCGGCTTTCTCCTCCAGCGCGCTGCCGCCGAACTTCACCACAACGATTTCATCCCGGAACCGCTGGATATACGGCAGGGCCTCGATCAGGACCGTGGCTTTCTCAATGTAATGTTGCATGGTTCTTCCTTCCGTGAAGGCGGCTCCGCCGACGGGAGCCGAACGACCTCTCCAGTCTAAATGTTAATGTCGATGTATTTGTGGGCGCAATCACATCCGTACACCCACGAAGCGCCCGTGCCGAGGTTGAGGTTGATGGCGATCTCAAACGACTCCTTCCGCTGAACCTGTTTCAGCCGTTCCAGCGGCATGTCGGTCCGCTCTCCGCCGCGGACCGCGAGCAGTCCATCGTATGACATATCGACCTTCGATTCGACGACCCTGGCGCCGGCGTAGCCGATTGCATCCATGATCCGGCCCCAGTTCGGGTTGTCCCGGTGCCACGACGTTTTGACGAGAAGGGAATTGGCGACCGCCCGGGCCACCGCCTCGGCGTCGCGGCCGGTCTTCGCGCCGGTCACCACGATCTTCACGACCTTGTCCGCACCTTCGCCGTCCCGCACCATCAGCCACGCGAGCTTCTGAAGCAGGGCGAGCAGCGCGGCGGCGAACCGGTCCCCATCGGGCGTTCCGTATCCGACCTTCGCCCCGGCGGCGCCGTTGGCAAAGAGCAGAACCGTATCGTTGGTGCTCATGTCACCATCCACCGAGATCCGGTTGAAGCTGTCGGCCACCGCCGGCTTCAAGAACCGCTTCAGATCGGCGGAGGATATCCCGGCATCGGTCATCACATAACAGAGCATGGTGGCCATGTTCGGTTCGATCATGCCCGCACCTTTGGCGATGGCCGAAAGGGTTACCATTTTTCCGCCGAGCTTCATCCGTACCGTACCGGTTTTCGGCCCGCTGTCGGTGGTCATGATCCCCCGGGCCGCGGAGGGCCCGCCGTCCGGGCTGATCTTTTTCGCCAGCTTGCCAATGCCGGGGATGATGACATCCATGGGTAGCGGTTTGCCGATGCTTCCGGTCGACGACACAAACACCTCGGCGGCGGGAATGCCCAGCGCTTTGGCGGCGGCGTTCGCCATGGCTTCGGCGTCGGCGACCCCCCGGGCCCCGGTGCAGCAATTCGCGTTTCCGCTGTTCGCGATCACGGCGCGGCCCCGGCCTTTTCCGATCCGCTTTTTGCAGACCTTTACCGGGGCGGCCGTCACGAGGTTCGTTGTGAACGTGCCGGCCACCGCCGCCGGTTCGTCCGACAGCAGAAGGGTCAGGTCCGGAACCTTCTTCCGCTTGATGCCGGCATACATACCGCCGGCCCGGTAGCCTTTCGGCAACACGATGTCATTGTGAATCTTCATGAATGATCAGACATGCTCCAACACACAGGTTTCGAATCTCGGGTCTCCACCGCAAGCAAAAACCCCGAACGTCCGTGGACATCCGGGGTTTCGCAATTGTCATGAATCTCTTGATTAACGCTTCGAGAACTGGAACCGCTTGCGAGCGCCCGGCTGACCGGGTTTCTTTCGTTCTTTCATGCGGGGATCGCGAGTGAGGTAGCCGGCTTCCTTGAGCGCGGGCTTCAATCCTTCGTCGCTGAGGACGAGGGCCCGGGCAATCCCGAGCCGGATGGCGCCGGCCTGGCCGGTCGGGCCGCCGCCGTGCACATTCACGAGAACATCATACCGCTTGGAGGTGCCGGTGGTGTCGAACGGCTGTTCGATGATCCGCCGGAGCGTTTCGAGTTTGAAGTAGTCGGCGATTTCCTTGCCGTTGACGATAACCTTGCCGACGCCGTTCGCAAGGCGGACCCGCGCCACCGACGTTTTCCGCCGGCCGGTCGCTGCATATTCGAGAACTTTCTGTGCCACGTGTGAATCCCCTTCCCTGGAATTACAATTCGATCGCCTGGGGCTGCTGGGCATCGTGCGGATGCTCTTCGCCGGCGTATACTTTCAGCCGCGTGATCTGGGTCCGGGCAAGCTTGTTCCGGGGAAGCATCCCCTTGACCGCCTGCGACACGAGCCGTGTCGGATCCTTTTCCCGCACCTGGGCTGCGGTCCGCTCCTTCAGTCCGCTGGGATAGCCGGAATAATCCTGGTAGATCTTCTTGCTCTCCTTGGAACCGGTCAGCTTGACCTTGGCCGCGTTGATCACCACGACGAAATCGCCGTCATCGATATGAGGCGCAAACGTCACCTTGTTCTTGCCCCGGAGAATGTGGGCCACCTTGGCGGCCAGACGGCCGGCCGGTTTACCCGCGGCATCCACCAGGAACCACGAACGCGAAATATCTGCTTCTTTAACTAATGTCGTCTTCATACATCCAACCCCGGAAAAAGAGTGGGGACATTATCGAACCCCTTAAAGCGTGTCAATCACCATGGATACAGAAATTTACGCCGAAGGGCCGAGTCCGCCCGACATGGGGACAGGTACACCGGGGTCCCGCCGCGATGAATCGGCCCTACCGATTGTCTTTACGGTGGTTATGGAGAAAACACCGGCAACTGGTCGTCGGGATAGTCCCGAAACCGGGGAAGTTGCGCATCCTTGGGGGAAAGCACGGGATCGGCAACCGGCCAATCGATGCCGATGTCGGGATCGTTCCAGATCAGGCCCCGGTCGTCTTTGGGGGAATACAGATCGGTGCACTTGTACATCACATCGGCGGTCTCACTCAGCACGACGAACCCATGAGCGCAGCCCTCGGGGACAAAGAACTGGTGACGGTTCTCCGAGGACAGCCGGGCCCCGATCCATTTGCCGAACATCGGCGACCCCTTCCGCATGTCGACGGCGACATCGAAGATCTCGCCGTGGACGACATACACCAGCTTGCCCTGGGGATTGTTCTGCTGGAAGTGCAGGCCCCGCAGCACACCGCGTCGGGAGTGGGAATAGTTGTCCTGAACGAACGAACCGGGGATTCCGCCTTCGCGGTACTTGGCGGCGTGGTAGGTTTCGGTGAAGAAGCCGCGGTCGTCGGGAAACACATCGGGCCGGACCAGCACACATCCGGGGATGGCCTGGGGTTCGAACTCAATAGCCATCGATCGTGTCATCCCCTTTCAACAGATCCATCAGGTAGGCGCCGTATTCATTCTTGAGCAGGGGCTCGGCCAGCTTTTCGAGCTGGGCGGCATTGATGAACCCCTTGCGGTAGGCGATCTCCTCGATGCAGGAGACCTTCATGCCCTGGCGTTCCTCAATGGTCTGGACATAGTTGGATGCCTGGAGAAGCGATTCGTGGGTGCCGGTGTCGAGCCACGCGAAGCCGCGGCCGAGAAGCTCGACCCGCAGGTCGCCGCGCTCAAGGTAGGTGCGGTTGACATCGGTGATCTCCAGCTCGCCGCGGGGCGAGGGCTTGAGATTGGCGGCGATGTTGACCACGTCGTTATCGTAAAAGTACAGGCCGGGCACGGCGTAGCGTGATTGGGGCCGGGCGGGCTTCTCTTCGATATCCAGCACCTTGCCGTCCTTGTCGAATGAGACCACGCCATAGCGCTCGGGATCCCGCACGCGGTACCCGAAGATCAGTCCGCCCTTCTCAAGCTTGCCGGCTTCGCCGAAGATGCGGGAGAGGTGGTTGCCGAAGAAGATGTTGTCGCCGAGGATCAGGGCCACGCTGTCGCCGCCGATGAAATCGCTGCCGATCACGAACGCCTGGGCGAGGCCTTCGGGCCGGGGCTGGACGGCGTAGGCGAGCTTCATGCCGAGCTGGGAGCCGTCGCCGAGCAGCAATTCAAACCGGGGAAGATCCTCGGGGGTCGAGATGATCAGCACCTCCCGGATGCCGGCCAGCATCAGGGTGGACAGAGGATAATAGATCATCGGCTTGTCGTAGACCGGCAACAGTTGCTTGCTGACCACGCGGGTAATTGGATACAGCCGGGTCCCCGAACCTCCGGCAAGAATGATTCCCTTCATGGCGCCTGATGTACCACAGGGGGCCTGATCGCTCAAACGGGAAATCGGGATCTCCCCCATCCCGTATCCAGTATCCCGTATCCCGCATCACGCATCCCGCCCCGAGGCCCGGCGGTTCAGCCGTTCGAGACGGGAGGCCATCTCTTTGAGGATGGTCATGACGAGTTCGGGGTTCTCGCGGAGCAGGAGTTCGATGTTGGCGTGATCGATGGTGATGAGGCGGGTGCCTTCATCGCGGATCACCGCGGCGGCGCTGCGCGGGGCGTCGAGCAGCAGCGACATCTCCCCAAAGAACGCTCCCTCCCCCAGCTCAGCCAGGGTGCGGCCGTCCCGCTCGAGGATCACCCCGCCCTGCGCGATCACATACATGGCTCCGCCTTCCTCGCCCTGTTCGAACAGGCGCTGCCCGGGTTCAAAGGTCCGGGTATGCCGGGCGAGGGTCCGGCCGGCGAGGCGGCCGCGGACACCGCCGCGCAGGAGATCCCGGAACACAATCGCATCCCGGCGGTAGGCATTGGCCATCAGCTCCGCGGCAAACAACAGGGCCACGCAGGAATAGTAGACCCAGATGATCAGCAGGAAGACCGTCTTGAGCGAGCCGAAGGCGTACCCGTAGTCGGGATTGACGGTCAGAATGAACACAAACAACCGCCGCACCGCCAGCCACAGCAGCAGAACCGCGCCCGAGCCGAGGGCAAGGTGAAGAAAACGCACCCGGACCGGCACAAACACCCGGAAGAACAGGCACAGCAGGGCAAACGACGCGGCGGGCACCACGGCAAACCGGATCACAAACGCGGCCGCGGAGGTTTCCAGAACAGGAAAGAAGCCCGCGGCAAGAACCCACCGGAACCCCGCCATCGCCACCAGCAGCACGAACAGCCCCAGCACCGCGGCAAGATCGAGGAGCTTGGCCTTCCACAACGGGTACCGGCGGGAGACCTTGAACACCCTGGCCATGGACGTGCGAAGCGCACCGGCGAACGGAGTCATCGACCACACCAGGAGGACCGCGCCGATGATCCCCCATGATTTATGCTGGGTGAGCTGGAACAGGTCCTCGAGAATCGCATCGTTGAACGAAGGAATCAGATCCTGCATGACCCCTTCCACCGAGGACAGCAGCGCTTCCGAGGACCGGATCATCAAGCCCATGCTGAAGATCGACAGGAACAACAGCGGCAGCAGGGAAAGGAATCCGTAGAACGCCAGCGTGGCCGCGGTTTCGAGATTCCGGTTTCCCATGAAGGACCGGAACGACTCCCGGGCGATGATCAGGGCCATCGTCCACCGGTCCTTCCGCAACTCCTTTGATGTCTGCATGTCGGCCATGATGAACGAGAAACGCCGGGGAGTCCATTCCCGCAACCGGCCTCGTGATTCTCCCGCCTTGAGTCCGAGAAATAATCGGTCTAGGGTTCGAGGCTTTCCGCCCGGTCCGCGGGACCGGCAGTCGATTTGATACCGTTTGACAGAGGAGTTTTTCATGGCGTTCGAGAGTGGTTCCGTGAGTTTTCGTATGTTTCATCTGCCCCAGCCCCTGCCGTCGGACTGTGTCCGCCTGCTGGCGGAGAACGCGGCCCCGCCGATCGATACCCTCGGGGACAACGAGCTGCAGGGGTGGGTCAGCGGCCGTCATCTGCTCGACCGGGCCATCGATAACGACAACGCCTACTTCGGCGGTCACCTGCGCGTGACCCTGATGCAGGCAGCCCGCAAGATTCCCGGACCCCTGCTCCGGGCCGAATGCAAGATGGAGGAGCTGGCCCAGCTTCAGGCGTCAGGGCTGGAAAAATTGAGCGGCCGGGTCCGCAGCGAAATCCGCCGGTCGGTGACCGAGCGTCTGCTGCCCCAGATGCCCCCCACCCTCAAGGGGATCTCCATGGTGGTCGATGAGCCCAACCAGGTCGTGTATGCCGAGGCGTTGTCGGAAAAGCAGCTCGATGCGTTCAACATCAGCTTCACCCAGACCATCGGATTCGCCCTGATTCCCTTTACCCCCGATACCACCGCGATTCACCGTCGCAAGGGCAACATCCGGGACTGGAATGCCACCAGCTTTTCCGCCGAAGTCGGGGATGAGCAGGTGTCCAACGATCCCGGCGAGGATTTTCTGACCTGGATATGGTTCTTCACCGAAGCGCGCGGCGGACTGTTTGAAGCGGACAAGCTCGGCAAGGTCGCGGTCATGATCGACGGCCCGCTCCAGCTCAGCCTTGAGGGAAGCAACGCGGCCAATGATGTGGTTCTGCGCCGGGGCGAGCCGCGCTTCGCCGCCGAAGCCAAGTCGGCGCTGCTCAGCGGTAAGAAGCTCCGCAAGGCCAAGCTGACCCTGGCCCGCGGTGACGATACCCAGTGGACCGGCACCCTCGACGCCTCGTCCTTCGTGCTGCGCAGCCTCAAACTGCCCGAAGGAGAGAAGCTTGATGCTGCCTCGAAATTTCAGGAGCGGATGATGTATATCGACGAGTTTCGCAATATGTTCTTTCAGCTCTACGATCGGTTCTGCACCGAGCGCAACGACCCTGCGACCTGGAGCGCCACGGTCAGCGAAATGAAAGAGTGGGCAGCCAACCGTAAAACCCGCGTGTAATCAATAGGTTGCGTAGATTGCCCGAGTATTCCCGACATCCCGAATGTAACGAAGCTTCTTCTGGATGAACGGAGAGGCCGGTGATTGCCTACCTTACGCTTTTCGATACGCCGGCTTCAACGAGGGAAACATGGGATAGTGTTTCACATTGCAGGTGACGAGTTCTGCACCTTCCTCCCGTACCGTTGCCGCAATCACCGCATCCGCCATGCCGACGCCGTGTGATCTTCCGTATTGTTGACGGTAGATCCCGCCTGCACGGGCGATGGATGGTGATACGGACACGATGCGGAACAAGCTGAGGAGCCGATCCAGAATGGCTCGTTCATCGTCATTACGGGCGCCCGCATACACCTCGGCCACGACGATCGCGGACAGAATGATCCGGTCCGAATGCTTTTCCAGGATTGCCGCAGCCTGCGGCCGGCCGCGCAAAAAGTCGATGATCACATCCGAATCCACCAGAAGGGGTTTCCTGGTCTTCATGCGGTCAGCGATCCCAGCTTTTGCGAAGGCCCTTGACCGTTTCCCCGGTCTCTCCCGCGCCCCACGATCCCTTTGCCTCCGCCAGGATCATATCCCGTTGAGTATCCTTGATCATCTCCAGGTACGAATCCACGGCATCGCGAATCAACGCGGATTTCTTCTTCCCGGTGATTTTCGCGAGGGCGTTGAGGCGCTGATGCTCCTGATTCGTCAGATAGATTTGTGTGCGCTTCATGAATATACATCATATATATACATCATGAGGCGTCAAGCGGGGAGCATGTGGGTGATCATGGCAACCATCACGCAACATCACCGCGACTACGGTGTCCAGGCGCGGGTGGCCGGGGGGAGCTCGGTGATGGTTCCATCGATCGGATTTCGCAGAGCAATGCCTTCCGGCGGGTCGCTGATGCCGCTCCAATCCACGATCAGGTTTCCATCCCGTTCCTTTGCGTTGAGCGTTATCCGGCCGAAATGTGTCGGCAGATTGCTCAGACGAATCCCCTCCCCCTGCAGCCATGAGGCCGGGGCGCCTTCGAGCAGGACAAGCCGGCCGTCCACCTCACGCACCAGCATCAACCGAACGGAGTTCACGAGACCCGAGCCCACCCAGGTATGGGGCATGTCTCCGATGTAGCCGCCCTTGCGCTCGTCGCCGATGACAACCTCGGCGAGATGGTTCCAGGCCGGCGGACGGCGGCAGCTCATCAGGTAGTCCAACAGCTCCGCCGCGCGATCCGGTTGACCCAGGGATTGGAATGCGGTGACCGACCGGATTTCGTACGGGGTGAAGGTTCCTTCCCATCCCGGCTCCCGGCGGGACATGAGATCGTGGTAGTAGCGGTCGAAGGTGTTGGTGAGGATCCCGCCCGGCAAAAGATCGGCAATCCGACAGGGCGAGAGCGCGATGGCGGTCGAAGTCGGGTCGGGATCCCCCTTCTCCGCACAGCCGGGGATAAAGTCGATGCTCTTGAAATCGATGACCGCGGCGATGGTTGAGGACACCGATCCGGCCAGTAGATCATATTGCTCCTCCGCCCATACCGCATCCTCCGTCCGGCCCATCCGGCGGGCGGCAGCCATGCCCTCCTTCCAACCCAAAAGTCCCCAGAACGTATCCCAGTAACTGTGCATCGGGGGGTTGTATCCTTCATGGCTGTAGGACGGCGGGAACAGGCCGGCGAACCGGTCGGGCCGGGGGTGGTCCGCCATATAGCCATCGACCAGCGTCCGTTCGCGAAGCTCCTGCATGAACTGCATGGCCTTGACGATATCCTCGTAATGATTCCGCAACAGCGAATCGTCGCCGGAAAGCCTGGTGTATTCCATCAGGGCATAGATGAACTGGCCCTGGCTGTCGTACTCGAGATCCGACCCGTACCCCGTATTCACCGTGCCGTCGTTGTCCAGAATCGGCGGCACCATCCCGTTGGGATAAATCCGCTGGGCATACCACGAAAGGAAGTCGCGAGCCGGTTCGAGGGCGCCCATCCGCATCATCGCCACCGAGGTGATACCACCGTCGCGGATCCACGAACGCTTATAGTTCCGCGAGCCGGGCTGGATCGCACGCCCGTCCATGTTGAGCAGGATATAGGCAATCTGCGAACGAACCGTATCGGTCACGCTCCGGTCCGGCAGCTCCAGCGACACCTCGCCCATCACCTCGCGCCAGTAGGCAAGCTGCCTCGCACGGGCCTGTGAGAAGGCTGCGGCTCCGGTGTCCGCCTCATCCCCGCCCGAACCATGCAGCGGGAGAAGGGCCGTAATCTGCATCGATTCGCCGGGAGCAAGGCGGAACGGATAGGCGGCGGCGCCGGACAGCAAACCCCTCTCCTCGTCGATGCCCTCTCCGGCCTCCGGCATCCCGCCCGCCTCAAGCGCCTCCACGACATCACCGCGCAGGAATCGATGGACCCCCGCGCCGGTAGCGGCCGGATAGAGATGATAGAGAGGTTCATCATTGATGGTCACGCATGTGGAGTCGGATGAGACTTCAACCTTCATGTTCCGGATCGGAGCCAGCCCGCCGTACTGCCAGACCGGCGTCGCCTGGAAAGGCCGGACCGTGAGTAGACATTCTCCCTCGACCGTTTCCGTTCCGGGGTTTCGAATCTTGTACTGGACCAGCGACACCGCATCCCCCTTCCCGCCGGCGGCCGCGGTATCGATTTCAAGAATGATATCGTCAAATTCCCACGCGACCCCGGGAAGCGGAATCCACCCGTCCGCCAGCGACCGGGTGACAGACGACGCATCCAACGCCCCCCGCAAGACACCATCAATCCGAAGGAACGGCGTAAGAACCGGACGGCCCTGGTAAGGCTCCACCGCCCCGTACTCATCGATCAGGCTTTCCTTCTTGGAGCCGGGGATGCCAAAAAGCGTCCAATAAACCTGTTCCCGGCGGAATTGACCGGGATAGTGGGATGAAGGGGCTTTCATGGCCGCCAGCTCGAACCGCCGCAACGGGGTTACCTCTTCCTCCGGGGCCTTGAACGAGATTTCGTTTAGGGAGACGGATTCGCTTTCCGTGGCCTTCTCGATATTCACGCGCAGAAAGCGAACGTCGGTCCGTGGGTGGAGAATCAGATTGAACCCTCCGGTGTCATAGTCCACCGCTTCCAGCTCGGTCCAGGTTTGCCCGTCGATGGAAGACCGGATGGTATAGTGCGAAGCGAAGCGGTCCCCCCAGTCGATTCTGATTCCGCCGAGGTCGCGTCGTGTATGCAGGTCGATCTCCACGGTCCCGGGGACAGGTACGTCACGGCCGGTTGTCCGGTCGCCGTCAAAGATCGCATGACCGGCGGGCAAGAGTTCGCCATCGACACGAACGAGCGGCGCCTCCTGTATGTCCCGGACATCCACGTCCCACAGCGAGTATCCCCATCCCGTGGCGCGGGTCCTGCCCATGATGCGCAAATACCGAGCCTTCACCGGGGAAAAGTAGATATCATCCGTCTGCCCGTCTCCATTGCGGCAGGTGTAGACCGTTTGCCAGGACTCACCATCCGTCGACACATCGAGGTCATAGGCGTCGGCGTATGCGGTTTCCCAACGAAGGACCGCACCGCAGATCACCGCCTCCCGGCCGATATCGATGGTCAGCCACTGGGGGTCGGAAGCGGGACTGCTCCAGCGGGTCGAGGTATCCCCATCGATGGCAAGGGCCGGGCCATATTGGTCCTCCTGCAATCCGGACGATGTCGCGGTCCACGCTTCCCGGGGCGGCAGGAGACCGACATCCTCAATCAGCGAGGTTTGAACCAGGGGTTGCTCCGCGTCCGCCGGAACCGCTCCTACCGGAACCGCCAATACTCCCAACCCCAGAGCCAGCCAACCGATCGCACGATGCATTTGCTTCATAATATCACCCAACCCGCACATGTAAGCGCTATCATTGGGGTTCGTGCGAAGGTTTGCAATGATAAAGGGGGAGAAATCCTAGGCCCCGGTTCGCCGGAAACAATCCGACGCGTGATCATCCACCATCCCCACGGCCTGCATGAAAGCATAGCAGATCGTGGAGCCGACGAAGTTGAATCCCCGCTTCTTGAGGTCCCTGCTCATGGCATCGGACTCAAGGGTTTTCGACGGCAGCTCGGACATGGACGTCCAGTGGTTGATGATCGGTCGGCCATCGACAAACTGCCAGAGGTAGGCATCGAGGGATCCGAATGCCTTGATGATTTCCAGGGTTCCTTTTGCGTTGCGGATCGTCGACTCGATCTTCAGCCGGTTCCGCACGATCCCGGCGTTGTTCATCAGCCGCTCGATATCCTTGTTCGTGTAGCGGGCAATGCGGGCAGGATCGAATCCATGGAACGCTTTCCGATAATGATCGCGTTTGCGGAGAATGGTCAGCCAGCTTAATCCGGCCTGGGCGCCTTCGAGGATCAGCATTTCAAACAGGCGCCGGTCATCATGCTCGGGGATGCCCCATTCATGATCGTGATACTCCACATAAAGCGGATCGGAGCCGCACCAGGCGCAACGGGTTTTCATCATTTCTGCTGCGGCGGAGGATCGGTGGTGACGTCCACCGCGACCAGGCAAAGGTCGTCGGCGAGGGGTTCGCCGCGGGTGAACGCGTTGATCGAATTCATGACCGCATTGAGAATCTGCGGCGTACTCTTGTAGATATTGGTTTGGAACACCTTCTCCAGACGCTGCAGCCCGTACTCCTCCCCTTCGGGATTGGTACATTCATAAACGCCGTCGGTGAAAAAGATAAATGCGTTGCCGTGTTGAATGCGGATCGTTTCCCCGTGAAAGGCTTCGTCCTTGATCAAACCAAGCGCGGAGCTTCGGGGCTGGGGAATGCCGAGGCGGCTCACTCGGGCCCGATCGCGGTTGAGGAAAAACGGCGCGGGATGACCGGCGCCGGCGTACGTCGCGATGCGGGAGGTTGTGTCGAGCACAAGATAAAACGCGGAGGCAAAAAACGAGTTCGGCATCGACTCAAGAATTTCGCAGAACTCCCGGTTCATCTCCTTCATGAAATGCGGAGCGTTCCGGGCCTGGGGCTGCAGCTCGGCGAGCAGCGCGCGAAGGATCGCGGTGATCAGGGCGCTGCGGACGCCATGGCCCATGACGTCGGTAATGAATACGCCGGCACAATCGTTGCCGATCGGCATGATGTCGAAGAAATCACCGCCGACCGCGAGGGCCGGTTTATACAGATGATTGAATTCCAGGCGGATCCGGCCGTCGATGTAGACCTGAGGAACCTCGGGATACGGGCGGTTCAGAAACGCCTGCTGGAATTCCATCGCCATCTGCATGTCGCGCTTCTGTTCGTCGTCGATCATCGTCGACTGATTGAGAAGCTCTGATTTGAGGTGATCGAACCATTCGGCGAGATCCTTTTGAATGTCTGCCTGGAGCGGCGGAAGCGGCCGCTTCACCCACGGGTAGCGGATGACCCGGGGATCGTCGTCCGGAAGCTTGCCGAACGCGGTCTTGGTGACCCATACGCCGGCATCCGCCGCACGGTTACCCGCGGTAAGCGTATCGCGCGATGACGCACTCAGAATACGGATGACAAGGACAATACCGACGAGAAGAAGAAGACCGCCGAGAATGCCGAGAAGAATCGGATCCACCGCAGGAATGCCGACAGGATACGCCATCGCAAGCAGAATCATGCCGGCGATACCGGTGAGCAGGGCCGGGGCCAGCGCATGATACGCCACCCAGCGGCCGACATTCTTGTCTTTAAACCCCTTCATCCAATGATCGTCCCATACTATGAAAGTACCGCTCGTTCCCGTTTGTTTTCAATACATCATTCGCCAAATACAATTTGACCGCCGGCATATGGGAAACAATACACTGGTCATATCGGCGAACCCGCCTGCTTCGTTCGCAATGCGGTTACCGCTTCAACCAGACGGATCGCCGCGTCATGGATTTCGTCCCCGGTTGTAAACCGACTCAGACTCATCCGCACCACCGCCCCCTGCTCCGCTTCCTTACGCCAACCCATCGCGGTCAGAACGTGGGACACCTCGTGACTTCCCGAGGTACAGGCGCTGCCGGAGGAAACACAGACATCCGCCATATCAAGACGGGCCAGCAAGCCTTCCGTCGAGCAACCGGGAATGATCATCAGCGAGGTGTTGGGCAAACGGTCGACACCCGAACCGATGACAACCACATCCGGCAGCGCGGCCTGAATGGTCGCTTCCCACCGGTCACGCAATCCGGCCATCAAGGTCCCGGCTTGATGTATCATGTTCGTAGCAATCACCGCCGCCTCCCCCATACCGACGATCAGCGACACCGGCTCGGTTCCGGGACGAATGCCCCGTTCCTGATCCCCGCCCGCGAACAGCCCTTCCACCCCGGAAGGATCACGGAGATACAAAGCCCCCACCCCCTTGGGTCCATGAAGCTTGTGGGCACAGAACCCCGCCCCATCACACCCGTCGCGTGTAATGCTGATTGCATGCTTTCCCAGGGATTGGGAGCAATCTGAATACAATTTTACATGGAAATCATTACAAAGGGCACCTACCATTTTTTTATCGAATACGGTTCCGGTTTCGTTGTTTGCGGACATCCAGATGACCAGTGCGGTTGTCTCGTCAATGGCGGACTCCAGCGAGCCGGGCAGAGGACGGCCGTCGCGATCCACGCCCGGCCGCACGATCTTGTAGCCCTTCCGCTCAAGGGTCGGCATGAGATTCCGAATCGATGGATGCTCCATTGGCGAAACGACAATGGTCCGACGTTCCGCATCGGCCTGTTGAAGCAGGGCATGAATCCCGAGGTGATTGCTTTCCGTTCCGCCGCTGGTGAAAATGATCTGTGACGGATCGGCGTCTATCGATGCCGCGACCTGGTGCCGGGCGTGATCGATGGCCAGGGCAGGCTTGCGTGAAAATGTGCAGGGACTCGATGGATTGCCGTATACATCCTTGAGGAACGGCAGCATGGCATCGAAAACCCGGTCATCCACTCTTGTCGTCGCGTTGTTATCAAGATATATCATGATGGTGATGCAGGTCGCGCACAGACACTCTATCATAATCGTTCATCGGAAATACATCCGCAACCGCCCGCAAGCCGCGTCATGAATACCTCCACCCGCCCCATGCGAATCCTCATCGCCGACGACGATCCTGACGTGTTGAACGGATTCGCGGCAGTCATTCGTTCCCTGGGACATCATTGTGACACCGCCGAGACCGGGACGGATCTGCGGAAGTTGATACGCAAGAAAGAGCATGAGATCCTGTTCATGGATCTGATCATGCCCGACAACGATCCGGAAGCGGTCCTCAAATCGATCGTCGAAAGCGATAACGAGCTGGAGGTCGTGATCGTTTCCGCCCAGGACGACGAGCAGGAGATCGACCGAATTCTCCATGCCGGCGCCGCGGCCTACCTCGTGAAGCCGGTCGATTTCGACATCCTCACCAACACGATCGCCCGGATAGCCGAGAGGCTCGACGGCGGCTCCTGCAAGCTGTAGGCGTAAGGGCCGGACCTTCCGGGCCACACAGATTTACTCACACACGACACACGCGCAACAGGTTCATATACAAGTGATTATGTATATTGTGTGGTGATGGCATACTACCCGTCGGAAAAACGTATTGGTATTCTTTCAGTCTTCCTCAATAGGTTACGGGTGTCAGGTTTCAGGCCCTCCTGACACCTGAACACTGAAACCTGAAACCAAATCGTCTGGCGTATGTATACCGATACGTCTTTGCGATTGGCATAAGCTTTTCCTTCTACACCCAGCCCTGTTTGTTACCGGCCAGGCGCTCAGCCCTGTTCAGGATGACTTCCTGATCCACACGTCGAGAATCGCAATATCGGCGGGATTGACTCCGGATATGCGGGATGCCTGACCGAGCGTTTCCGGGCGGATACGATCGAGCTTCTCGCGCGACTCCCGCCGCAGAGCCTTGATCTCATCATACCGAATATCACGCGGGATGGCGACAGCCTCGCTCCTCGCCGCCTTCTCGATGCGTGCCGCCTCGCGCTGAATATAGCCGTCGTATTTGACCCGGATCTCGACCTGCATTTTGACATCATCCGACAAGCCGGCGAGCCCCCCGGGCAGGCGGTCATACCCCATTTCCGGACGCCGCAGAAGCTGCGCCATGGAGACCCCATCCGCATAGGTTTTTTCCAGGCGCAGGATCTCCCGGTCCGTCTCATCAGCTTCCCTTCGAATCTCCTGCCGTTCCTCCGCCGGAAGAATCCCCAGCGCCTCGGCATGGTCGATCATTCTATACACGGCATTATCCTGGCGCAGAATCAGCCGATTCTCCGCCCGTGACGTGAACATCCGGTACGGCTCCTCCGTTCCCTTCGTCACCAGATCATCGATCAGCACACCGATATATGATTCAAACCGCGAAAGAACGAGCGGAGGTCTCCCCAGGCATTTGAGCGCGGCATTGGCCCCGGCGACAAACCCCTGACCCGCCGCCTCCTCATAGCCCGTCGTACCATTGATCTGACCGGCCAGATACAATCCTTCCACCAGCTTCGTTTCCAGCGTGTGGTACAACTGCGTCGGATCCGAGTAGTCATATTCAATCGCATACCCCGGCTTCAGGAAAACCGCCCTCTCCATACCCGGAATTGAGTGGATCATCTCGTGCTGCACATCCTCCGGCAAACTGTTGGAGGTACCGTTGGGATACATACTGTCAAGATTGCGGCCCTCCGGCTCGATGAAAACATGATGATGCGGATTATCCGGGAACTTGACGATCTTGTCCTCGATCGACGGGCAATAGCGTACCCCGGTACCATCGATCATCCCTCCGTACATCGCGCTCCTTCCCAGATTCGACCGAATCAATTCGTGCGTACCTTCATGCGTGTGGGTCAGAAAGCAGTCCATCTGGCGGGCGCCCGGAAACCACGGACGCAGCGGATTCGCGGAGTGTTCCACGTGGAACAATGGGTGATCCTCCCCGGGTTCGAGGGAATGTTCCACGTGGAACATTCGCCATTCACGCCGGGCGGCCCGGGAGAAAAACGGCGGCGGATTCATGCCGGGCTGGCGATCCATCCGGTCATAATCGAGGCTTTCCTTGAGCAGGCGGGGAGGCGTCCCGGTTTTCAGGCGTCCCAACCGGAAGCCATAGCGTTCCAGGCTGCGCGACAATCCCAGGGCTGGCGCCTCGCCGGCACGGCCCGCCGGTGTCGTCTCCTCGCCGAGGTGAATCAAGCCGCGCAGAAAGGTCCCCGTGGTCAACACCACGGCGCCGGCACGAATCTCTTCGCCGCTGCCGTAATCATGCCGAACCTTGTCCCGCCGATCACGTCGCTTGAGACACTCCGAACCTATCGCAGGGATATCATGAACGCTGCGGGACGTGATACGTTTTCCCCGTTGATGACCCTCTTCTTCCGGGACTATACCGAGAAGGAACTGGAGGAAGCGCGCGACGAGATTCACGGGATCAAACTGTACCCCGATGGTGTAACCACGAACAGTGCGTCAGGCATCCATGACATCACAGCATTCGACAACGTATTCTCCTGCATGCAGGAAATGGGTATTCCCCTCATGGTTCACGGGGAAACCCATGGCTTCGTGATGGATCGCGAACGTGAGTTCCTCGTCACCTACTCGTGGCTTTCCGAGAAATATCCGGGACTCAAGATCGTCATGGAACACGTTACCACGGCCGATGCCGTTGCGCTTCTGGATCGGCACGAAAATCTTCACGCGACCGTGACCCTGCATCACCTCCTGCTCACCCTGGACGACATGGCGGGCGGCCTGCTGAATCCCCATCTCTTCTGCAAGCCCATCCTCAAACGCCCCGAGGACCGTGATGCCCTTCAGTCCGCGGTTTTGAACGGTCACGGCAAGGTAATGTTCGGCAGTGATTCAGCCCCCCACCCCGCCGACAAGAAGGAGTGTTGCGGCTGTGCGGCTGGAGTCTTTTCCGCCCCTGTTGCCCTGGCCATGCTCGCAGAATTCTTCGATCGGCACGGCGCCCGGGATCGGATGCAGGCCTTCGTATCCGACAACGC
>JAUIHQ010000189.1 GCA_030432155.1 bacterium | reverse complement strand
CCGGTTCGATAGGTTCAGGTTCGTAAAACAGTTTCTGAAAATCCTCCCGCTCACGCAGGGTGTCGAGATCCTTGTCGCCGATGTATCGATACAGGTCTTTCCACCGGGACCGGTTCAGTAGCTCCAGCTCCCGCATCGCCGCCTCCGGCATGTCGAGCCGGGCATACGTACAGGCAAGGTTGAACCGGATGACCGGGTTGTCGGGAAACTCGGTCAGGAACGACTCCATGATCGCCAGCCCCTTCTGATATTGGCCGGCCACGGCGAGGATGGATGCATATTGCTGGATGTAATACGGGTCGTCCGGTTTGAGTTTGTAGGCCTCGGTGATGGCGCCGAGAGAGTCATCAATTTCGCCCCGGCGGTACAACTGGATCCCGAGCTGCATCCACGCCCGGTGATCCCACGGGCTTTTCTCCAGGTATTCGTCGATGTGATCCCTGGGCGGCAGGAGGGGATCGACCGGGATGGGGCGAAACGGCGGGAAAAGGGGATCGGTCGCCGGTTCCACCCGCAGCGTCAGGAGCATCCGGCTGTTGATCAGGGGCAGAATCAGACTTTCCTGCGGTACCTTTACATCCAGGGCGTAGAAGTCAGAAACGAAACCTGCTTCGTTGGAGACCGCCCGGGTTCCGGTTGATGATGTGTAGGGATCAACCACCGCACGGGCGGAAAGACACGCCCCGGCGGCAAGGCAGACAAACAGTGCCGCCGTCCGCCGTCGGGCGGGCCCCGGGTCCGATCCTTGCTTCCGTGTCTTGATCATAGTACAACGATGCCGTTTATGGGTCCGGATACCGGATCCGGAATGTTTATCGGACGCTATCGTATCGGGAAAACTATGCATTGGTCAAAACAGTTGATACCCACATTACGGGAAGTTCCCCAGGAGGCGGAGATCCCCAGCCATCAGCTTATGCTGCGGGCGGGCCTGATCCGCAAGCTCAGCGGCGGGCTCTACACCTTTCTGCCCCTCGGTCTCCGCTCGCTGCGCAAGGTCGAGAGGATTGTTCGTGAGGAAATGGATCGGGCCGGCGCCCTCGAAATCCTCATGCCCGCCCTCCAGCCCCGCGAAATCTGGGAGAAAACCGGCCGGTACGAGGTGCTGCAGCACGTGATGTTCGAGATGCTCGACCGCCAGAACCGGTCGATGGTCCTCGGCCCCACCCATGAAGAGGTTGTAACCTCCCTCGCCGCCGGAGAGATCAGTTCCTATAAGCAGGTGCCCCGAAATTTTTACCAGATCCAGACGAAATTCCGCGACGAAATCCGCCCCCGCTTCGGCCTGATGCGGGCGAAGGAATTCATCATGAAGGATGCCTACAGCTTCGACA
Organism: bacterium; assembly: GCA_030432155.1. GTDB lineage: Bacteria > Verrucomicrobiota > Kiritimatiellia > CAIVKH01 > CAIVKH01 > JAUIHQ01. The sequence continues at coordinate 6,102 of JAUIHQ010000189.1, read as the reverse complement.
TGACCTGGGAGGACGCCGACCGAAGCTATCAGGCGATGTACGATGCCTATGTCCGGATCTTTGAACGGTGCGGTCTCCGTACGAAAATCGTCGAAGCCGACACCGGTGCGATGGGAGGATCGGCCTCTCACGAATTCATGGTCCTGGCCGATGCCGGGGAGGACGGGCTGGTGGAATGCGGATCCTGCACCTACGCCGCGAACCTGGAACGGGCGGAAGCACGGATCGTGCCTCCGGCGGAGGAGGCGGATGACCAGGCCCCCGAGGAGGTGGCAACGCCGGGCGCCGCCACCATCGAGCAGGTCTCGTCGTTTTTGAAGGCGGACCCCGCGCGCTTCATCAAGACCCTGATCTACAAAGCGGCCGACAAACCGCTTGCCGTCCTTGTACCGGGCGACCGGGACGTCAATGAAATCAAACTCGCCAAGGTCGCGGGGGATGCGCCGGAGCTCGCCGACGATGCGCTGGTGGAGACGGTGACCGGCGCTCCGGTCGGATTCGCCGGACCGGTCGGCCTGAAGAATTGCCGCATCATCGCCGACGAACGGCTTCGCGGCGCGGTCGGCCGGATCACCGGGGCCAACCGGGCCGACACCCATCTTCGGCATGTCAGCATGGAGCGGGATGTTCCGGGTGCGGAATATGCCGATCTTGTCTTTCCCCGCGAGGGCGATGCCTGTCCCCGTTGCGGCGACGGTGTTCTTCACGAGAAACGCGGTATTGAAGTCGGGCATGTGTTCAAGCTGGGCACGAAATACAGTGAAAGCCTCAAGGCGGCCGCACTTGATGATCAGGGCAAGCTCCATCCCCTGGTGATGGGTTGCTACGGGATCGGCGTAACCCGGACCCTGCAGGCGGTCATTGAACAATCCCACGACAAGAACGGCATCATCTGGCCGATGGCCATCGCCCCCTATTCGGTGGAGGTCATGGCGGTGAATGTCGGACACGAAGAAAGCGTACGCATCGCCGAGACGATCGCCGCGGCCCTCGAGGATGCCGGTGTCGATGTCCTGGTAGATGATCGGGATGAACGTCCGGGGGTGAAGTTCAAGGATGCCGATCTGCTGGGGGTCCCGTTACGGGTGAGCGTAGGGGAGCGGTCGCTGGCCGCCGGCGGCGTGGAGCTCAAGAACCGGGCCGACGGTGAACAGGCCGTGGTCCCGGTGGAGGAAGCGGTCGGCGCCATCCTTGAACGGGTCCGTTCCTTGATGTAGGATACGGCCTATGGCGAAACCGCATCAGATCAAGGGAACCAAAACATTCCTGTATTGGGCCATCGCGCTTTTCCTGCTCGCACTGTGGGCCATCCGTGACGGCTGGTTTCCTGCCGCCTCCACCCTCGACAAGTATCCGGACTATCCCGGCGATAGTTTTTATACCTTCAATCGGTCCCTGGCCGTGCTGTCCATGCTCGGATCGATCGTTTGCGGCTTTATCCACCGCGTGGTGAAATGAAGTAAATCTCTAGTCTTGACTGGTTTGCGCAACCCTGCCACCATAACCTCATCACCTTGTAGGGAACCGGACAGGAAGCAGACGAAGGGTAGAGGGAACCGCTATACGCCATCAGTTGAGTGGGAGAACCATCCATGACGAAACGTGATTTGGTAGTGCGCATTGCAGAAGAGACCGGCCTGATTCAACAGGACGTCTATACCGTCATCCAGAAAATGCTCGATTACATTGTCGAAGGCCTTGCGAAGGGCGAGACGATCGAGTTTCGGAATTTCGGCGTGTTCGAAGTTCGTACCCGCAAACAGAGAATCGGGCGCAACCCGAACCGTCCGGAGCAGGTTGTCACCATTCCCGAACGCAAAGTGGTTAAATTCAAGCCCGGCAAGATCATGAAGGAGCTGATTACCGACCGGCCCATGGAAGAGGGCGGCTCCGGCGACACCGCCATCGGTAAGTCCCCGGCTCAGGAATCGGGTGGACTTGCTCCCAATCCGGGGCAACTCCCGCGTTCGGAACCACCCTCGACGTCCGGCCCGTCCGCGTTCTGAGCATGGGCTCGGACGATTTTCAACCCATCCAGGGGATGTCGGACCTGGCACCCCCCGCGATCCGTCGCTGGCAGAAACTGGAAGCACAGGCCCGGATCGTTCTCCACCGTTACGGTTACGAGGAAATCCGCACCCCGGTGCTGGAAAAACTATCCGTCTTTGAGCGATCCATCGGGGATACCACCGACATCGTTCAGAAGGAAATGTATGTCCTCGAAGATCGCGGCGGCCGTAAGCTCGCCCTGCGACCCGAAGGTACCGCCGGGGTCATGCGGTTTGTGGCCGGTCACGGACAGGACTTTCAGGACGGCCGCCTTTACTACATTGCCCCCATGTTCCGCTGCGAACGGCCCCAGGCCGGACGCAAGCGCCAGTTTCATCAGCTCGGAGCTGAAGCCATCGGTACGCCCAATGCGCGGGTGGACGCCGAGATGATCGCCATGCAGGTGCATCTTCTCCACGACTGGGGACTCGAAGGTGCATCCATCCGGCTCAACACCCGCGGGGAGCCCGCGGATCACGCGGCGGTGCAGCAGGGTTTCCGTGATCTCCTGAGACCGCTCGCCGGCCGTCTTTGCGAAGACTGCCGCCGACGCATGGAAACCAATGTTCTGCGGGTCCTCGACTGCAAGCAGGAGGGGTGCCGCGAGGTAGTGAAAGACCTGCCGCCGGTTACATCGTTCATGTCGGAGGCATCGCGTGCCTACCTGAAGGATGTTTGCGCGGTCCTCGACAAGCTTGAGATTGCCTACGTGCTTGATCCCGGTCTGGTCCGCGGCCTCGATTACTACCGTCATACCGTGTGGGAATTGACCCATCCCGCCCTCGGCGCCCAGGATGCGATCTCCGGCGGCGGCCGGTACGGATTGAAAATGGGCAATCGCGAAATCGAAGGCGTGGGATTTGCCATGGGGCTGGAGCGGGTGATGACCGCCCTCGAAAGCCGGCATCTGGACGATACCGGAGAACCCGGTACGCTGGTCTGGCTGGTGACCCTCGGGGATGAGCTCCTGGATGAGAACCTTGAGCTGGCCCAGACCCTGAGGATGCGGGGCATCGCCTGCCGCATGGATCTGGTGGGAAGAAGCATGAAAGCCCAGATGAGGGCGGCCGGCCGGGCCGGTGCGACCCATGTCGTGATCCGGGGCGCCTCGGAGGCCGAAAAAGGCGTCTATCAACTCAAGACCATGGCCGATGGCGTCCAGCGGGAAGTGACACTTCCCGATCTGATGGAAATCCTCGCCGCCGGCGCCTGATCCCCGGCCGGCCCGAACTTTTCATGCTATTGGGTTGATTGGCAGGACGCAGCCTCATACCATGCCTGCCTGTTTTTATCCCCGCACACGGGGCGGATTCGGCGGTTGCCGGTTCCGGGATTGTTGATCGGAGATTGACCATGACCATGCGGACACATACGTGCGGAGACCTTACCGGCGCCGACAAGGGCGCGAGGGTAACCCTTTGCGGCTGGGTGGATACGGTACGCGACCACGGCGGCATCATCTTTATCGACCTGCGGGACCGCTACGGCATGACCCAGGTGATTTTCGATCCCCAGGATTCAAAGGAAGCATGGGACCTGGCCCAGTCCACCCGCGGCGAATACGTGATCCGGGTCGAAGGTACGGTCGAGCCGCGGCCGGCCGACATGGTCAATACGAACCTCGCCACCGGCGAGATTGAAGTCCGCTGCAACGTGATCGATCTGCTCAACAAAAGCCGTACGCCTCCTTTCCCCCTTGATGACGACAAGGCGAAACGGGTTCACGAAGACCTGCGTCTTACCTACCGCTATCTCGACATCCGTCGCCCGGTGATGCAGCGCAACCTCCGCCTGAGGCATAAAATTCTCCAGGCGGTGCGGTCGTATATGGACGCGGAAGACTTTATCGAGGTGGAGACCCCGATTCTCACCAAGAGCACCCCGGAAGGTGCGCGGGATTACCTTGTTCCCAGCCGCGTGGTTCCCGGACATTTCTTCGCTCTGCCCCAGGCGCCCCAGCAGTACAAACAGCTTTTGATGATGGGTGGCATCGATCGCTACTTCCAGATTGCCCGCTGTTTCCGCGATGAAGATCTGCGGGCCGACCGCCAGCCGGAGTTCACCCAGATCGATGTCGAAATGTCGTTTATCGATGCAGAGGACATCTACCGGGTGATCGACGGCATGATTGCGGGCATCATGGAGGTCAGCGGCCACGGGAAACCGGAGCTGCCGATCGCCCGGATGACCTATCGTGAAGCCATGGACCGCTTTGGAAGCGACAAGCCGGACCTGCGGTTCGGGATGGAGCTGACCGACCTGTCGGACATCTTTGCCGAAACCCAGTTCAAGGTGTTCGCGAATGTGATCGGCGGGGGAGGGGTGGTCAAGGCCATCAATGCCAAGGGCCTTGCCGGCGTATCGGCCGGTGTCATTGACCAGTGGACGAATCTCGCCAAAGAGGCGGGCCTCGGCGGTCTGGCCTTCATCCGCGTGCAGGAGGACGGCAACTGGAAATCGCCGATTGTGAAGTTCTTCAGCGAAACCGAGAAAGCGGCGTTGCAGCAGCGGCTCGATATCCAGGTCGGAGACCTCATCCTGTTTGCCGCGGACAAACCTGCCGTGGCCAACGAGGCGCTTGGCCGCCTGCGCCTGATCGCCGGTGATACCGCCGGGATCATTCCCGAAGATGTGTTCAAGCTGACCTGGGTCACGGAATTCCCGCTGCTGGAACGCAGCCCCGAGGGGCGACTCCAGTCGATGCATCACCCCTTCACGTCACCCCATCCGGACGATGTCGGACTGCTCGAGACCGAACCGGAAAAGGTGAGGGCGTTGGCCTATGACATAGTCATGAACGGAGTTGAGCTGGGCGGCGGCAGCATCCGGATTCACGATCCGGACATCCAGCAGAAGATGTTCGAGGTGCTGGGCCTTCCCGCAGATGAAATCAACGACCGGTTCGGTCACCTCATCAAAGCCCTTTCGTTCGGCGCCCCTCCGCATGGCGGGATCGCCCTCGGGGTGGATCGTCTTGTCATGCTGATGGCGGGTAGCGAGAGCATTCGCGATGTCATCGCGTTTCCCAAGACCCAGAAAGCAATGGACCTGATGATGGATGCCCCGTCCACGGTCGATGCCCGCCAGCTTCGCGATGTCCATCTCGAGCTGGCCCTGCCGGATGATGTGGAAGGATGATGAATCCGCCGACGCTCAAAGACATCGACTGGGAGGCGTTCAACGGCCTCGACATGTTTGAGCGTTCACGATATTTCGACCGCGGGGATCGCCCGTACCACGTATTGCTGGCGCAACAGTTCAACCGTGCCATGCTCGATCGGATCTGCGCCCTCGCCACGATGATCCGGAGGATCGCCAAGACCCGTGGCGGCATGAACTTTCTTCAGTCGCTGTTGTCGGAAAAACGGGCGATGCTCTATTTCGCCCAGCCTTCAACCCGAACATTCCTGTCGTTTCAGGCTGCGTGCCAGATTGTCGGCATGCAGACCGCGGAAGTACGGGATGCAAACACGTCCAGCGAGATTAAAGGCGAGTCACAGGAGGATTCCGTCCGGACCTGCAGCTCATACTTCGATCTGATTATCATGCGTCACCCCGCCGGGGGATTTGCTGAGCGTATTTCCTGGCTGTTATCGCATACCGACCGGCCGATTCCCGTGATCAATGCCGGGTCCGGCAAAGATCAGCACCCGACCCAGGCCCTGCTGGATATCTACACCCTGAATCGCAGCCTGGAAAAATTCGGCGGTGTGGAAGGCAAGAAAATTGCCTTTGTCGGCGATCTCGCCCGCGGCCGGACGGTCCGGTCGCTCTCCTGGCTTCTGACCATGTACCCCGGAGTATTTCAGTATTTTGTCGCACCGGAATCACTGCAGATCGGCGGGGACGTGCTCGAGCGGCTTGATCGCGCGAAGATGGCGTATGAGCTGACCCAGGATTTCGAGTCCATCATACCCGTCGTCGATGCCATCTATATGACCCGTATCCAGGATGAGTGGGATACCGCATCGGAAAGCAGCCAGATCGACACCTCCCGGTTCCATTTCGAGGAACGCCATCTTGATATTCTACGCCAGGATGCGATTCTCATGC
>JAUIHQ010000188.1 GCA_030432155.1 bacterium | reverse complement strand
AGGAACTGCGATCGCCGGACTCCCGGGTCGAACGGCAAACGGCGCGGAGCCGCAGCAAGACGATGTCCCGCTGCGGCGCCTGGGATCGACCGATCTCGTGGTATCCGCCGTTTCCATGGGCACCGCACCGGGACAGGCGCCCCAGGTATTCTGCTTTGCCCGCAAGCAGGGCATCAACTTTTTTCATACCTCCACCGGTTACGCGGGCGGCAAGGCCATCAACAACCTTGGCGAGGCCATTCGCGGGCATCGGGAGGACTACATCATCGGACTCAAGATCACCTGGGGGCCGGACGACGACCGCGCGATGGATGCGGCGCTCAATTCACTCGGCATCGAGCAGGCCGACATCTGCTTCTTCAACATTCACAAGGCCGCCGATGTCCGGCAGGACCGGTACCGTAAAGGCGCGGAACGCTGGAAAGCCGCGGGCAAGTTCCGATACATCGGCCTCACCAGCCACAGCGACACCCTCGCCTGTATGCAGGCAGGGCTCAAGGAAGGCTTTTACGATGTGCTGATGCCGGCCTACAGCCTGGGCATGGAAGATGCCTTTGAAGATGTCTTTCAACAGGCGCAAGACCGGGGCACCGGGGTTGTGCTGATGAAAACCGGGCGCGGGCTGGGTCACGATGCCTATGCCGATGCCATCCCCACCTATCTCAACATGCCCGGGGTGACCACGATCAACAAGGGAATGAACTCGTTTGATGCAGTCACGCGTATGCTCGAAAGCGCCCGGCGCCGCACATCGGACGAAGCTTCAACCCGATTGCGTTCCGCCGCCCGGGTGGCGATGTCCGGTCATTGCATCATGTGCGGCGCATGCACAAACGCCTGCCCTCATTCCATGCCGGTGGCTGATGTCGTTCGCTGTTCCGACTATTACATGGAACAGCCGGAGTACCTCGCGTTCGCCGGCGAGGTCTACACGTCGCTGCCCCGGAGGCCCGCGGACAGTCTATGCGGTTCCTGCTCCTCTTGTGAAACGGCCTGCCCCAACGGTGTCCCGATTCGTCATCACATCCGGCGAGCGGACGCGATGCTGGCCTGAGTCATGGCCGCACCCGGATCCATGGTCAGATTCGCTCTGTGGATTCTCCCCTTCGCACTTGTCTGCCTCCTTTATATTGAAGGTCGCCACATCGATCCCGCATACGTGGAACCGCCGGGAGCGGATGCGGGTCTATCCGCAGTTCCCTTTCCTCTTGAAGCGGCAGGCTGGAGTTTCGGATCGCTTGAATCCTATCCGCGTGACCGGATCTACGAGAAAATCAACGGCAGGCTCCAGTACTACGAACAATATGACGTGGAACATCTGTACGCCGGCACATGGAGCAAAGAGAACCGATCGTGGGATCTGTATGCATACGTATTCCCCGACGAGGTTTCCGCTCGCGGGGCATTGAGCGGAGAGCGGCCGCCCGAGGCGGAGCCACTGGACGGCATCTATGGATACCGGGTGCCGGGTATGGTTGCCGCGGCCGGCGGCACGCTGTATGTGCAGCTCATCGCCTCGTCCCCCCAGGCCGATGCCGAAGAGGTCCTCCCTTTGCTGCCGATCCTCACCGGCATGCCGGATGATGCAGAACCGGCCGGGCGAAGTCCGCTGACACCGGCGGAGCTTGCCGGTGATCTTGCGGTACCCGATTCGGAATCCCTCCTTCCCGAGAACGCCTTCGGACATACCTCGCTGCAGCAGGTTCAAACCGTGCGGGTTGTTCTGGACGATCAGGAAGCCATCTGGTTCCTCGCCCGGGGCGGCCGTGCAGAACTGGAACACTTTGCCGGCGAGCTCGAAACCTACGGCGCCGATTCAAGATTCGAATTGGACGGGGCCCGTGGTGGCGACATGTATGGGGAATGGGCGATTGCGGGAATCCTCGAAAACGGCTTGTGGGGCATTGCCCAGGCTTCATCCCGTGATGGGTTGATTCAACACTGGCAGCAGTTGAAGACAAGGATGTCCGAACATGACTGAACCCGGGATGAACCGAAAAACCTTTCTGAAGCAATGCGGACTGTCCGCGGCTGCGGCGACCTGCTCCCTCGGACTTGCCGCCGTGTTTCACAATCGACGACCGGTACCGGAACCGGAAGAAGCGGTTTCCGTAGGATCCTTTCTCGTACCTGGCACCGAACGATTGATGGCCGTTGTTCAGGGTACCGACCATTCGGTCCTTGTCCGTGCCGCGGTGGAGGCCATCGGGGGAATCAAACGGTTCGTCAATCCGGGCGACCGCGTCCTGTTGAAGCCCAATTGTGCATTCGATCGCCCGCCTCATCTCGGCGCCACAACCTCCCCCGCGGTGATGGGCGCCCTGACGGCTCTCTGCGTCGAGGCCGGGGCCCGGGTACGGGTGACCGACAATCCAATCAATGACCCGGAAGGCTGCTTCATAAAATCCGGGCTGACGGAAGCCGTGAACCGTAACGGCGGCGATATCTGGCTGCCCTCACCAGGATTGTTCCGCACGACCCGAACCGGCACCCTGTGCATGACGGAATGGGAAGCGCTCTATGAACCGTTGGCTTGGGCAACCCGGGTCATCGGTGTACCTACCGTAAAGACGCACAACCTCTGCGGTGCAACCCTCGGCCTGAAAAACTGGTACGGACTTCTCGGCGGCCCGCGTAACCGGCTGCACCAATCCATCCATGAAGCCATCGCCGATCTCGGCCAGTTCATCCGCCCCACCCTCACCGTTCTTGACGGCACCCGGTTGCTGATCCGCAACGGTCCCACCGGCGGGAGCCCATCCGATGTCATGCCCGGCCATACCGTGATCGTCGGCACCGATCCTGTCGCCGTGGATGCATGGGGCGCAACATTGCTGGGGCTCTCCCCCGGCGACCTCGCCTACATCGGCCTCGCGGAATCAATCGGGCTTGGTCGTGCGGATCCCGACCAACTCTCCCTGTTCCGCCGTATCGAGGCAGGTTCATGAAGAATCTGCGCCGCATTTATCAGGTCTTTTTCGTTCTCCTGTTCGTCGTTCTCACCTGGCTGACCGCGCAGGGCCGGCTGAAGGGATACACAGTTACCCTTTTTCTGGATGCGTCCCCACTGAACGGGCTCGGCACCATCCTTGCCGACGGGAATCTCGCCCACACCATGTGGATCGGGTTCGGACTGCTCGCCCTGACCGCGGTCATCGGGCGATTTTTCTGCGGATGGATCTGTCCACTGGGCTCCCTCCTTGATGCGGCATCGTGGATGATGAGGCCGTTCCGTGCCCGCGACCGGATCCGTGACAATGCATATCATCACGCCCAGGCAATCAAGTACGGCATCCTTCTGGCCCTGCTCCTCGCCGCGGCGGGAGGCGTGATGCTGGTTGGGTGGCTGGACCCGATGGCCCTGTTGACCCGGTCCGCCGCAGCGCTGATGAGTCCCGGCCTGCGCGGGGCATGGCCGGTACTGCTGGTGCTGGCGGCGGTACTCCTTCTCAACATCATTCGACCGCGTTTCTGGTGTCGTTACCTCTGTCCGTTGGGCGCCCTGTACGGCGTTGTGGCCCGCCTGAGTCCCGGCGCCATCGTACGCAGGGATCCGACCTGCTCCGCCTGCCCGACCTGTAACCGCGCCTGCCCGGCCGCCAGCAGTCCCGATACCGGAACGCGCACCGCGGAATGTTTCCTGTGCTGGAATTGCATCGATGATTGCCCGAATCAATCTCTTCGTTACGAGATCCCGTCATCCCGCGGATTCCGGCGCGATGGAATCGGAATCAACCGGCGCGGCTTCGTCGCCGCAACCATCGGCGGTCTTGCCATCTGGACCATGTTCCGCGCCGACGGCCTGCGCGGTTACCCCATGCGTATACGCCCGCCGGGTTCACTTCCCGAAGATGCCTTTCTCGACCGCTGCATCACCTGCGGCGCATGCATGAAGGTCTGTCCCACCCATGTCCTTCGGCCGTCCCTGTCCGAAAGCGGAGCCGCCGGATTGTGGACGCCGGTTCTCGACATGGCCAACGGTTATTGCGAGTTGAATTGTACCCTTTGCTCCCAGGTCTGCCCGACCGGCGCCATTGAGAGGATCACCATCGCGCGCAAGCGGGGACGCGAAGATGGCGAACCGATCAAGATCGGGACCGCGTTCGTGGACCGCAATCGCTGCCTTCCCTGGTCCTTCGGCCGGGCCTGCCTGGTATGCCAGGAAGTATGTCCGGTATCCCCCAAGGCAATCGAAACCGTCATGGAGCCGGGCTCTGCGATTGGCAAACCGGTTGTGGATCCATCCCTGTGTATCGGATGCGGGCTTTGTCAGCATGAGTGCCCGGTGCCGGAGCTCGCAGCCATACGCATCACGAGCGACGGTGAATCCAGGCATGGCGGCGGTTTCTATCTGCAAACTCCCGACCGGCGGGCCGCGACGTCCTGACCCGGAAATCGCACGACCGCGAGAACATCAAGGCTGTATGGAGATGCCCCGCCGTTCCAGTAAACTGCCTTCGGCCCGGTAGAGCTCGACAAGGGCAATGCGGTACAGGACGATCGATTCCACCTCGGCGAGCTGGCTGACCAGAAGATCGCGCTGGGCCTGGGCAAGAAGCAACGGCGTGCTGGCTCCGACTTCAAACCGCTCGCGTTCCGCCTTGAGGGTTTGCTCCTGGAGTTCGCGGGTCACCGCGCTGGCCTGAATCTGTTGCCGTGTCCGCTCAACCTCGTTCCATGCAAGTCGAACATCGAGACGAACCAGGTGGGCCAGGTTTTCGATGGCGGCTTCAGCCTGTTCCGCCGTCGCCCGGGCGGCGATATCTCTCGCCTTCGCCGAACGGTTCCCGAGGTCCGCACGCAACGTCAGGCCGGCGGAGAATTCGTAGGTATCATCATCGATGTTGCTGAAGGAATCGCCAAACGATTCGGCATAGCCGGTCTTGCCCATGCGTATGAATACATCAAGGCGCGGGAGCAGGCCGTTGCGCGTCCGCACAACTTCCAGCCGGCTCGATGCCAACCGCAACCGGGCTTCCTGGAGATCCGGCCGCGACTGCTCGGCCAGCGCGACCCGTTCCTCGAGACCGGTCAGGGGATCGGTATCGGTTCGGGGTTGGCTGATCGCTTCGATATGGAGCCCGTCCGATGCCGCCCCGGATGCGTGAACGAGACGCAGCAATCGAAGTCGGGCGGATGCCCAGGCACTCCGGGCTTCGATAAGCGCCTGATCCCGTCTCGCCACTTCGGCCCGCGCGGCGGCAGCGGCATTGCGGGGCAGACTGCCCACCTCGATGCGCTGTTCGACTTCATCCAGTTGACGGCGCGCAATATCCAGCGATTCCTCGAAGATGGCGATCTGTTCGCCGGCAAGTACGTAACGCCAGTAGGCGGTTTCGACGTCGGCGACCAGTGTCTCCGTGAACCCCTTGAGTTCAAACCGGGACGCCTCGGATTCAAGCATGGCCAGACGAATGTCGACAAGGTTCACCGCCGGCCCAAACCCTTCGAGCAATGCCTGCGTGACCTCAAGTCCGAGATAAGCTTCCTGTTGTTCCGGGGTACGATCGGACGTTGACCGGATCCAGGCCGCCGACGCTTCAAGCTCTGTACCAAGGGGCAAGGCCTGGCGGATACCGGCCCTGGCCTCCTCATCCTTCCCTTCCACGGTAAATCGTTCCCCGGTGCTGCGCGCGGTCTCGGATGCCGTTTCCTCCGCATAGGTTGCTTCGGCAAACAATTCAGGATCATAGCGGCCCCGCTCCAGTAACTCGAATGTACCGGCCGTCACCGGCCGAAACTGTTCGGCCGCCAGCTCACGGTTCCGCTGCAAGGCGGTCATCACCGCCTGTTCAAGCGACAGCGAAACGGAACCGTCCTTGATACCGGGAAGGGGTTCATCTCCGCTCCAGACCGCTCGGGGGACCCGGTTGGAATCCACCGGCTCGAAATCCGAGCGGGACTCGGCGTCTTCATACTTCGCCTCGATGTCATGCCAGGTATCCGGCGTGGCACAACCGAGGATGCCCGGCAGAATCAACAACCATGCATGGCGCAGAAAACGGAAATAACAACCGAATGAGGACTCACGCATCACCGGTTCTCCGGTCGGGATGAACCAGCGAAAAGACTACAGGAATCAAGACCAGCGTGATCAACGTGGATGTCAGCAATCCGCCGACGACCGCACGGGCCATCGGCGCCTGGGCATCGGCTCCTTCCCCGATGCCGAGGGCCAGGGGAATCAGGGCCAGCAGTGTGGTGAGGGTGGTCATCAGGATCGGCCGCAGACGTCGGCGGCCGGCTTCGGCCACCGCATCGGCGGACGACATGCCTTCCCGCCGCAGGCGGCCTGCCTGATCGACGAGGAGGATCGCATTGTTCACCACAATACCGCCGAGCATGATGCAGCCGATGTAGGACTGGAGATTGAGGGTGGTGTTGGTCAGGTAAAGCGTCATCAACACACCAATCGCGGCCAGGGGAACGCTGACCATGACAATCAGCGGATCCTTCAGGGACTCATACTGGCAGGCCATGACCATAAACACAAACACGAGGGCGAGTATCAGGGACTGGGCAAACTCCCGGGATGCTTTCTGCTGCTCTTCCACATTGCCCGCCACCCGAAGCTCGTACCCGTCGGGCGTGACGATCCCGTCCAATGCGGCCCGGACATCCGCCGCCACCGAACCAAGATCCCGTCCCGCGACATTGGCGCTCACCGTGACCAACCGTTGCTGGTCCTTGCGCTCGATCACCGCCGGCCCCCGATCCGCCTTGGATTCCACGACATTCCGCAAGGCGACCCGCTCGCCTTCCGGCGTGGTGAGCACGAGATCAAGGACGCTGTCCAGCGGTTGATTCTCCGCATCCTTCAACTGAACGAGGATCCGGTAGGATTGACCCTCCGAGCGAAATTCACCGGCCTGCGAACCGGCGATCGCGGTTTCGAGCACGGATGCAATGTCACGCGGGCTCAGCCCGAGGTCCGCCGCCTTGGCCCGGTCGATCCTGATTTCCTGCTCCGGAATGCCCTCCTGGTGGCTGATGTCGGTATCGGTAATGCCGTCGATGTGCTCAACGGCATCAAGCACCTGCGCCGACAGGTGACGCAGAATATCGAGATCGAATCCGCGTACCTCCACCGTGATGCCCTCGTCGCCCCCGAGAATTCGTTCGAGCAGGAACTGCCCCTGAGGTGCGCGAACCCGCACCTTCATCCCCGGAATGTTTCCTTCCAATTTCTTTCGCAGAACATCAGCAATCTCGGTATTGGAACGATCCCGGGCTGAAGACGGGGTCAGAGACATTTGGACCCCGCCCTCCGCATTCGGGCTCCGACCGCCGGTCGAGGCGCTGGCCACCGACGAGATCATTTCCGGGACCTCGGGATACACCATTGATTCCATCAGCCGGGTCTGACGGTCCACCAGGTCCAGCCGTGTCCCCAGCTCCATTTCGCCGGAGACCCGTACTTCTCCCTCATCGCTGGGC
>JAUIHQ010000187.1 GCA_030432155.1 bacterium | reverse complement strand
CATTCGGCTCGCGAGCCCCTCGCCCTCCCGGGTTGTCTGACCGTACCGGTTCGCGACTCAGAGGATGTCGAGGTCCGTGCGATCCTTGTTTGAGGCGTTCCACAGGGTTGTCAGGCTGATCCTGCCCGGGTCGGCCGACGTTGTTGCCGTGTCCCTTGGCACGAACAGATACGGATGGCGCCCGGGTTCAAGGTGCATGCCGTTGTCGCTCCACAGGCCCGGGATACCGGGGTTGGTCAACCAGACGAAGGGTGCGAAGGATGATACGGTCACATCGGCCCGGTATCCATTGCCATACGGTTCCACATGCAGCCGGGCATCGGGGTTGCGAAGGTGAAGGTATTTATAGGGACGAAATACATGATACGCGGGCGGGCAGGCATCGCCGGCGGTCACCTTCAGGTAGCGCTCGGAGGCCTCGATGGACGACCCGTAGCATTCGGCGGTCCGGATCACGGCGATCTGTTTGCTCTCGACCGGACCCGCCTGTCCCGGCTGACCCCGGGACCAGATGATATCCCCGTCAAATGACTTCAACTCCACACAGAGGTCCAGCGCCTGCGGCTCCAGCCGGTCGTTGCTCAGCCACACCTCCACCGTTCCATCTTTCTCGACCATCGACAACAACACGGGACAGAAGAACCGCCGTTCCTCGTAATGCAGCAGCTTCCATCCCCCATCCGCCTCGAGACTGGACCAGGATGCCACCGGCCAGATGTCGTTGAGCTGCCAGATCAAGGTTCCCATGGTGTGCGGCATGCAGCGCCGCCAGTGTTCGCAGGCGGTTTTGATGGATAGGGCCTGGAGAACCTGGGAGGCGTAGAGCATCCCTTCATGGCTGACGGGAATCCGGAAATGGCGGGACAGGTGTGACAGCATGACGGTATTGCCCCGGTGACTCCGCTGGTGAAACTCGAAATGCTCAGAGGCAATATTCCTCTGTTCCGGCGGCACGATCCCGTCCATCAGGGCGGGCGAGGAAAAGGACTGGAATCCGAATTCCGACGCAAACCTCGGGCGGATGTTCAGATATTCGGTAAACGGGGCATCGCCGTGCCAGACGCCCCAGTAATGCATGTCGCCCCGGGTCTGGTTGCCCTCGAGGTCCTTTCCGTACGTGCGATACCCGTTGCACGGGGAGGACGGCCAGAACGTGCGGTCGGGGTCCTCTTCGCCGACGATCGGCATGATCGTCTGCATGAAGAGTTTGTCGTATGCATCGACCGTTTCCTGCGTCTTCAGGTGCATCTCCTGAATCTCATTGTTGCCGCACCACAGGGCGATCGATGGATGATGCATCAGCCGCCGCACCTGCTGCCGTGCCTCCACGGCCACGGAAGAAAGGAATGCCTCATCCGCGGGATAATCCGCACAGGCGAACATAAAATCCTGCCAGACCATCAGACCGAGCTCATCGCACCGTTCATAAAAACGATCCCGCTCATAGATCCCCCCGCCCCACACCCGGATCATGTTGTGATGAGCAGCGGCGGCGGAATCGAGATCCCACTCGATCTGCCCGTCGGTCAGGCGTGAATCAAAGCTGTCGCCGGGAATCCAGTTCGCCCCCTTGGCGAAAACCGGCTTGCCGTTGACTCGAAAGAAAAACGACTCACCGACATCATCCGGCTCCCGAACCAGCTCGATCGTACGAAACCCGATGCGCTGGACCAGCCGGTCCGTTTCGCCCCGGCCTTTCACCGTCACCGTGAGTTCGTACAACGGTTGGTCCCCCAACCCGTTCGGCCACCACAGGTCCGGCTGCGGGATGGATAGGGTTTCCTCGATGATCTGTTCCCCGGCTTCGAGATCGCAGGCTGCGGCGGCAGACTGTCCGGCAATGCGGAAGGTCACGTCGGCCGTCATCGATACCGGAACATCGAGGATCGCTCGAACGGTCAAGCGCACGCCATGACCACCATGCTCCTGCCGGTGCGTGACGGCGAGCAGCTTTGGTCCGTTCCGGCATTCCACGCCCAGATCCCGCCAGATGCCCTGGACAAGGAAACACGGCCCCCAGTCCCATCCGCTGTGGCACTGGCATTTCCGCAGGTACACCCGGTGTTTTCCGAACCAGGGCATGGGGGGACCCCATGAATGCAGCTTGCTGTCGGCTGCCGCGAAACGCTCGTTCGAGACCCGGCGAGCCGAGAGAAATTCAATCCGAATACGATTGGTTCCCGCCCTGACGAACGGTTTCACATTCCAGCGGTTGTTGACGAACATGTTGTCGGATGTGCCGACGGGCTGATCGTTGATGAAAACCGAAGCCACGGTATCCAGCCCCCGGGCATCGAGGATGACCGAGCTGCGTTCCACTTGCTCCCGGGTCAGCTCGAAGGTCCGGCTGTATTCCCAGTCCGAATCCCCCACCCACTGTTGATCCACTTCGTTCATGCCGTAGAACGGATCGGGTACCATGTCCTGTTCCACGAGGTCATGATGGACCAGGCCGGGAACCTGTCCATCAAGATGGGTGTTTCCGTCGACCTGGGCTACTCGCCAGGTACCATGGAGGGAGAGATAGGTATCAGAACAAGCATTCGTCATGCCTATCTTTTCCCCTGAATCCGGGCGATGATCAATCCTGTTTCATGGGTGTCGACACGGCAATGACAAGCGGCCTCGCCAGGTTTCGCGGGCCGGCCGCGACTGGAACGATTTGAATATCTGAGACTTCCCCGGCTGACCTTCAAACCCGGATGTTCAGGCGGGGAATGGCGAGGCGTTTGCGCGGGGTTTCGCCGGGCAGCAGGTTTTCCTTGCGGACGGGCTGGTCGTCGCGGTCGGTTTTGCGGTGCCGATCAAGAAGGAGCGAGGGACCGAGGGCGAGGGCGTGCTTTCCGTACTGCTCGTTGACGCGGTCAATCACCCGCGACGCCTCGTACATCCGGTCGATCCGGACCCGGTCCTCGAAGAGTTCCGCCTGTTCCGTGCTGTCGCTCTCCAGCTTCCCCAGCACCACCATCGTGGACCGGTATTCCGCGCCTTCCCGGTACAGCCGGTCAAACATCTCCCGGACCAGCGGCATCACCTCCTGGGTCGCCGAGGTGGCGCGGGTCAGGCGGGCCTCGAGTCCCCGCTGCTCGAAATCCTTCGTCCGCAGCGCGACGTACAGCATCCGGGCCCGCAGTTGATAGCGGCGAATCTTGATGAACGCGGATTCGACGTTGCGCACGAGCTTGGCATACACAAACGCGGGATCGGTTGACGGCGCCGTGAACGTCTTGCATTTGCTGACCGTCGCGTAGTCGGTTTTCTCCTCCGTCTCCACCGGATACACCGACTCCCCCCGCAGCTCGTGCCGGATTTCCCGCCCGATTTTGCCGATCATCCGTCCCGCCCACGCCTCGGTCTGCACCGCGAAGTCATACGCCGTGCGGAGCCCGTGCTTGCGGAGCATTTCCGTCGTGTTCGGCCCGATGCCCCAGACCTCGGCGATGTCCTGCGTGCGGAGGAATTCATGGATCCGGTGGCCGGGAACGGCCGTGAAGCCCCGGGGTTTGCGGTATTTCGACGCCAGCTTGGCCAGGCCCTTGGTCAGGCTCAGGCCGATCGACACCGTGATGTCCAGCTCACGGTGGATTGCCTCCTGCATCTGCCGGGCGATGTCGGCATACGATGCATGGAAAACCCGCCGCATACCGGTGAGATCGGCAAATCCCTCGTCGATCGAGCTTTCCTCCACCATCGGGGTGAACCGCCGCATGATGTCGAACATCCGCTTGGAATACAGGCTGTAGGTTTCGTAATCGCTGGGAACCACAATCAGGTCCCGGCACATCCGCTTCGCCTCATGCAGGCGGACCCCGCGCTTGATTCCGAGAGCCTTGGCCTCGTAGCTGGCGCAGGCGATGATGCCCCGCTCCTTCCCGGTGACCATCGGCCGGCCCTTCCAGTCGGGATGAATCGACTGTTCAACCGACGTAAAAAACGCGTCCCCGTCCAGGTGGACGATCGCCCGCGGATACGACCGCAACATAAACCGCTGATCACTCATTTTCTACATCCGCACATGTCGAAAGCATGAACCACGGCGAACAGGCATGTGGTTCACCCCCCAACGATCCGCGAGATGAGCGGTTTTCGCAAATCATCTTTTCAACGCCGTGGGGGAGCGCTTTACATTGCCTGGATTTTTCCTCTAGTATGCGGGCGGTTTTACGTTGGAAGGACTTATGGCAAAATCGACATCGAAGACCGCGAAACCGAAGTACAAGCGTATCCTCTTGAAGCTGAGCGGGGAGGCGTTTCAGAACAAGGCGACCGGGGACAGTCTGAATCCGGATATTCTCGTCTCCATCGCCCGCCAGATCAAGAAAGTCAAGGATCTGGGGGTTGAGGTGGCGATTGTGACCGGCGGAGGCAATATTTTCCGGGGGCTTCCCGGCGAAGGTTGCGGAATCGACCGGACCACCGGGGATCACATGGGCATGCTGGCCACAGTGATCAACAGCCTGGCGCTTCAGTCCACGCTTGAGCGCCACGGGGTGCACACCCGGGTGATGAGCGCTCTGAACATGCCGGCAGTGGCCGAACCCTTCATCCGCCGCCGGGCCATGCGGCATCTCGAAAAAGGCCGGGTGGTCATCATCGGCGCAGGTACCGGCAACCCCTACTTCACCACCGACAGCGCAGCCGCCCTGCGGGCCAGCGAAATCAATGCCAACGTCCTGCTGAAAGCAACCAAAGTGGACGGGATTTACAGCGAGGATCCGGTGAAAAATCCGGCGGCGAAAAAATACAAGAAAATCACCTACCAGCAGGCGCTGCAGGACCGCCTGAAGATCATGGACGCTGCGGCATTCTCTCTCTGCTACGAAAACCAGATTCCCATCCTGGTGTTCAATTTTTTCAAACCCGATGAAATCATGCGGGCGGTGCTGGGCAAAGCCGTAGGCACCCTCGTAACCGACGACTGACAAGGAGATCACAGTATGGAATCCGTTGACGAAGTTCTTCTCGAAGCTGAAGAGAAAATGGACAAGTGCGTGGAGCATCTTCAGCATGAGTTCTCCGGTCTGCGCACCGGCAAGGCCTCGCCCAGCCTCGTCGATGGTATCGGCGTGGAATACTACGGCGCGGTGACCCGCCTCCGGGACATCGCGGGCATCAGCACCCCCGAACCGCGACTCATCGTCATCAACCCCTTCGACCCTTCCTCTATGGGCGCGATTGAGAAAGCGATCATGGCCGCGAACATCGGCGTGACCCCGGTATCCGACGGCCGGGTCATCCGGATTCCTATTCCCGAGCTGAGCGAAGAGCGGCGCAAGGAACTGATCAAGGTCGGAAAGCGCATGGCCGAGGAAGCGCGGGTGGCCATCCGGAACGTTCGCCGCGATGCCAACGAACAGATCAAGGGACTGTTGAAAAACAGCAACATTACCGAGGACGACAGCCACGGAGCCCAGGAAGAGATTCAGAAACTCACCGACAAAACCATCGGGAAAGTCGATGAGATGATGGCAGCGAAAGAAAAAGAAGTTCTCGAAGTGTAGGGCGGTTTAAACACATCCGCATCCTTTTTATTGGCGACTTCGACCTTACTCGTACACGTACTTATACACACGGATCGGAGAATCGCGTGTACGAGTGGTTCTCGCAATCGCCCTTTAACAAAACCGCGATGCAACCGCCAAACGGGACCAGCCACGCTCTCTAAAAATCGGGGAATTTGCTCCCGGACCTCAGTTTTTCCAGGATCACCAGGTCGGCTTTGGGCATTGCGTGTTGGCTGATGGTATCCAGCGTTACCCATTTGAAGCCGTCACAATGAAGAGCACGCGGTTTGCCGCGGTTGATCCGCACCCAGTGAGCGTGCAGATCCATGGTGAAGTGACTGAAGGCATGCGGCACCGTGATCAGGCGGGGACCGACTCGGACATCCAGCCCCAGTTCCTCCTGCAGCTCGCGCCGGATGCAATCCTCCACACTCTCGCCGGCTTCCACCCCTCCCCCGGGGAACTCCCACAAGCCGCCCAGCATGGAGGTTTCCTTTCGCCGGGCGATGAGTATCCGGCCCCGGCGATCCACAATGATCCCGGCCCCGACGTGCCGGTGGGGAATAGCCCTTTTGACTGCCTTGACCGGGATGCTTTCCGTCTTCCCGTCCGATCGGGCCCGGCAATACGCCGCGACCGGGCACCATGTACACCGGGGTTTGGACGGAATACATATCACCGCCCCGAGCTCCATCATCGCCTCATTGAACAACCCCGGATGGTCCGCGGGTATCAACGCATCCACATCCGACTGGACCTTCCGTTTCAGGGATGATGAACCGGCGGGTTCCATGCGCATCGTCAGCCGCGCCATAACCCGTTCCACATTGCCATCGACTACGGCCCGGCGCTCGCCGCCGGCAATGGAAGCAACCGCCGCCGCGGTATAGGGACCGACACCGGGAAGGCCGCGAAGCTCATCATACGAAGACGGGAATCGCCCTCCCCGCTCATCCCGAATCATGCGGGCGGCCTTGTGCGCATGCCGAGCCCGCCGGTAATACCCAAGTCCTTCCCATGCCTTGAGGACATCATCCAGCGGTGCATCCGCCAGCGCCCGCACGGTCGGAAACGTCTTCAGGAACCTGGGGTAATAATCGATCACCGTCTCTACCCGCGTCTGCTGAAGCATCAATTCGGAGATCCAGACCCGGTAGGGATTCCTGCGGACGCGCCAGGGCAGGCGGCGGCCATTCTTCCGAAACCAGTCCAGCAGCGATCCGGCGAATGCATCCGGGTCGGCAAGCGACGTCGCCCTACTTGAGGCTGTCTTCTTCACGCCGGATACGCTCCAGGGTTTGCCGTGATTCTATACGGGAAAGATCTTCAACCCTGCGACTGATGAAAGGCTCAGGCGGCTGAACGGAACGGTTCAACGAGTCAACCTGCCAGGTAATGCCTCGGTCGTGAATGTCATTCTCCTTGTCAATCAGGGTAAAGTGATAGGCCACATCGTAGGTCGTGGCCCCTTTGCGGGTGACGTCCCAACGGGGAAAGAGGATCTGACCGTTCAGTCCCGCAAGATGACGATCAATCCAGGTTGCCATGCTGCCCCCTCCGTCCGGGGCGTCAGACTCCCGGACCATCTCGATCAAGTCCCCGTCGCGCGGCGTTTCATGCTGCCGCCACAGGCTTTTCTGTTCATCCCGCCGTTCTTCCTGACGTTCGATGAAATAGTCGCGGGGATCCCGCTCGGCTTCTCCGCACCCGCCGGCAAGGAGAAGCCCCAGCACGACGGAACCCGCCAGCCCACATCGTCTTCGCCCCCAGGGTTTTCCTTTTGACCTGAACATGAATGCCACGTATGTTTATCTCAGCAATGAAAGGTCTTACTCATGGCTGACGACAGCAAAGAAAAACAAGACGAAAACGAGGAAAAATCCCAGTCGAAGAAGCTTCGCATCGACTCCAGGTCCAAAAAGTCGGAAACCACCAAGATTGACCTTGCCGACGCCAAGCCTCCGCCGTCGATCACCGACGCCAAGGATCTGCCCCCGGATGCGGATGATTATT
>JAUIHQ010000186.1 GCA_030432155.1 bacterium | reverse complement strand
GGTCTGATTCAGTTCGTACCCGGAGGACCGGTCGAACAGGCCTTGATGCGGATGCGCGGCCTCGGTTCGGGCGAAAGCGGGGCCGGGGCGGGGGATGCGGCCACGATATCGCCCGAGTATCGCGAACAGATCAAGGCCTACTACGGTTTCGACAAACCCCTGCCGGTCCGGTACTGGAACTGGCTGGTGAGCGACCGGATGGGGATGCGGATGGATTCCTACAAGTTTCCCAACAAAACGGCCTGGGAGTTGATCCGCGAGCGTTTTCCCGTGTCATTGATCTTCGGCATCAGCGGATTCCTGCTCAGCTACCTGATCTGCATTCCTCTCGGGATCGCCAAAGCCCTGCGCCATGGAAGCCGATTCGACATGTTGTCGAGTCTTGTCGTGTTCGCCGGCTACGCCGTGCTTCCCCTGACCCTGGGGATGGTGTTGAAGATGCTGTTTGCGGGAACGGTGGAGGGGTTCTGGGATGTCTTTCCGGTGGCGGGATTTGAATCGGACAACTTCGCCCGGCTTTCGTTCTGGGGACAGGTCATGGATCGGGTGCACCACATGTTCCTGCCCGTCCTGTGTTACGTGGCCGGCAACTTCGCGGTGCTGACCATCCTGATGAAGAACTCGCTGATGGACCAGGTCGGCAGCGATTACGTCCGCACGGTACTCGCCCGCGGCGGTACCGCCCGCCGGGCGATCTGGGGTCATGCCCTGCGCAATTCACTGATCCCGATCGCCACCGGGTTCGGCGGCATTCTTACCGTGATGTTCGCGGGGTCGGTGGTGATCGAACAGTTGTTCGAGATTCCGGGGATGGGCCGGCTCAGCCTCGAAGCCATCATTGGCCGCGACTATCCCGTCTTCATGGGCATCCTCGCCCTCACCGCGATTCTCGGTCTGCTCGGCCGGGTGTTTTCGGATTTCTGCTATGTACTCATCGATCCCCGGGTGAATTTTCAGAAATAGGCGATGATGAAATTTCCCCGACGATGGACCCTCAACCCGGTTGCCCGCAAACGCTGGCGGCGATTTCGCGCCAACAAGCGCGCATTCAGGTCGTTGGTACTGCTCGGGGGCCTGTATCTTCTCAGCCTGGGGGCGGAGCTGATCTGCAACAACCGTCCGCTGCTGGTGATCCAGGAGGGCCGGATGTACTTCCCGTTCCTTGTCTATTATCCCGATGACACGTTTACCGGGAGCGGGCTTCAGACCCGTCCGGACTACAAGGCCATCGCCCGGTCGGAGCGATTTGCCGAAGGGTCCGGCAATCATATGGTCTTTGCGCTGTTCCCGTACGGCCCGTACGAGATTCTCGATCCCGACAGCCTGCGGGATGAGGAATCGGTGACGGTAAAGCTGCGGCCCCGTCCGCGTGTGGCATCGATCAGTGTGGACCGGGAGGGACGGATTACCCGGGCTCTTGCCGCGGAGTCGTTTTTCCCGGGGCAGGAAGGCGTGACCGGAAGCAAGCTCAGCATCTTCTGGCCGGTCAATGAGGCGTTCCGGGACGCGATGGAGGCCCGGTTTGAAAACCGGGAAGCGGGTGAAATCCGCATGGAGCTGAATCATGCCGCGAATCCCTCCCTGTCCGCCGAGCTTTCGATGTCGCGCTTCCGTCCCCGCAGCCGCCCGCCGGAGGATGTGCGGATCACCTTTCGCGAGCAGGTGGATGTGGGGCGTGCCTATTCGATTGTCTTTAACCATGCGCTGGAAACGATCGACGGCGGAGACGGTTTCGCGAAGCTGCCCGCGAAGGTTCAGGCGCAGGTGCGACAGCTTGCCGAAACCCGTTTTCGTGAACCCCTGTTTTCTCCGGACCCCATCGAAATCGCCGGCGTATCCCATGATGTCGAAGCCGATTTGAATGATATCCAGTGGCCCTATCCGCCCGTCGGCAAGCATTGGATGGGGATCGACAGCGCCGGCCGGGATGTGTTTGCCCGCATTCTCTACGGGTTGCGCATCTCCATGACGTTCGGGCTTCTTCTGGTGTCGGTTACAATGCTGCTCGGGACGTTGATCGGCGCCATCCAGGGATATTACGGCGGCCGGACCGACATGCTGGGGCAGCGCCTGATCGAAATCTGGAGCGCGGTCCCGTTTCTGTATGTGATGATTCTCATCGGGTCGGTGTATGGCCGCGGGTTCGGGATTCTGCTGTTCTGCTATGGTCTCTTCAACTGGATCGGCATTTCCTACTACATGCGGGCGGAGTTCCTGCGCCTGCGTCATCGCCCGTTTGTCGAATCCGCCCGGTGTCTCGGCATCCCCGCGCACAAGATCATGCTCCGCCACATTCTGCCCAACGCCCTCGCGCCGATCATCACCTTCTTCCCGTTCTCCCTGGTGGGGGCGATTGATGCGCTGGCGGTGCTGGATTATCTCGGTTTCGGTTTGCCGCCTCCGACCCCGAGCTGGGGCGAGCTGCTGCACCAGGCCCAGTCGTTCCGCTGGGCGTGGTGGCTGATCCTGTATCCGACCGCGGCGTTGTTCGTGGTGATGCTTCTCGGCGTGTTCATCGGCGAAGGCGTACGCGACGCCAACGACCCCAAACCTTTCAGCCGGATGGTGGGATGAGATGAGCGAATCCCATGACAAGACGTTGCTCGATGTCCGGGATCTTTCGGTATCCTTCAAGACCGAGGACGGGGTGGTGCGGGCGGTGGACAATGTTTCCTTCTCGATCAAGCGGGGGGAGGTTGTCGGCCTGGTCGGTGAATCGGGCTGCGGAAAATCCGTGTCGGCTATGAGCCTGGTCCGGCTGATACCCGAGCCGCCGGGATCCATCGACGGCGGGCAGGTTCTGTTCGAAGGCGCGGATCTGCTGCAGTTGCCGGTGCCTGCCCTTCGCAAGATTCGCGGGAAACGGATCGGATTTATCTTTCAGGAGCCGATGACTGCGCTGTCGCCGTTGCACCGGATCGGAAGCCAGCTCGTGGAAACCCAGCTCTTTCACCACGACATCTCGAAAGAGGAAGCCTGGCGCAAGGGTGTGGAGTGGTTGGACCGGGTGGGCATACCCGAGCCGGAGGAGCGGATGCACAGCTATCCGTTTCAGTTGTCCGGCGGCATGCGTCAGCGAGTCATGATTGCCACCGCATTGATCCTTGAGCCGGACCTGGTGATTGCCGATGAACCGACGACCGCACTCGATGTCACGATCCAGGCCCAGGTATTGGACCTGCTGATGGATATGAAGTCGCGCGACATGTCGGTCCTGCTCATCACCCACGACATGGGAATCGTCTGGGAAACCTGCGACCGGGTCATGGTGATGTATGCTTCCGAAGTGGTGGAGCAGGGGATGCGTGATGACGTGTTTTCCCGGCCGGGGCATCCGTACACTGAGGCCCTGCTGAAATCGATCCCCGCCCTCGCCCGGCGGGGGGAGCGGCTGGAGGCCATTCCCGGCCAGGTGCCATCGCCGCTGGCCTATCCCGGAGGATGCCGGTTCCGAGACCGTTGTCCTTATGCATTTGACCGCTGCGGTCAGGAGCATCCCGGTCTTGAGGCGGTCAATCGTCGAACCGCCCGCTGTTTTCTCGCCCGTCAACGAATGACAGACACGAAGGGGGATGGCCATGTCTGATCCACTCCTCGACGTGAAGGATCTGCGGGTCTGGTTTCCCATCCGCCGGGGTGTTATCTCCCGCACCGTCGGTCATGTCCGGGCGGTGGACGGCGTATCCCTTTCCATAGGGGAGGGGGAGGTGCTGGGCCTGGTCGGGGAGTCCGGTTGCGGCAAGTCCACGCTGGCCCGGGCGATACTGCGGCTCGAAACCCCGCGGGAGGGGACGATCCGGTATGCCGGCCGCGACATCACCCAGGCGAGCGGTCGCCAACTCGCGGACCTGCGCCGGCATGTCCAGGTTGTCTTCCAGGATCCCTATGCGTCGCTGAATCCCCGCATGACGATCATGGATATCGTCACCGAGGGACCGCTTGAACACGGGTTGATCCCGGCGCGGGAGCGGGAACAGGCGGCCGCGGACATTCTCGGCGATGTCGGCCTCGGCCGGGATGCCCTGCACCGGTATCCGCATGAATTCTCCGGAGGCCAGCGCCAGCGGATCGGCATCGCCCGCGCCCTTGCCATGAAGCCGAAGCTGATCATCTGCGACGAGGCGGTCAGCGCCCTCGATGTATCGGTCCAGGCCCAGGTGATCAACCTGCTGTCCGACCTGCGGGCATCCCACGGGTTGAGTTATCTCTTCATCACCCACGATCTCAGCGTTGTGCGTTACATCGCCGACCGGGTGGCGGTGATGTACTACGGCAAGATCGTCGAGACCGGTCCCTGCGAAACCGTCATGCACAATCCGTCCCACGACTACACCAAAAAGCTCCTCGCCGCGATCCCGGTGCCGGGGCGGAAGCGGGGCGAGCTGGAAACCTGATAACCATCCCGCCCTGATCAACGATCGGGAGCAGCCCACGAATCGCACGAATCGGCACAACCCCAAACGGAACGGGGGCTTTCCAGCCCCCGACGAACCCGGCCAATCTCATGCCTTGCGCATCAGGGGAGGTAATGAGCGGGTGGGGGATGACCGGCATACCCACCCCGCCCTTCGGGCACCCCTCCGGGGGAGGGGAATTCGATTAGGATTATGATGATGATTATGAGGAGGATGGGTGGGGCGCGGCAAGGGGCCGTCCGATGGCGACCCGCTGCAGGGGCTCCATCAACTTGTATGTGTGCGCGATTCAGCCCGGAGATATGTTTTTCAAACGTTTGCGGGCAAGCAGGAGCTTGCCCCTCCGGCGCAGACAGAGAAGCCCGGAGGGGCAAACTCCCGCAAACCTGAGACCTGAAACCTGAAACCTGACACCCGAAACCTGAAACCTGACACCCGAAACCTGAAACCTAACTAGCGATTCTCATCCAAACACCGCCGGATCCGCTCCATGGCTTTGGGCGACAGGGTTTCGGGCCGGTGTTCGGCAGCTTCTTTGTCGTGGTGGGCAAGGCCGTTGTGAAGCGTGGCGAGCTGGTCTTTGTAGCGGATGCAGAGGGAGCAGATCTTGTAGTGCAGGCGCAACTGCACACGCTCGACCGGAGTCAGGTTGCGGTCATACGATTCGGATATCAGGCGGGTGACTTCCCGGCAGGAAGGGGTGACGCGGTCGATCATTTTCGCGACCCAGGGGCTGGGCGTCTCGGCCGGCTTCGTTTCGTGTCCGCTGTCTTTGTCTCCGCTCTTTGTCATTTCGCTCCCATACCATGTTCCAATGTCTGGAAAAAGCCGCTTTCCATTTTCCAGTCGTTGGAAGAACGTCTCCCCTTACATTTTTTCTTTGGTCACCGGATGCCCCTCGGGTAGGGTTCGCGGTATGCAACCCTATCTCGATCTTCTGCGCCGTGTCCGGACCGCCGGGGTGAAGAAAACCGACCGCACGGGGACGGGCACCCTGAGTGTATTCGGACATCAGATGCGGTTTGATCTTTCCGACGGCTTTCCCGCGGTGACCACCAAGAAGCTGCATTTCCGGTCCATCATTCACGAGCTGCTGTGGTTTCTACGCGGCGATACCAACATCAGGTACCTGCGAGAGAACAAGGTGACAATCTGGGATGAGTGGGCGGATGAGAACGGGGATCTCGGGCCGGTCTACGGGCATCAATGGCGGTCATGGCCGGCGGCGGACGGGCGAACCATCGACCAGATCTCATGGGTGGTCGATCAGATCCGGTCGAATCCGGACTCCCGCCGCCTGGTGATCAGCGCGTGGAACCCGGCCGATCTCGACCGGATGGCCCTCGCGCCCTGCCATTGCCTATTCCAATTCTATGTTGCGGATGGCCGCCTGTCCTGCCAGTTGTACCAGCGCAGCGGGGATGTATTCCTCGGGGTGCCGTTCAACATCGCATCCTACGCCCTGCTGACCCTGATGATCGCCCAGGTGACCCATCTCGCGCCGGGTGAATTTGTTCATACCCTTGGTGATGCTCATTTGTATCTGAACCACCTCGAGCAGACCGATCTCCAGCTTTCGCGCGAACCGTTCCCCCGTCCGGTGATGAAACTGAACCCGGACGTCGATGACCTGTTTGCCTTCCGGTATGAAGACTTCACGCTGGAGGGATACCAGAGCCATCCCGCCATCAAGGCGCCCATTGCGGTATAACGGTATGCGAGTCTCCCTGATAGCGGCCCTTGGTCGGCGGAACCGGGTGATCGGTCGTGACGGCCGTCTCCCGTGGCGCCTTTCCGACGATCTCCGGCGGTTCAAAAAGCTGACCATGGGCAAGCCGGTGGTGATGGGGCGGAAGACCTGGGAGTCGATCGGAAAGCCGCTTCCGGGCCGGCGGAATATCGTGCTGACATCGCAGGCGGAATACCGCGCCGAGGGAGCGGAGACGGTGAAATCGCCCGAGGCGGCCCTGGAGGCGGTCCGGGGTGAACCCGAGGTCATGATCATCGGAGGCGAATCAGTGTACCGGGCATTCATGCCCCGGGCGGACTGTATGTATCTCACGATGGTGGAGGATGATACGGAAGGCGATGCCCGGTTTCCGGCCTGGGACGAAGAGGCGTGGCGGATGGATTCAGAGGAATGCCACCCCGCCGATGATCGGAACCAGCATGCGTTTGCGTTCGTGAATCTCTCGAGAAAAGTGGAAAAAAGATGAACCCCGGTGTATGGAAAGCTGTCTGAAGCAGAACACAAGGAGCCCGAGACCGGAAACAAACGTAAAAGGAGATGATGGAATGAAGTATCTTTGGATGATGGTGATTGCGTGTGGCATGGTGCTTGCCGCCAACAACGTAATGGCCGGCAGTTCTTGCTGCCCGGTGAGCGGTAAGAAAGCGGAAGCGGTCAAGAAGGGCTGCGATGCGGACCAGATGGCGAAATGCGCTTCGACCTTCGACAAGCTGAGCCTGTCCGATGAGCAGAAGGCCAAAATCGCCGACCTCGAGAAACAGTGCAAGGAAGAGGGCAGCGAAGAGTCCTGCAAGAAATACATGTCGAAAATGCGCGATGTCCTCAGCGACGATCAGAAGGCCACGTTCGACAAGATGATCGCCCAGGTCGAAGACAAGCCGAGCAGCGATTCCTGACCCACAGAAATCATTCAAGACTCAATGAAAAAGCACGCCCCTCCGCGGGCGTGCTTTTTTGTACCGGGTAGGGCGGCGAGTCCCTTCGCCACCGTGGGGGAGGAGAATCACTCCTCCTCCTCACCGTAAGCGTTCGGGGCCCCGGATACACGGGTCTGTTTTCTTTATTCCACAATCGCGCCAAGGGTGTTGGTCGGAAAGATCACCTGGATACGGTCGCCGGTGTCGAAGATGATGCGTCCGGCGGTGATGTGGAAGTCGAGGACATGGCCGCCGGTTTGCCGGTCGGCGGAGATGAAGTGTAGATGGTATCCGGGGGCCTGAATTGTGCGGAGGGTATCCGGGGTATAGTAGCCGACCATCGTCCCCCGGATGTTCTCCAGATCGACCGGCGGAATATCGGCCAGCACATCCGCCAGCGGTCGATAGGGTTTGGTTTGAGCGGGAACGGACCGAATACGCAGGCGGTCAAACATTGCGTGGATGGTGATCGCGAGGGGTGACTCATCGCCGGCCCGTTTGATGTTCATCGCCCGCTCAAACAGGTCTCGGCTCATGTCGGATACATCAAAGAACCGGTCCTCGTCATGAAAGGTGACAGCGGCGTATGCGATCGGGCGATCCGC
>JAUIHQ010000185.1 GCA_030432155.1 bacterium | reverse complement strand
GAGCGGGGTTCATACAGACTGCCCACCCGCTCATGCCGGAGTTCAATGAGAACCTGGCCCAGCTCCTTCCATTCAGGACGGCCCGCGGTGTCATACCCGCTGAACACCGAGAGAGGGGTGTCCGGGAGGGTGTGTTCACAGTCGCTGGTTTCGCAGCGGAAACAATAGACCCTCCCCTTGCGGTACACGTCACGGCCCGCTTCCAGGTCGGCCAACTGATCGTTGATCTGGTCGAGGGCGGGGGGATCGAACTGGAGTGTCCAGTCTCCGGCGGGATGGGCGACAAACCGGAAGGTCAGCTCGACGTCATCCGCCCGGGGAACCGCCGCACCGAATTGATGCGCATAGGTATCGCGCAGCAGGGTACGCATGGCATCGCACACCGCCCGGGCCCGTCGTTCGGGGCGGGAAAGCTGGCCGGCGGCGGATGGTTCACCATCGGCGGGTTGAGCTGCTGGGGACGGTTCGGTCATGCCCGAACCCTACGGCCTTGAACGCGGTCGGCCAAGTCTTTCCCGATGCATGGCGGCCCTCACACCGATAACCATCCGGTTGCGCTCGCCATACCGGATTTGCCGGAAAACCGTACGCTTGATTCCATCCCACGGGGCAGGATACCATTTCCACAATCAACAAACGTAACCGGGAGGGATTCAAAATGATACGACGGCTGACGGGCTTGATGGCAATCGCGGGACTGGGAGTATTTCATGTGGTTGCCGAAACACCTCCCCCGCCCATTCCTCCTCCGCCCGTGACCGAAGCCGTACAACCCGATCAACCGGATGAACCCGAACAAACCGAAAAAGGAGCCCTCCCCATGGTCACGCTGAAAACCAGCCAAGGCGACATCACCATCGAACTGTATCCGGACAAAGCGCCCGACACGGTTGCCAACTTCCTTCAATATGTGGATGACGGCTTTTACAACGGCACGATTTTCCACCGCGTGATCAACGGTTTCATGATCCAGGGCGGCGGCTTCACCGCGGACATGCGTCAGAAACCGACCCGAGCCCCGGTGAAAAATGAAGCGGCCAACGGGCTGAAGAATGAGACCGGGACTCTCGCCATGGCCCGCACATCCGATCCCCACAGCGCCACCGCTCAGTTTTTCATCAACGTGAAAGACAATGATTTCCTGACCCATCCCGGCCAGGACGGCTGGGGATACTGTGTCTTCGGCAAGGTCGTCGACGGCATGGACACCGTGAACGCCATCAAGGCCGTCCCCACCGGGGTCCGGGCCATGATGCGCGATGTTCCGGTGGAGCCGGTGGAAATTATCGAAGCGGTACGAGCCGAACCCGAGAGCTGAGTCACATGCGAACCCGTCCATGACCCGCGAAGGTCAGCACGCCTCCGATCCCGATCATCCGGGCGCGGAGGAAGGGGCATCTCCGGAAGCGAAATTCCCGGGCAAGGGATTCAAAATCGGAGAGTACATTCTGGATAAGACCCTGGGTCACGGGTCCATGGCCACGGTCTACCTCGCCCGTGATGCCACGGGCCACGAGGTCGCGGTCAAGATCTTCCAGGAAGGCCCGGGGGTGTCCCCGACGATGCTCGAACGGTTCCGGCGCGAGGCGGAGGCGGCCAAGAAGCTCCGGCGGCATCCCAACATTATGAAGGTGTATGCGACCGGCCAGGAAGGCCCGTATCACTTCATCGTCATGGAACCGATCCGGCAGAACCGGACCCTGGAAGACCTTCTCGAAGTCACCCCGCTGACCATCGAGGAAATCACCCGCAACATCATCCGCATTGCCCGGGCGCTTCACTACGCCCATTCCCGGAACATCGTGCATCGCGATGTAAAACCGACCAACATCATGATCGATGAATTCGGTGAACCGTTGTTGAGTGATTTCGGCGTGGCGGCCCTGATTGACTGGCCCTCCTGCACCATGTCGGGCGCATTGACCGGCACCCCGCTCTACATGTCGCCGGAGCAGGCCCGGGCCGAGCGGGTCGGCCCAGAGAGCGACATCTACTCGCTGGGCATCGTCCTCTATGAAGCTCTCACCGGATCGCTACCCTACTCCGCCCAGCATTCATCCCCGGTGAAGAATGTTCTGGAAGCGGTCAAAAGCGAACACCCTCGGCGGCCGCGTTTCTACCGCCGGGATATCTCGCCCGATCTCGAAGCGGTCATTCTCAAGGCCATCGAGAAAGATCCCGACCGCCGGTACTCGGATGCGGATGCCTTCGCCAACGACCTGGAGCGCGCCCTCGCCGGCCGGCATGTGAATGCGAAGTTGTTTTCCTACTGGGAGAAGGTCCTGTATCTCATCCGGCGTTACGACCAGTTTGTGGCGGCGGCGGTGGTGATGCTCGCTCTCGCCGGCACCGCGGGTTATTTCTTCCGGGAGAAGCTGATGGCGGTGCGGTATGAGAAACTGTTGACCCAGGTCCATCTCCGCAATTTCGCCTCCCGCCTGACCACGGGTGTCGGAACAGATGACGCCAACCAGGCCCCCGGTGCGTGGCATGATATCCGGATGGCCCGCCGGGCCATGAGCGCGGCCAACTGGACCAGCGCCCGGGATTACCTGCTTTCCGCCATTCGCTACAGCGAGTCCATCGGCGACCAGCGAACCGCGGCCATGGCCACGCTTGACCTGGCACGGACCGAAACCGTCACCGGCAGTCCATCCCAGGCAGTCGAATATTACCGCGCCATTCTTTCCAATCCGGACACGTCTCCATCGGTGGCGGGACTTGCCCAACTGGAAGCCCTGATCCTTCTGCTCCTGAACGGGGACCGCACGGAGGCCCTGAACATTCTCAGCATGCACAGGATACCGCCGGAAGGCCCCATCCATGATTGCATCCTTTGCCTGTCCGGCGATATCACGGTTGATGAATTCAGCAGCCGGATTGCCTACATGCCCTCCCGTCTTCGAAATGATGCCCATTTCGTGGCCGCGATCCGGCACAAGCTCGACGGCCGCGAACGGGAGTTCATTGCCGAGCTTCGGTGGACACTTCAGCTCTCCTCGCCATCCACCGAATGGCCTGCGCCGTTCGCCCGCCTGATTCGAAGCGGAGGTATGCCATGATCCGGGACAACAGGAGCCGCAGCGGCCGGGTCTACACAAAGTTTCTGCTCCTTCTCACGTTGTTCGCCGCGGCGGTGATCGTGATCTATCTCGCGCTTCAATCCGTCCGCAAATCCGTGCAGTGTACGGATAACCTTCGCGAGATCTATCAGGCGCTGGAGCTGTACGAAATGGACAAAGGCGCCCTGCCCCGTCTTGCGTACTTCCCCGACGATCCCCTTACCGACAGCGACAGCCTGCGGGTCGTACTCGAAGAGTACGGGGTGGACGGAAGCGCCTGTATATGCCCGGCGGTTCACCCCACCCTTCGCGATCTCGGCCTGACGTACGTCTGGAATACACGGCTCAACGAAGCAAATCTGGTCGGCGGGGAAGGCGCCCGGCAATGGATGCTGGTGGAAATGACCGCGGTATCGATTGATGTCGGCGCCCCCCATTTCCGCAGTTACAACGTGCTCTACACGGACGGATCCATCGAACACATCCGAACGCCGCTGGAAGACCTGAACGGTCTTTGAGCGAACAATCTATCCCTGCGCCGGTCCGGCTTCATCCCACATTCCGATCCGTTCCAGATCCTTCCAGCGTTGCAGGAACGCCTGAACGACATCGGGATCGTAGGCGATCCCGCTCAGCCGGCGGATTTCCTCAACCGCCACCTCCGCGGGACGGGCCGGGGCATAGGGACGCTCGGACCGGATGGCGTCGTAGCTGTCCACCACGGCAAAAATTCTCGCCCCAAGGCAGATCCGGTTCCCCTTCAGCCCCTGCGGATAGCCGGAACCGTCATATCGTTCCTGATGTTCATACACGATGCGGGCCACCTGTTCGAGATAGGGACGCGCGTTCAGAATCCTGTACCCGATCTCGGGGTGGGTTTTCATGATGATCCACTCATTTTCATCCAGCGCACCCGGCTTGAGAAGGATGGCGTCGGGTATGCCGATCTTGCCGATGTCATGCAGGAGTGCGCCATGCTCCACCTCGTCCACCATTTTTCCGGGAAGTCCCATCGTCTCCGCAAGCAGGCGAGCCATCGAGGACACCCGGACGCTGTGCTGCCCGGTGGCATGCTCGCGGGCATCCAGCAGGGCGGAGAGAGCCTCAAGCGTGAAGGAATAGGAATCGCGTACCTGGTGGAGGGCCCGGGACAAGTCGGCGCTTCTAGCCCGGACCATTTCCTCAAGATGAAGCTGATAGTGAAGGTTCTCCTTGAGCAATCGGCGAAATTCCATCGCGCGGCGTACGGTCGAAAGCAGGTGCTCGGACGCGAAGGGCTTCTCGATGAAATCATACGCGCCGCCCCGGACGCTGGCGATGGCGTTGTCGACCGTGGCCTGCCCGGTAATGATGATGTTCACGATATGTTCATCGACGTCCTGCAGCTTGGCCATCAGGTCGAGCCCGCTCTCGCCGGCGAGGTTGATGTCGATCATCGCCACATCCACGGCCGTACCGGGTTGACGGGCCGCGGCCAGCGCCTCCCGGCTGGTTCCTGCGGTCATCACATGATGCCCCTCCTGCTGCAGCATGCGTTCGAGCAAGCGGGCCACCATGTCTTCGTCATCCACCACGAGGACCGTCCCCGGCTCGCGGCCGGAGCGGTTACGCAGCCGTGCATCATCAGCCCCCGGCCCGGCGGGATGGCCGGACCCACCGGGACGATCGGATGCCGGGTCATCGGCGTTATCCCATTCGACAATCCGGTCGCGCCCCCGGGCTTTGGCCATGTAGAGAGCCTGATCGGCCCGGCGCATGAAATCCGAGTGGGACAAGCGCTTCCCGGCCGGTTCACATGAAGCGATGCCGAACGAAGCGGTGATATTCACGTCCGCAACCTTCTCGCAGAACGTGTGATTCCGAAGCAGGTTGCGAAGCCGGTCCCCCAGGAGCCGGGTGTCCTCCGGGCCGGTATGGGGCAGAAAGAGCACCAATTCATCACCTCCGAAACGCCCGAGCAGATCGGTGACCCGAATCGCGCCGGAGAGCAGGGTGGCGACCTCCCGGAGAACAGCATCCCCCACGGGGTGGCCGAAGGAGTCATTGACCGATTTGAAGTGATCGATGTCGATACTCACGACCCCCACCGGCTGACGGTATCGTTCGGCAAACTGCCAGGCCCGCAGCACTTCCCGCTGCATGCCCCGCCGGTTCAGCAATCCGGTCAATGGATCATGGACCGCATGTTCCTGCATTTTCTCCAGCGCCGACACGACATTCAGAAAACACGCGGCATAGGGGCGGATGGCGGCATGGTGGGCCGGCTGAAACTGCGTTTGCGGCGGTGCGGCGATAACCAGCAACCCCCGGAAGGCTTCTTCGAACACAGCCGGGATCGCGATGTAATCACCGGGCGCATCGTCTCCGTCATCTTCCTCGACAATGTCCTCGGCCAGAACTTCATAGTCCTCCGGCCCCGGCCAGCCGCTGCCTCCCAATTCCCGCGCGCACGCGACCGCGCGCTCAAGTATGGCCCGAACCCGGGCGGGCGAGAGCGGTGCGGAAGCTTCCATAAAAACACGCGGTGCATCCTCCCCTGCCCTCACCATGGCGGAGGCGAGACAGGGTATCGACCGGGACAGGCTCTCCTGGAAAATCCGCAGGGTTTCACGAATGCTTTCCGACCGGTATCCGCGTTCCGCCATCCGGCGGGCGGCGGATAACAGCTCCGCGGTCTGAAACTCCGCCGTGGGCGGACGATCGTGCAGGCGGTCGGCAAGGCCTGCAGCCCATGCGCTCCAGTGTTCCGTCCCGCCGGCGGGAAGAAATTTGACCGGAAGGCTCGGAAACACCGTCTTGAGGCAGGATTGAAATTCGGCGTTCTCCGTGTCGGGGATGGACGTGTCGAGGATGACCAGGTCTGCGTGCTCGTGCAGCAGATGGGTATACATGTCGTGGCGATCGGTAAAAAACGTGAACGGAATCGAAGCCAGGCATCGGGTCAGAACCTCGGCCGCTTCCGGATGAACCAACCCGACGGCCACGATGCGCGGCGAGGACCCAGGGCTGGATTCCGTTGCGCGGATGGATCGATGTGCCATGTCGATGTCAGGGGCGTGGTTGAAACGATGATTCGCGGCGCAGCATGTCCATCAATTCCCGCTCCCGGTCGGTCAACCGGGTGGGTACGGCCACCTGGATCCGCACCCGCAGGTCGCCATGCCCCCCTTGTTTGGCGGGAAGCCCTTTCCCCTTGAGGCGCATGACGGCCCCGCCCTGGGTGCCGGGGGGAATCGTGATGCGTACGGAATTTCCGTCGGGAAGCGGCAGGGGGATTTTATCGCCCAGGGCGGCCTCCCATGGCGTGACCCGGAGCGTGGTTTCGAGATCATGGCCCTGCACGGCATAGGTATCGTCCGGCTGTATCCGGACCCGGAGAAACAGGTCCCCGCGCGAACCGCCGCCCGCCCCTTCTCCGCCCTGGCCGGCGAGGCGGATGCGGGATCCCTCGGTTGTTCCGGGGGGAATGGTTACCTGGACCTGGCGGGTGCCGCGCTGCACACGCCCCTGGGCATCCGTCTCGGTACTCTGCAGGCTGAAGCTCTTGCGGGAGGGATGAAGCAGATCGCGAATGGAAAGAACGATTTCCGCTTCATGGTCCGCTCCGCGGTTGCGGAATCGGGTGCCTGAAGCCCGCCGGCCCTGGCCGCCGAAGAACGCCTCGAAAAAATCGCTGAAGCCGCCGAACGAACCGGAAAAGTCGCCGAGGTCCCCGGGATCGCCGTAGAACTCCTGCCGGGTCTGCCAACCCGGCGGGGGACGGAAATCCTGGCCGGATTTCCATGACGATCCGAGTTCATCATACCGTTTGCGCTTCTCCGGGTCGCCCAGGACCTCGTAGGCCTCGGTGACTTCCTTAAAGCGGTCTTCCGCCCCCGGCTCCTTTGTCACATCGGGGTGATATTTCCGGGCAAGTTTCCGGTAGGCTTTCTTGATTTCGTCGTCGGTGGCGGATCGCTCCACTCCGAGCGACTTGTAATAATCTTTGTATTTCATGCGGACGAGTCAGCCGTTTATCGCTCGCTGCAGCTGCACCCGGTGGAGAAGCAAGCATAGCAGCGATGGTGTTTGAGCATAATCCGGTATTTCATGCTTTCCGTCAACGTCCCCCCGAGGTCGTAGTCCGGGTCGTCATCCACCAGGGTGCAGGCATACACCCGGACCCGGCCGCCCTGCTTGACCAGCATCTTGCTGTCGGCGCACATGAACCGCGAGCGGGTCTCGGCAGTCTGGTAGGTGGTCATGCAGGACTCGGTAATTTCCGGAACATCGGGGTCGGAACCGGGCGTCATAAAATCGGGAAACGCCACAAACGGCACATCGGGATCGGCGCCGGCGCCGGCCAGGCGCCGCCGGAAGGCGTCCTCAACCTCACGCGTGTTCTCGCCCGGCTTCATCTGCCGGGCAATGGAGACCGCAAAGCCGCTTTGCTGCAGGAGGCCGACCGCGCGGAGCGACCGGCGGAAATTTCCCGCACCCCGTGCTGCATCGTGCAATGCCTCGTCAGGATCGTCGATGCTGACCCGGAAGGAAACGGGATTCGGTTTTGCCCGCAGGGGCTCCAGCTCATCCATCCGATTGAACAAAGGCTCGGTGCCGTTGGTCAGCACGAGGGCGGGAAGCCGGTC
>JAUIHQ010000184.1 GCA_030432155.1 bacterium | reverse complement strand
CAATCCGTACGAGGCATTTTCGACATTGCATCCTGCATAGACCTTGTCGCCGCAGCGGATCGCGGCACCGACATGAAAACCGGAGTATCTCGCGTACGCCCGTTTCAGGGCGTCGGCGGCTGTCCGGACGAGTTCGGCGGGATCAGGTGATGACATCGGAGAGCTCCTTCCAATACGCGATGATAAGGTCCTTCATCCGGGCCATGGATTGGCGGGTTGTTTCCGTAACCTCCTCGTGACTCAACGGGGTGGGACTGATCCCGGCGGCGAGATTGGTGATGCAGGATAGTCCGGCGGTACGGATGCCGCCGGCATGCGCCAGCATGACTTCCGGCACAGTCGACATCCCCACGGCGTCGGCGCCCAGGGTTCGGTAGGCCTTGATCTCGGACGGCGTTTCGTAAAACGGGCCCGAGCCGGCATAATAGACACCATCGGCCACGGTCTGACCACTGGCCTGGGCTGCCTGCTTGAGAGCCTTGATCAACTCGAGGTCATAAGCGTGCGAAAGATCGGGAAACCGGGGGCCGAACGCATCAATGTGCGGCCCTATCAACGGATTGGAACCCATGCCGTTGATGTGATCGCGAATCACCATCAGGTGCCCGGGTTGAAGATCAGCACGCAAGCCTCCGGCTGCATTGGTAGCCAGCAGGTAACGAACCTTCAGCCGAATCATGGTGAATACCGGAATGGCGACCGGCGTCCATCCTTCACCCTCGTAGTAGTGGCGGCGCCCCTGGAATACCAGGGAGGGGACGCCGTGAAGCTCTCCGGCGACCAGGCGGCCGGCATGGCCGACGACCCCGGTGGCGCCGAGGCCCGGAATGTCGTCATAGGAAATCACGTTGCGGATTTCAAAGGCATCCGCCACGTCGCTCCAGCCTGAACCGAGAATCAGGCCGCATGCCGGCAGGAAACCATCAAGCTCGCGTTCGATATAGCTTGCAGCTTCGGTGAGACGTGAAAGATCCAGCATGATCAGGTCTCCTCTGTGATCGACGAAATGCGGTCGAGAATCTGTTTTCGAGGCTTTTCCTGGTGAGGTGAGATCGCTACGGCTCCGTCCAGCAGCTCGATGGCTTTTGCGAGCCGTTCACGATCGTTCGCGTGCAGAGTCAACATCGGCCCGCCTTTGGCCACCTGTTCGCCGGCCTGAACAAGGCCGGTAATGCCCACGGCATGATCAACACCGTCTTCCGCCCGTGAGCGTCCGCCGCCCAGCATCAGGACCGCCCGGCCGATTTTGTTGGCGTTGACGGATGAAACCCAACCATCCCCGGGAGAGGGCAGGGGATGCTCAATGGAGGCGGCCGGCAGCGTACCCGGGTCGTCGATGACGCCGGTATCCCCGCCCTGTGCGGCCACCATATCACGGAATACGTTCAATGCTTTCCCGCTGCTGAGGTCTTCCCGCATTTTGGCGATGGTTTTCTCCCGGGAACCGAGGCCGGTCCCGGTCAGTTCGGCCATTTCCGCGGTCAATTCCAGGGTCAGCCGGGTAAGGTCCTCGGGACCCTCGCCTTTCAGCGTATCGATCGATTCGCGTACCTCGGTCGCATTTCCGATGCATCGTCCCAGCGGTTGCTCCATATCGGTGATCAGGGCGGATATCTTCTTACCCATCGCCTGACCCACGCGCACCATGCTGCGGGCAAGCTCCGCAGCCTGCTCCGGTGTTTTCATGAAGGCGCCGGCGCCGCATTTTACGTCGAGGACAAGGGCATCGATTCCCTCGGCCATCTTCTTGCACATGATGCTGGCGGTGATCAGGGGGATGGACGGCACGGTTCCGGTCACATCGCGGAGCCCGTACAGCTTTTTGTCGGCCGGGGCGAGGGTCGCGGTCTGCCCGATGATCGAACACCCGACCTCGTCGACCACTTTCAGAAACGCCGATTCTTCCAGGTCTGTGCGGTAGCCGGGGATCGATTCAAGTTTGTCGAGCGTACCCCCGGTGATGCCGAGCCCCCGTCCTGATATCCTCGGGACCGCCATGCCGTTCAACGCGGCAAGCGGGGCGAGAATCAGGGACACCTTGTCGCCGATTCCCCCGGTGGAATGCTTGTCCGCCTTGGGCCGGGTGATCGCGGAACTATCGACAATATCTCCCGAGCGCATCATGGCATCGACGAGGACCGAGACTTCTTCCGGTGACATCCCCTGGAAATAGATCGCCATGGCGAGGGCGGCCATTTGGTAGTCCGGAATGGAACCCCGGGTATAACCGTTGATGAACTCCCGGATCTCATCTTCGGCCAGGATCAAGCCGTCTCGTTTTTTCTCAATGATCCACTGCGGTATGAAACTCATCGCGTCGTCCTCAGGTTGAATGGGAAAGAAAGCTGGTTCCGCGGGGCAGGGGTTCGATGTCGAATGCCGTGGCGATGGACTGAGCAACGTCATAGTACCCGCGGCGGATACAGAGACTGCGGCTCTTCCGTCCTGGTTGAACCACGAGCAGGGGAACCATTTCCCGGGTATGGTCCGAGCCTTTGTAGGTCGGGTCATTCCCGTGATCGGCGGTGATGATCAGAATATCGTCCGGTTTGAGCATGGGCAGGAAGCTTTCGAGCCATGTGTCGGTCTGTTTCAGGCTGTCCGCGTAGCCGTGGGGGTCGCGGCGGTGGCCGTACAGCATGTCGAAGTCGATGAAGTTGGCGAAGATAAAACCGTCTCCGTCCCGCTTCATGAATGCCTCAACCGCGCCCTGCGATGCCTGGTTGTTTCCGGTATGATCGGATTCGGTAATCCCCCGGTGGGCAAAAATATCCTCGATCTTGCCGACTGCGTAGACAGGTACGCCGGCTTCATGCAGGCGTTCCAGAATGGTTTTTTCATCCGGTTGGAAGGCGTAGTCCCGACGTTGTTCGGTTCGGCTGAATTGTCCAGGTTCTCCGGTGAATGGCCGGGCGATGACCCGGCCAACCCGTAGCGGATCACACAGCTTCCGGGCGATCTCGCATGCCCGGTATTGCTCCTCAATCGGGATGATGCCGGTATGGGCGGCGATTTGAAACACCGAGTCGGCACTGGTATACACGATCCAGCTACCGTCCTTCATGTGCTGTTCGCCCAGCTCGTCGATGATCACGGTTCCACTCGCCGCTTTGTTGCCGAGAATCCCCCGGCCGGTTTCACGGGCGAATCTCTCCAGGAGGTCACCGGGAAAGCTCGGGGGGCCCGGAGGAAACAGGTGGAACCCTGGATTCAGCTCAAGACCGGCGAGTTCCCAGTGTCCGGTAATCGTATCCTTCCCCTGCGATACTTCCTGCATGGCGCCGAAGGATGCTTCCGGCGCCTCAACTGCGGGTACGCCCTCAATGGCCGGCGATCCCTTTATCAGCGACGGAATATTGCCGAGGCCCAGCCGTTGCAGAACCGGGAGCATGAACCCATCCACCGCCTTGCCGATATGGGGGAGTGTGGCCGCCCCTTCATCACCATAGTCAGAGGCATCCGGTGCATACCCGATACCGACGGAATCGAGGACAATGAGGACCACTTTCATGATTCACCCCGGGGGTTGGATGGGAAGGCGATGTCGAACGCTGGGCGGCGGAGCGCCATCAGGATGCCAGGCCTTTCGCATCGATTTCATCGATAATGCCCACGATCACCGACCGGACCGGACCATCGGAGGATTCGAGAACCTGCCGGGCGCCATTACCCTCGTCGAGTACGAGAACTGTATCGCCCGGGCCGGCATCAACGGTATCCACGGCCACAAGGTAGCTACCGTCCGTACGGCCCCCGCTGTCCAGCTTGTCCACCACCAGCAATCGGCGTTGTCCATAAAAGGGATGCTGGATCGTGGCATGAATCTGCCCGCTGACCCGGCCGATGATCATGAACCGCCTCCGTCGTCGAGGTGGACGTCATCGATGATGCCGACAATCGCATGGTCGATGGGAACGAACCACGGGTCAAGGGTCAGGGCGGCTTCACGTCCGCCTTCGTAGTATACCTTTTCTCCGGGCCCGGCCATGCGGGTTGAATCCGCGGCCACGACGGCGGTTCCCTTGTCATTCCCTTCCTTGTCCAGCGGCTGGACGAGAAGGAAGGGGACACCGGTCAGGCCTTCGTATGCCACGCAGGTGACCACTTCACCAATGACGCGTCCGATCAGCATTCGACGATTTCTCCCTCCAACTCGATGCCCCGGTTGGCCGAGAACAGGGTGCTGCCGCGGAGCTGCTCAATCAAGGCCTCATGCGGTCGGGTTAGAATCTTGAGCCTGGAATCACGGCCGCAGCGTTCGACCCAGGTACAGGCGATATCCATGGCGGCCTCGATATCGTACAGTTCGCCCTCAAACATGCAGACCCCTTTCCCGGACAAACCGCTGTCCCCGAGGCGGATCTCGATCAGGTTGACCGTGGTGCCCTTGAGGGCGACTTCGGCCGCCCGGATACAAGTCGCGATGGACGGGATCTCAAGCACCGAAAGCGAACGGCCGCCGCCCTCGATGTTCCGTTTCCCGAACAGCCCGTCGAGTACGTTGGGATGGACATCGGGAAGGAAGACATGGTCCCGCACCGCCTCGCCGCCGTGAAACTGCCCGTCCTGCCACGACTCCTCGACTGACGCGGTGGTGCCGCCAATCATGGTGAGATAGCGGCCGCGGGTGATGGTCCCGCTGCGTAGAAACGCGATCGGCGCTTTCTTCAGCATGATGTCGGTTGTGTGGATGCCGGTTGGAATGTCATTGAACTCCAATACCGCCACCGCGGGAAATTTCTTCATTAGGTAATCCTGAAGTGATCCACCAGTACGCAGCGGCGGAATCTCGAAAAGGTCCGGGGGCCGGTGAGTCCTTCGCCGGTGGGACTGGCGATGGTGAAGGAACAATGTCCTTCACCATCCAGTCCGAGTCCGGCCTGGGATCGACCGTTTTTCACGAAAATACTGCAATCGCATTTCTTCGCCATCGTATGGAGATTGTCGATGTTGCGGGAATGCATGACCGCGGTGTGCCGGTTCCCGCTCTCTGTTTTGACCGCGAGATCGATGGCATAGGCGGCATCGGGTACCCGGCAGACCGGGAGGATCGGCATCATCTGCTCGGTCCACAGCAAAGGATGGTCTTCGTCCACTTCCACCACACCGAGACGGATCGAGCTGGGAACATTGATCCCGAGACGGCTGAGAATCACGTCCGCATTCTTGCCGATCAGGTCGCGGTTGATGTGCGCCTGCTTCCGGGGGCCGTGCATCTCGGTAAACATGACTTTTTCAAGGGCGCCCAGCTTGGATTTGTCGATGAGGACGGCGTTGTTGCGGGTCATGGCCTTGATCAGGTCGTCGGCAATGGACGCCACCGCCAGCACCTGCTTCTCGTCGGCGCAGATGATGTTGTTGTCGGTGGAGGCGCCGAGCACGATATCGCGGCCCGCCCGTTCGATATCCGCGGTTTCATCCACCACCACCGGAGGATTGCCGGGTCCCGCGCAAATCGCGCGCTTTCCGGAAGCCATGGCCGCCTTGACCACGCCGCCGCCGCCGGTAACCACGATGATGCGGATGTTGGGGTGCTTCATCAGCGCCCCCGCGCTTTCCACCGTGGGGTTGGAAATGCAGGTGATGACGTTGGCCGGCCCGCCATTTTCGGTTATGACCTTGTTCAGGAGGGCAACCGTCTGCATCGAACAATTTTTCGCCGCGGGATGCACATTGAACACGACGGCATTTCCGGCCGCGATCATGCCGATGGTGTTGCAGATGATGGTCGAGGTCGGGTTTGTGCAGGGTGTGATGGCTCCGATCACGCCGAACGGTGCGGGTTCAAGCAGGGTGAGACCGTGATCGCCGGTCCGGCATTCCGGATACAGATCCTCGAGCCCTGGAGTCTTCTCGGTGACGAGGATGTTCTTGGTGATCTTGTCCTCGAACCGGCCGAGACCCGTTTCCTCGTGCGCCGCCTTGGCAAGAGGGGCGGCGTTCTCCAGCATTTCCCGCCGGATCGCGGCGATGATGGCGCCGCGCGTTTCAAGCGGGAGTGCGACAAAGGCAGGCTGAGCCTGGCGGGCGGCGGCGACGGCTTCATCGACCGTCGGGTAGATTCCCATGCCCTGTTCGGCCGGTGCGGCACCGGCGGGCGGGGGAGGGGCTCCGTTCAGATCGGAGACAATCCGCCTGGCGATCGCTTCAATATCCTGGTCGGTTAATCGGGCCATCCAACCTCATTCCTCCGCGGGGTCCGGCGTTCGGGCCGGCCCGGACCCCGGCGGGCCTATTTCTTGTACTGCGTTTTCCCGCCGACATCCCAACTGTCGACGATGGCAAGGATCACGGTATCGACCGGACGTTTATCGGTCTGTACGGTCTGCCGTGCCGAGCTGCCCGAGGCGATAAGCACCACCTCGTCCGGCCCCGCCCCGACCGCGTCCGCGGCCACGAGCTGGGCGCCGGTTTCTTTCCCGGATGCGTCCAGCGGACGCACGACCAGAAATTTCAGGCCGGCGAGACTCTCTTCCTTGCGCGTCGAGACAACCGTGCCGACAACGTTGGCAAGCTGCATAAGCGTATCTCCCCGCTGCGGCACAACCGCAGCGGTGAACGGTTATTTCTTCTTCGCTTCGGGGGCGCGGCCCAGCGGCATCACGCCGTCCACATTGGTATGCGGGCGTGCGATGACGTGCGTGGCGACCACTTCGCCGATCCGTCCGGCGGCGATGGTAGCGGCGTCAACCGCGGCTTTGACCGCCGCGACATCGCCGCGAACGATCACCGAGGTGAAACCTCCGCCGGTTTTCTCGTAGGATACGAGTTCGACCTTGGCAGCCTTGACCGCGGCATCCGCGGCTTCCACGACGGCCGGGAACGACCGTGTCTCAATCATGCCGAGTGCTTCTGTCATGATACTGTCTCCGTTTCTTGTTGGTGTTGCGATGGTGACGCGCCGATCAGCGGCGCTTCGATTCCTCACGTCCGGTGATGTCGAGGATCGCCTGTTCGGCGGCCCGGTATCCGACATCGATGTCGCGCTCTTCGCCGCCGAGATAGACCCGGCCGAAACTGCCGAATGCGCGTACTTCCAGAATGTTGATGTTGGCCGCCTTTTCCGCCTCATTGGCTGCGATGGCGGCGTAGCCGGCGGGGGCGACTTCCAGCACGTACAGCGAGTGACCGGGCTGGATCATGTTGCCGTGGCGGGTGCGGTTGATGAGCTGGGTCTGGTAGTCGGAGATGTTCCGGATGATCTGGCTCGAGCAGAGTGTCGGCT
Source organism: bacterium (assembly GCA_030432155.1). Lineage (GTDB taxonomy): Bacteria > Verrucomicrobiota > Kiritimatiellia > CAIVKH01 > CAIVKH01 > JAUIHQ01. Next base: position 511 of record JAUIHQ010000184.1, on the reverse strand, counting down.
TGATCCGGTCTTCCTCCTTGAGCTCCAGCGCTTCGAGAATGGCCGCGCCGGCCTGGCGTACATCCGCCTGGGAATCGGAATGAATTTCCAGCATCCCGTACAGGCGCTCAATAATCATCATGCCGGGGGCGACATCGGTGGCTTTCAGCGCGACGTCGGTCACCCGCATCACATCCACACCGGGCGATATTTCCACAAAGAGCGCGGCCTGTCCGTTCTTGGGCAGAAAGCCCTGCGCGACGGTGGCGAGAAAGGACGCGAATTGGGGCTGCAGATTGTCGAGAAACACATAGCAACGCAGTTCCGACATGTTGTTTCCTCCTGTTCCGATAAGACCGGCGGCCGGAAGCGTTCCGCTTCCGAAGGACCGACGGTCAGTAATCCTGTTTCTTTGCGGGTCCGGTATAGGCGCGCCCTTCGGCTCTCGCCCCTGCTTCTTCCATGATTCGGATACCGCTCGACGACCCCACACGGGTGGCGCCGGCTTCGACCATGGCCACGACATCATCGT
>JAUIHQ010000183.1 GCA_030432155.1 bacterium | reverse complement strand
GATTGAAGCCCGCGTCGATCTGTGCGGCAGTCGAACTCTGGAAATCGATGGCACTCACGATCAATGTCTGACGGTCCGCAGCGGACTCCCCAGCTGGCACGGCGCCCACAGCCTCTACAAAGTCTTCATCGACCGCAAAGGCTATCTCGAACTGGAAGTGAATAACGAGAACTGACGCGGGACGGAAGTAGATTAAAGTCTGATGGCTTATTTCACTCGTTCCAGAACACAGGAACATACTTGACCTCCTGCGCATTGTAAGCGGCGACAACACCACTGTGTGCTTTTCCGCTCACACGGATCGACTGAATGGCATATTGATAGTCTGGTCCCAGTTTCTGTCGCGCCAGTTCCACAGCTTTGGTTCCTGCAGAACCTTTAAGCAGGACATTGAGCAGCACGCCTACGAGTACAACCAGTAGAAAACCTGCCAGAAACGCGGACTGCGGTCTGCCGGTACGACGACCACTTTCCCGACGTGCTTCCAGTACCGGCATTGAACGCATCTGCCGATAAGTCCAGATCAGCAAGCCAACCATCGTTGCATAATAGACTCCCAACAGGAGACACTGTCCGGGGTGCAGGCGAATCAGGCTGACCAGCAGCCCCACGGGTTGCAACAGGGGTGCCAGCAGCAGTCCGCCGGCAAACAGCATCAGCATGAACGCGGAGAACCAAGTGACCAGCGTAGTTGCTCCCAGGCTCCCTCGATATAAAAACAGACCCAGGATGACAGCAAAGAGATTGAAGCTGGATGAATAGTTCTGGCGCTGCATCAGGCAGTAGATCATCAACCCGATATCAAGCAGACCAAAGCCAATCCAGGCCAGCCCCACGCGTCTTAAGATGACACGATAATCCATCATACGGATGTAATCACTTTCCGCCAGGCTTCCCGTCGCGGCCTTTAATCTGGTTTAACTGTTTCGACAGCGTTTGACTCTCGTCGGTTCGTTTCTCCGCCACATTCTGGTTTTCCAGTGGATCGGAACTGTGATCGTAGAGCATGCGTGATGTCCGTTTCCCTTTGGGATTGGTATATTCCGTGTAACGCAGCGCATCAGTGCGGATCGTGTCCCCGTTGCGGAAGCGGCTCACAGCAGCCTCTTTCCATTTCGTATCCGGATTCCGCATCAGTTCGACAAAGCTCTGTCCCGCCAGATGTTCGGGTAGTGGAATTCCCGCCAGCGTGCAGAGGGAAGGGTAGACGTCAATCGTTTCGATCAACGCCGACCGCCGCTGTCCACCCTGGATGCCCGGCGCCCGGACGAGCAGGGGAATCTGCAGCGAACTTTCGTAACAGCTGTGTTTGCACCACAGTGTATGATCGCCCAGGTTCCAGCCATGATCGCCCCAGAGAACGACGATTGTGTTGTCGGCATACGAACTACGGGCCAGACCATCCAACAGAACACCGATGCACTCGTCGACAAACGTGACCGCGGCGAGATAGGCGCGGACCGCTTCCCTGTGTTTGCCGTATTTCTCCATGCGCGCCCAGGTCGTGCTGGTGTGATAAAGAGGCCGTCCCTTGTCATCAATGATATCGTCCCGGTCGTTGGCCAACGTCTTCGGCAGATCGACGTCATCCAGGGGGTACATGTCAAAATACTTTTGCGGCAGATACCACTGCAGATGGGGCTGCGTGAAGCCAATGGCCATAAAGAATGGTTTGCCGTCGAAATCACGGGTGTTCAACTGGTCGGCCGCCCAGGAGGCGGTTCGATGATCCCTCATCAACTTTTCGTCATTTCCTTTGGTCGGCCCCCAATCAAAGGCCTTTCGGTGGTATCCCGTTTCCTCCGGAAGATTCGGTATGCCGCTGACCGGGCGTTCTGCGCTCTCAGGTCCGACGCCCCCCAACCATTTGTGCCATTCATCGAATGCCCATTGACCGTCGTCCCGCTCTTCACTCCCGGGGACCGGGTGGGAATGAAAGATTTTCCCCATGCTGATGGTGTAGTAGCCGTGTTGGCTGAAATACTCCGGCAGGGTGACCAGATCCTTGGCTTTGGGCGCGTTCTTGAGATTGTTCTGGTTCCCGTAAACGCCTGTCCGGTAGCAATGCGCTCCGGTAAGGATGGAGGAACGTGACGGACCGCAGACGGTGGATGGAGCATACGCGTTCATCATCACCAGTCCGCCATCATCTGCGAGCCGGTCGAGGTTCGGCGTCTTTACCTGCGGGTTGCCGCCGAAACAGCCCACCCAGTCATTTAGGTCATCCACGGCAATAAACAACACGTTCGGTTTTGCCGGGGCGGCAAACGCCGCCAGGCCGAAGCTGAAGAGAGCCCATGCCGTGATGATGAGTTCACAATGACGGGTACGTGACTTCATAGCAGACTCATTCATGGTCCTCGCCGGTTGCCTCCGACGCGAGAGACTGGTCAAACGCCTTCACGGCCTCGAACGCCATCTTCTGCAGATAAGCCTTGGTCTCGCCTTCAAACACGACCTTCGCGTCACCGCCATCCGGATCCTTGCCCTCGTCATCGACCTTGTTGCAAACAACGGTGTCGAAGGCGAAACCCTCGGTGCTCTCCTTGAAGAACGCGGCGTAGAACATATTCGCGGTAAGGAAACCCGTGGTCTGATTCGGATGGAAATTATTGACAAAACAGAAGGTAAGGTCGGTACCGCCCTGCTGGATCATGTTGATCGCCATCGGCACCGGGACGACGGCATACGCATCGATCTTGTCGGCCAGTTGCCGCGCCACTTGGTTTCGGATGTCGACTTCCTTCACCCTCTGCGGTCCGTCCACGGGCTCGGCGTTCTGAATGAACGGCGCCGTAATATAGAGAACAACCTTGGTCCCGTGTTGCTCCGCCACGTCAGCAAACTGCATTGCCCATTTCCCATACCCCTTGTCGAGATCGACATGCTCGTCATCCCAGCTTTGCAGCACTACGTAATCCCATTTCGTACGAGGATTGTTTTTGAGTAGCTGTTCGTGTTGTTTCGTGGCCCAGTTCAGCATTCTCTTGAAATTATCAAGCGGCGGCATTCTGGTCTTCTTCCCGAGGGACTCGGGATAGTCGACGTACTCCTGAGGCAGCTCGTTGATTTCGTTGAATGCAGAAATCCGGGCAAGGCGATCCTTGATCGTTTCGTCGGTCACCGTATCCATTTCAAGGAAGGTCTGTGACTGAAAGTACGCCCAATGTGTGAAGAGGTTCTGCCCGCCGTAAACGATTCGACGCGTGTTCACCGTGAGGCCGGGCTGCCCCTCTTCAAAGACGGCCTTTACCAGGTCCGGCAGGTCATTCCAAAAGGTGAAGCTGTTGCCGATGAACAGGATATTCATCTCTGCCTGCCCGTCCTCCGCCGGTTGATCGTCCGCGATGACGACGACCGCAGTGAGCGCCAGAACGCATAGTGTGATGAGCTTTTTCATTATCGTGTTCCTTCGTGTTGTTTGCTCAGCCCTTCACGGATCCGAGCATGATGCCCTTTACGAGTTGTTTCTGCATGAAGACGAAAACGATGATCATCGGGATCACGGACATGGAAACCGCGGCCATAAGATAGTTGGTCTGCTGGCCCTGGGTGCTGTCAAAGAACAGCATGCCGATCGGCAGGGTGTAGCGGTGGGGCGTCTTGGTCATGACCAATGGCCAGAACATATTCTGATAGTTGCCCATGAAACTAAAAATGGTCAGGGTCACGAGGGCCGGCCGGCTCAGCGGGAGAATGACTTCCCAGTAGAGCTGCCACTTGCTCGCTCCATCTATGTTCGCCGCTTCATCGAGCGCCCTCGGTATGTTCATCATGAACTGGCGCATCAGGAAGGTCCCGAATGCGGTAAATGCGGCGGGCAGAATGAGCCCGGCGTAGGTATCCACAAGGCCGAGGGCGATCATGTTGCGATAGTTCGGGATCATCATGACCAGTCCGGGAAGCATCATGGTGGCCAGATAGAGCAGAAAGACCTGGTCCCGGCCCTTCCATTGCAACCGGGAGAAACTGAACGCCGCGAGACTGCTGGTGAAGACCTGAAGAAACGTCACCCAGGAGGCCACGAAAACGCTGTTGAGGTACCAGCGAGAGAAAAGAATCTCTTTCATACGAAAGACATCAGCATAGTTGCTCCACTTGAAGGTCGCCGGCAGCCAGCTCGGAAGCCCGACCTCATCAAGCGTCTTCAGACTGGTCAGGATCATCCACACAAAGGGCAGGATCAGGGAGGTGGCGATCACCGCCAGAACTATATTCAGCGCCAGCAGTTTCGCGCTCTTTCCCATGTGTGCCTTGTTCTTAATCATTGGTATACCGGTTCCCGAACTTCCAGTTGAACAGCGTAATGCTGAGGGTCAGGGCGAACAGCGCCCAGGAGACCGCCGATGCATACCCCAGGCGACCGGTGGCAAAGCCCTCGGTGTAAATGTAATAGCTGAGCGTGGTCGTAGCGTGAAAAGGCCCGCCCTCGGTCATGGTTCGCGCCATTTCAAACCCGCCTTGAAGTCCGTGGATAATCCCCATGATGAGAATGAAGAACGTAATGTTTGCCAATTGAGGCCAGGTGACGTGCCAGAAGCGCTGAAGCCCGCTGGCACCATCGATGTCCGCCGCCTCGTACAATTCCTGCGAGACCCCGGAAAGTCCCGCCAGATAGAGCAGCATGTTGTTCGACCCAATGGCCGCCCAGAACCCCATGATCATGAGCGAAGGCTTGGCCCAGTGGTAGTCGGCGATCCACTTCGGCGGCTCAAGCCCGTCCGCGGCCATCTCCGGGAGCCCATACACGACCCTGGACAGGCCAAGCAGAATGAAGCAGCCGGCCATCACCGCACCGCAGATAATCACGGCATCGGCAAGGCCCTCATCCGGATTGGATGGGTGCCGGCGGCCTTTGCCGAGGCGTACGGCCACCATGACCCAGGCAAGGGCCGGAGGCACGAATGCAAGATGGCGAAGCGTTTGGAAGGGCGTCCACGGAGCCATGTAGATCAGGGGGAGGCTCAGGAAGACCGAACCGATCAGCAGGCTGATGATTCCGCTCTCTCCATCGCGCCAGAGGGCGGTATTGCGATACACCCCGTACAGGCAAATACCGACGATCAGCAGGGTCATCCCCGCGGCCGTCACCACCGCCCCGCTATGCGGTATTGCGGCCAGACCCGGCGCTATCGTGTTCAGCAATGGAGTCAGGGCATAGTTGATCGGACCGGTATCGGGACTATATAACTTCTTCCAGAGGATGAAGGTCGCCACGCCGGCGGTGAAGTGAGGAAAATAGAAGAGCGTGCGATAGACGGTCTGCCCGCCAAGGCTGCCGCTGACGATGACAACGCCGAACAGCCCGCATATGAGAATGGTCATCGCCGTCGCCCCCATGCCGCCCAGCACCATCGCGCCGCAACCGACAATCAACATGATCGTAGCAACTGAGGTCAGCCAGATCCTTTTGTTCCCTCCCCGGAAGTTGGAACTCAGCAGAATGGCCGCGATGAGGCTGCCGGCGATTCCGATCGGAATGCGCATCATGAAGAACAGGGTATTACCCAGGTACTTGTAGAAATCCTTCTCGCTGAGAAGCTGCCGAAAGTTTTCCAAGCCCACGAACGTCACGGGATTGTCCTTGAACATGTTATGCGTTTCCAGGTTCCAGTTCGTGAAGGCCATGTACAGGCTGATCAGGAGCGGAATAAGCGTAAATGCGAGGAATCCGCAAATGTTGGGGGTCAGGAAGCTCACGCCGACCAGGATGTCTTTCAACTCTTTCTTGTTCATCCTCATGCCGGTTTCAATCCTCCAACATGCCCTTCGTACGGTAGTAGCTCAGGTAAAAGGGGTTCTTGATCCAGGCCGCAGGCAGCTTCCTGCCTTCGGCCTTGTAGGCGTCGATCTTTTCCTGCAGCGCCAGGTCCTCTTCGTAGCGGGGGCGCAATCCCGGGTTGGTTTTCAGGGTCTGCTCAATGGCGGCGTTTATCCGGTTTTCGATCTCTTCGGCGGCCTCGGCGGCGCTGCCCTTATCATTCATCAGCATGTCGATGCCGTATTTTTTCCAGTTTGCCCCGCCGGACTTGTAGTAAGGGCTGTATGGTTCCGCGAGAGCAATGCTGCGCGCCCAGTTCAACTCAACAGCGCTGGTATCTCCCTCGTTTGGATAGGCGGCAGGACGTTCAAACTCGGGATTGCCGAAGGCATATTTCGGATTGGGCGGCAATCCGTCAGCGCCTTTGACAATGTACGCGTTGTATTCTTCGTCGGCGAGGAAGGAGAAGAACAGCTCGGCATATTGCGGATGCGCAGAACCCGCATACAGAGTGGCGCTGCGGGCGCCGATCACCATGTTCTCGAAGTCCCACATGGGAAAACGGCTCAGGCTGAGGACGGGAGGCTCGGGGGATTGGCGCAGACGGATCAGGCACCAGCGGCCGATGATGACCATGCCGTATTTCCCGTTTTGAAGGTTCGGCAGGCTTTCTCCGCCGTACCCCGCCTCGGCACTCATGGATGAGGCCTCCGCGGCCGAGGGGAACAGGTGATCTTCGAAGGTCCATTTGTAAAGATACTGCAGCACCTCCACATACCGGGCATCGTTCAAAATACAACGCGTGAGGGTCTCGTTGAAATCATCCAGCCCCCGGCTGCGGTACATGGTGGCAATCCAGCGCTCTCCCATCCAGCCGCCGGAGGGATTCTCACAGAAGAAGACATCCTGACGCGGCTTCCCCTCGTTCGCGCGTGCCGTAAATGCACGACCGATCCGCTCAAAGATCTCCGGGCTCCAGACTTCCGGCGGCGCTTCCAGACCATACGTTTTGAAGGTTTCGACGTTGCACCATAGACCGACCACATTGACGTTGCAGGGATACCCGTAGAGCTTTTCATCCACTGTCAGCACGTCTTTCAACCCGGGATAGGTCTGCTCGAGACCAAATCCGCGCTCCCTGGCGACATCCGTGAGATCCGTCAAGACACCCATGGGCTGAAAGGCCAGAATCGGCGCATCTATCAGGTCTCCCCCCACCCCGGACACGGCCTGGATCAGCTTGCTCTGGGTATTCGCCGAGTCGAGTTGCAGCTCCACCACCGCCCGGCCCCTTTCGTCAACGTGCCCGTGCTTGATCAACCACGCATGAAAGAGGTCGATCTGATCGTATCGTTGGGGGTTGGGATCGCTCTGCCACAGAAGTATCGGTCGCTCGGTCTGCTGCTCCGGCTGGGACACCCGGATGTAGACCGACACCAGAACCAGGGCGGCGAGGATGCTCAGGAATAGCAGCTTCATTGCTCGATTTCCGATGGCAGCCCGACACAGTCCTCGATGCATTCCAAGCGACAATCGTCTACATATAGTCGACCGAAGTTTCCATTCGCCTGGACATCATAGTTCACCCAGCGGAGCCATTCGTATTTCTCGGGATCCCACGGCAACGTCAATTCTCCAGCCACCTGGACCCACATGCCCGCTTCGAGCGGCACGGGTTCAAGGCCGGCCTCTTCAACCGTCTTTGTGCCGTTGCGGCGGTTGACCTGTCCGCATTGAAGCGTCACCGTGGCGCTTCCTTCACCGTCGCTGATACGCAACCAGGCGGACACTCGGTAGCGTGTACCGCCCTGCTGGATGACGGAGCGCGTCACTTTCTGGCGGATGCGGCTTGGTTCATCGAAGCTTCCGACGACCTCATAGGCGAATTGCCCTTCATGGGCGGGCACGGTTGTCGAACTCACTCGTCTCCCGTCCCAGCCGAAGCCGGCGATCTCGAAACCGGGGTTTTTCAGCAGATTATCCGGATCCGGGCGGATTTGCATGGCATCCGCCTCGATCTCGGATGAATAGGTCGCGACGGTCTTCCCGTCGCGCACAATCTT
>JAUIHQ010000182.1 GCA_030432155.1 bacterium | reverse complement strand
CAGACCTGAAACCTGAAACCTGAGTTTTTGGTGTTTCCTCCTTGGTATGAGGAAGAGAGATGCTGATTTTGGGTTTTCTCTTGTGATTCTTCGGTTTGCTCCTCTTCGTTATCCGCGTTATCTTTACCCTTGTGAATGAACGTGATGTCAGGACGTTGGTGTGGCTGGGCAGTCTTGTTCTGTTTGTCCCGATGCTGATGGGCATGTTGAATCTGACTCATGTCGGGCTTCAGGGGTTGCAGGCGGGTTTGGGTGTTCACCTGCCGGTATGGATCCATGGATTGTCTCACTTCGCATGTCTTATCGCTGTGCTGCTTGGCCTTGCCTACACTGCCGCATACGTTCTCAACCGACGTTATCCGGGGTCGCCGATTCGTTCCGCGGCATGGCATGATCAGAACAATCGATCGGCCGGGACATGACGACAGCACCACAGCACCTTGGCTGGATCGGTACCGGGATCATGGGGATGCCGATGGCCGGGCATTTGATGGATGCCGGACATGCGTTGACGGTCTATTCCCGCACCCGCGAGAAAGCTGCGCCGCTGCTGGACCGAGGTGCATCCTGGGCCGAGAATCCGGCCGCCGTGGCCGCAAACTGCGACATTCTGTTTTCCATGGTCGGGTTCCCCGAGGACGTGGAGTCCATCTATCTCGGTGACCGGGGCGTTCTCGCATCAGAGCAGGTTCCCGGCATCTGTGTGGATCTGACCACCACCCGTCCGTCGCTGGTGTTGAAGATCCATGATCGCCTTGACCGGCATGGGTCGACGCTGATCGACGCCCCGGTGTCCGGCGGTTGGATCGGGGCCAAGGAAGGTGTGCTGGCCATCATGGCCGGCGGTGAACGGGCGGCATTCGACAAGGTTCTCCCCCTGCTCAAGACGTTCGGTCGGGACATCGAGTGGATGGGCCCCATCGGGTCGGGTCAGCACACCAAGATGTGCAACCAGATCCTGGCCGCGGGCACCATGATCGGGGTTTGTGAGTCGCTTTTGTATGCCGAAAAAGCCGGCCTGAACCGCGAGGAGGTCATCGGCATTGTATCCCGGGGCGCGGCCGCCTGCTGGTCGATCCAGAAGCTCGGACCGAAGATCGTCGAAGGTGACTATTCACCCGGTTTTTATGTGGAGCATTTCATCAAGGATCTGGGCATCGCGCTGGAGGAATCAAAAGCCTTGGGGTTGTCGCTGCCCGGGACCGCGCTGGCCTATGAGCTGTATGAACGGACCAGCGCACTCGGCCGGGGCCGCGACGGCACCCAGGCGTTGATCGAAGCCATCCGTGACTTGTCGGACGGTTCGGATGGATCCGCATGATCATTTGATGTCTCATCTGGAGTCCTTTGAGACTGATCATTCTGCGGGTCAAGAGGCGGTTTTGACTTATCAGCCGTACCATCGGTTTGGTTTTCCATGTGAAGACAACCCTGAACATAAGCGACGTCGCGATGGGACAGATCAGGCGGGAAGCGGCACGACAGGGACGGACAAGCGCGAGGGTATGATCTTCGCGCCGGTCAGGTGACCGGGTTCTTTTCGTACCATTCGATGGTGGCTTTCAGGCCTTCGCGGAAATCGGTGGTGGCCTTGAACCCGAATCGCCCCTCGGCCCGTGAGGTATCGAGCATGCGCCGGGGCTGGCCGTCGGGCTTGGTCTTGTCGTAGGTGATCCGTCCCTTGAATCCGGTCAACTCTACGATCAGCGCCACCAGGTCCTTGATTTTGATTTCAAAACCCGCGCCGAGGTTGACCGGATCAGGGTCTTCGTAGCGCTCCGCAGCCAGAACCACACCTTCGGCCACATCCTTTACATACAGGAATTCGCGGGACGCTTCGCCGGTTCCCCAGATCACGACTTCCTCGGCCCCGGCGTTCCGGGCGTCGATGCATTTCTTGATCAGGGCGGGAATCACGTGGGATGAAGACGGGTCGAAGTTGTCCCGGGGACCGTAGAGGTTGACCGGCAGAAGATAGACGGCATTGAATCCGTACTCCGCGCGGTAGGCCTGGGCCTGAACCAGCAGCATCTTCTTGGCCAGCCCGTAGGGTGCATTGGTCTCCTCGGGATAGCCGGCCCAGAGGTCTTCCTCTTTGAACGGGACCGGCGTGAATTTGGGGTAGGCGCAAATCGTACCGAGGGCGACGAATTTTTCAATGCGGCGCAGGCGGGCTTCCTCCATCAGCATCGCCCCCATGATCAGGTTCTTGTAATAGAACTCCCCGGGGTGGGCCCGGTTGGCCCCGATGCCGCCGACGACCGCCGCGAGGTGGATGACCAGCTCGGGGGAGGCGTCATCATACATCCGCCGCACCGCGTCCGGTGTGGTCAGGTCATAGTCGTCCTTGCGGGGAACAAATACATCCCGGCATCCGCGATCCTTGAGGTATTCGACGATATATCCGCCGAGAAATCCGGCGCCTCCGGTCACGGCGATTCGTTTGTCAGCTAGTTCCATGAGAAATCTCCATACAAAACTATACCCGAATGCGGGGCATTCGTCACGTGCTCTCGATGTTCCAGCGGTATGTGGCGTGATCGGCGGTGAGGTGGGCTCGGGACCCGAGCTGTCCGGGAATATAAATGGAATAGTCGATCGGTCCGCCGAACCGGTAGGCGCCCCAGCAAAGTTTCTGCAATCGACGGTACACGGTCACAATCGGCCGTACGGCCCGGGCCCAGGCCGGGGCGGTTGCGAGCAGTCGTTTCCGCTCGGCGATCGAAACCGGGTTGGCGCTGAGGTTGTTGCCGGTAAATGCGAAGGTTGCGAGATAATCCCGGATGTACCCCGGCCGAAACCCGTCGCGCAAAATTCGCACCACGAGATCGGCATCACCAAGCGAACGGAAGGTGGTGTCGAACCGTAATCCCCGGTCGAGAACTGACCGCCGCATGAACATCCCGCAGGTCAACACATTCAGATGGTCGGTCAGGATATAAAGAGGGCGGGTGGGGTAGGCCTTGCGGTGCGCGAGGGCCTTGCCGTCCGGACGGATCACCAGCGCGCTGCCCCAGAGGATGTCAACCTGCGGGTTGTTCCGGAAATACTCCGCGACCTTGTTCAGCGTACCGGGAAGGTATTGTTCATCGCAATTGAGGTAGGAAACGAAGTCGCCGCGGACCCGGTTCCACCCCTTGTTCACGGCATCGTACATGCCCTCGTCGGGCTCGCTGATGAACGTGGAACCGGTCTGTTTTTCCGCCCACGCCGCGGTGCCGTCGGTCGAACCACCATCCATGATGATGTGTTCAACCTCCACCCCTTCCTGATCGATGATGGACGCCGCGCAGCAGGGCAGAAGATCCGCCATGTTGAAGCTGGGGGTGACAACCGAAAACCGGGGCCTGTGGTCTGTCGGAGACGCATTCATGTCGCGGCGTCGTGTTGTGCGGTAGCGGAACGAATGACCCGCGCGGGATTCCCGGCGGCGATCGAGTCGGCCGGAATGTCCCGTAACGTCACCACCGACCCCGCTCCGATCACGCAGCGATCCCCGATGTTGACGCCCTTGAGGATGATGGCATTCGTCCCGATCAGAACGTCATCACCCACGACGACGGGGCGGGTGGCACAGGCCGCGGCATCCCGACGCCGGTCCCGCCGGTCCTGGTGCTGCAGAGAGTGCCAGTCGTGATCGAAGATTCGTGTGTTTCCCCCGATGTTGACATGCCGGCCGATGGTGATGGATGTCCGGGCGGAAAGCACTGCGCCGGAGAGTCCGGTTCCATCGCCGATGGAAAGGCGTCCCTGGTCGGTTGTCTGGAGGACCGTGCGGTTGGTGAGCCCCACGAGATTCGCACCGAAGCGGGAGTAGATGCTGACGTTGTTGCCGAGCACGATCGAGCCGCGCCGTTGACAGCGAACGTGGATGCGGCCGTCGACGCGGAGACCGTGTCCGCAGCGTACACCGTATATAACGAACGTCAACCGTGCGATCGCGGTCCAGAAAAGAAGGCACAGGCGGCCGAACGCGATCTCGAGAAGAGCCGGAAGGAGCAGGGTGCGGTCATGGCGCTCCACAAAGCCGGGCCGCCGGGCGGAATCGGGGTTCGGAGATGAATCCGGTGCTTCCATCACGCGGAAACCGGCATCAGGACGCGTCCCCGGCGTCCGTTTCCCCGTTTTCCTCGTTCTCCAGGCGTTCGATCATTTCCTCACGAGGGGTGAAGTCCGCCTCTTCGAGTAGGTAGTCCTGGTAATTGTTGAACAGCACCCGGCTGTTCTGACGCCGCATCGACATCACGATCTGCTGACGAATCGTATCGAACGTCATGGGGTCGCCCGCCCGGCGTTCCTTGATGTAGGCGAGAAGGATCCCGTCTTCCACCGGAATGATATCCGAAATTTCCCCGGGATTCCGGGTCAGGATCCCGCGGATCAATTCAGGGCCGTAGTCCGAGTCGATTTCCGCTCCGGCGGTGCTGAAGGGCTCGGGCCGGTCGACCGGGAGTCCGTAGGTTTCCATGAAAGCATCAAAATCGGTGCCGGCCTTCATGGCGGCAAGCGCTTCGTCCTTCATGGCCTCGGCGTATTCATTCAAGGCATCCACGACCGCATTCTCGCGGGCGAGGGCGGTGGCCTCCTCCTTGATCTCTTCGAATTCGGGGATGCGTTTGGGAATGCGCGCTTCGAGAATCAGTACATATACATGATTGGTCCCGCTCACCGGATCGCTGAAGTAGTAGTCCGGATCATCGGACAGGTTGAACGCGGCCACGTTGAAGGCCTCGCCGGCATCAATGCCGTCCACGGCCTCCATACGGGTGATGGGTTCGATATCGAGTAATTCCGCCGCATAATGTTCGGCCAGGATGCCGGGGGCGTCTGCACGCGACTCCTTGGAGCGGGAAAGTTCGTTGACGTATTGGTCGGCGGCCTCGGCCGCCCGCATGACCGCCGCCCGGGTGATCAGCGTGGCCCGGATTTCATCTTCGACATCCTCAAACGGCTTGTAGCCGGCGAGCGTGGAGGCCTCGAAGTCGAAGTTTGTATCCAACAGGAACGGTTGATCGATCATCGGGGGAAGGTCGCTGTCGGTATCCAGCTCTGCGTCCGCCATGGCATCTTCCGCATCCTCAGCTTCGGCATCGGCGTCCGCCATATCAACTGCGGCCTCTTCGACTTCCTCGGCGTCCGCGTCCTCAACGGGCTCCGAATCCGACACCATGGTCGTGTCTTCAGCCGCTTCATCCGCTGCCTCGTCGATCGCTGCCTGCTCCTCCTCGGAAAGTTCGAATTCGTCGAGGTTGAAGTCGTAATATTCCCGCACTTCGGCATCGGTGATCTCAATGTCGGCGAGATAGTCATCCGCGGCAAATGCGACGACCTTGAGATCGACTTTTTCAGGTACCTCAAAGAATGAAGGGTTTTCGTCGAACACCTTCATCGCATCCTCCTCGGTCACTTCGACATTGTCGGCGACGAGATCGGGGGTCAGGTGGACATATTCGATGGTGAAGGTGTCGCTGAGGGCGTGGAAGGTGCGCTGTATCTCCATCGGGGTGACCAGCAGCGACCGTTCGAGGATGACCTGCAGCTTGCGGATGCGGATTTCCTCCCGCATGTGCTCCTCGAAGTCGCGTTTCGATGCGCCCATCCGGTTCAGGAACTGCTGGGCGAAGGCATCGTAATTCGCCTTGGAAAACTGGTTCTGGCCCTGCTCACCCTGGAAGATGGGGTTGAAGCGGATGGCATCGAGCACTTCCTGGTCCGAGGCCTGGATACCGAGCTTGTCCGCTTCGCGAAGGGAGGCGATCCTCTGCCACGCAGCATGATCCAGCTGTTCGCTCAGCTCGTCATTCACCGGCACCGCCCGGCCGACGGCCATCACCAGCCCGAGATAGGTATTGAACCGGGCCCGGGAAAACACTTCCGGTTTCACCGGTTCGCCATCCAGCATGCCCGGTGCCGACATGGCCTGTTGTTCGCTGTTCTCCGGCATCTGGGTGCCCCAGATCACAAAGCTGAATACCACGATGACCAGGAAGGATATCCAGAGAAGCTTGGATTGGATGAGTTTGTGAAACTTGGTGATCAGCATCGCCATAAGATTCGTGCCTCGTAAACGTTATAACTGCAAAACCCCGCACGATAGCGGGGCGGGGGCGGGGAAGCAAGTAGAAGAATGAAGGGGAGGGCGATGAACGCTGAGCGTTTCGCCCTGGGTATGCGGGGGTGGGATGGACGGCTTGCCGGATTCGGGCTGTTCCACCACCATCCTTGATCGACCACACGTACTCGATCGGCTTACCCGGGGGGGCGTCGAAGCGGGTCGGTGAAGTGTGTCCGGGTAAGGGTTCCGATTACAGGTACGCGCTGAGTGAAAACCGGCAACCCACCGCGCCCTTCGGGGGCGGGGATCGGCTCTGCACCATCCCGCGCCCGCCGCGTCAGATAATCTTCAATTTGGGCAGATCCTGGATATCGACGACGCCGACGAGGCGGGCGTCCTGGTCGACGACGACGAGGTCGTCGACATTGTGTTTCTCGAACATCGCGAGGACATCCACTGCCAGGTGGTCCTGGACCACCGTGATCGGGCGGGGGGACATGACATCTTTCATTTTCTTGTCCCGCAGATTGTCGGTGCCGGTGATGTGCCGCCGGAGATCGCCGTCGGTGAAGATACCGAGCACCTTGTCATCGTTGTCCACCACGACGATGGCCCCGGAACGGGCCTCGGTCATGGCCATGATGCCGTCGTTGACGCTGTCGCCCGGTTTGCAACGGGCAATACGGTCCGCGGTCCGCATGATATCGCGGACGTGGAGCAGCAGGGTTCTCCCGATCGCCCCCGCGGGATGGAGCTTGGCATAGTCCTCGCGTTTGAATCCCCGGGCTTCAAGGAGAACCATGGCGAGTGCGTCGCCGACGGCGAGGGTGGCGGTGGTGGAGGCGGTGGGGGCGAGGTTGAAGGGACAGGCTTCCCGTTCCACGGTTACCAGCAGCACCTCATCCGCGTGATTCGCGAGGGTGTTGTCGCGGGATCCGGTCATCGCGACGATCTTGACTTCCTTGCGCTTGATGACCGGCAGGAGATTGATCAGCTCTTCCGACTCGCCGCTGTAGCTCAGGGCGATGAGCACGTCGCCGTCGCTGAGTATACCGAGGTCGCCGTGCATGGCGTCGGTTGCATGCATGAAGACGGCCGGGCTGCCGGTGCTGCTGAGGGTCGAGGCCATTTTCTGGCCGATCGGGAGGTTCTTGCCGACGCCGGTGACAATGATCTTCTTCCCGTTCCCGACGGCCTGGAGGATCAGGTCCACCACCCGGCCGAATTCCTTGCCGAGGTTGCGGCTGGCCAGCTCCAGCCCCTTGATTTCAATGTCAATGATTTCCCGTGCTCGATCCGCGTATTTCAAAGTCCGTTCCCCTGTTTTCCAATCCCTGGAAAAATCGCCTCAAGGTTTTTCCAATCACTGGAAACGGTTGTACCGGATAAGAGAGGTGGTTGAAAAGGCTGAAGGAACATGGCAGGCTCGAACCCTATGCACGGGGCGCGAAACAGAGCGGGAGGCGGTTTTACCCTGATCGAATTGCTGGTAGTGATTGCGATCATCGGTATTCTCGCCGCGCTGCTGTTCCCGGTGGTGGGCACGGTCCTCGAACGGGGGCGGCGGACCCAGTGCCTGAACAATGTCCGCCAGATTAGCATCGGCGCCGCGGCCCTGTTCGCGGATGCGGGAAACACCCTGCCGTTCCGCAATGATCCGGTGAATTGGGGGGAAGCGGCCTCTCAGCTTTATCCCTACGTGGGATCCTCGGCCGAGGTGTTCAATTGTCCGTCGAACAAGGGATGGGTGGAAGGGCCCAACACCGAAATCGAGCAGGCGC